>DATANR010000052.1:0-33443 GCA_036266155.1 Gemmataceae bacterium | reverse complement strand
TCCGCCGCACCAATCGCTGGCTGCGGCGCAACGAGCTGGCGCGGTACTATCACCATCGCGCGCGTAACGCCATACCACCATTGAAGAACGAACAGCGACGGTAGCTAGACAGTAGAAGTAGCTGGATTCGTGAGAATTCAGTTTTTTGCCGGGGCTGGGTGTCTGAATTCTCACGAATCCAGCTACAAAACCGCTGTCGCCCGACAGCGATTCAGGTCTCGGGCCGACGATCAAATGAAGTTCCCCAACGTCCTAATGCCTCGAAACGATTCGGCTGTCAACTGAATATCCGGACCTTGCGGGCTCGTGTTGGTAAGTTAAAGCAGCACGGAAACTTGCGTTCACCAAGAAGACTTCTACATTACCCCAAAAGGCACCCAATCCGCATCCACGGCTGCCGAATAACCCTCCGATCACTCGCGGTTCCGGAGGTCTCGCACATGGAAACCCTCTTCCTCGTCATGGCCGGAGTCGGCGCCACCTTCCTCCTTTTGCAGATCCTCGCCGGCGCCCTCGGCATCGGCGGTGACCACGCAGATGCCGGGCACCACGACTTCGGCGGTCACGATCACGGGGCCGACACGCACGATCATGATGCGGGCAATTGGTTCGTCGGCCTGCTCACCTTCCGCTCGATCTGTGCGGCCGTCGCGTTCTTCGGACTCGGCGGACTGACCGCCCACTATTACTCGATGCCTGACAACGCTCAGCTGGCTGCTGCGGCCCTGAGCGGAATTGCAGCCTTGTACCTCGTTGCCACGCTGATGAAGATGCTCTACCGTCTGCGGTCCGATGGCTCGGTGCGGATCAATCACGCGGTGGGCAAGACCGGAACCGTCTACCTGCGTGTGCCGGCCAACAAGACCGGGCCCGGCAAGGTCACGCTGAACTTACAGAATCGCACCGTTGAACTCGAAGCATTTACCGCCACGGCCGAGTTGCCGACCGGAACGCCCATCAAGGTGGTCGCGGTCCTCGGACCGAGCGCCGTTGAAGTCACACATGTCACATCGGAGGCCTGACCCATGCTTCTCGCGCAATCGGGACTGTCGGCCGAATCAATCCCCTGGCCCCTGGTCGCGGGTGTCGCTGCCGCCATCGTTCTCTTCGGCATGCTCATGTTCGTGGCCAAGCGTTACAAGCGCTGCCCAAGCAACCGCGTGCTGGTGATCTATGGCAAGACGTCGAGCGGCAACGCCGCCAAGTGCGTCCACGGCGGCGCCGCGTTCGTCATCCCACTCATTCAGGATTTTGCTTACCTGAGCCTGGAGCCGATCCAAATTGAAGTGCCGCTCAAGGGCGCACTGAGCATTGAAAACATTCGTGTCAACGTCCCCAGCGTCTTCACCGTCGCGATTGGAACCGATGCCGAGACGATGCAGAACGCGTCGATTCGCTTGCTTGGGCTTGGCACCGACGAGATCAAGCAGCAGGCCGGCGACATCATCTTTGGGCAGATGCGGCAAGTGATTGCGTCGATGCGGATCGAAGACATCAACCGCGATCGCGACAAGTTCCTGGAGAGCGTGCAGAAGTCGCTCGAACCCGAATTGAAGAAGATCGGCCTGATCCTGATCAACGTCAACATCACCGACATCACCGACGAGAGCGGTTACATCGAGGCGATCGGCCGCAAGGCCGCCGCGACGGCGATTCAACAGGCCAAGATCGACGTGGCCGAGCAGGAGAAGAAGGGTCAAACCGGCGTCGCCGAGGCCGACCGCGAGCGCGCCATCCAGGTGGCCAATGCGACCAAGCTGCGTGAGATCGGCACACGGGAAGCGACCCGCGAACAGGCCATCCGGATCGCCACGCTCGACAAGGAAAAGATGGTTGGCGAGCAAACGGCCTTGTTGGAACAAGAAGCGCTCATCAAAGAATCGCAACGGCAACAGGCGATCAAGATCGCCGAGCTGGACCGCGATCAAAAGGTCGGCGAACAGAAGGCCGCGTTTGAACGCGAATCACAGGTTGCCGAGGCCGATCGAGAAAAGCGTGTCCGGCTGGCCGAGGCGAACGCCGTCGCGACCGCTGGCGAAGCAACTGCCCAGGGTCGCGTGGCTGCCTCGCAAGCCGAGTTGGCAGTAAGGAAGGCGGAAGCCTATCAGTTATCGGAAACGAAGAAGCGCGAGGCCGAAGCTGCAGTGTTGGAAGCCCAGAACCGCGCGATGGCGAAAGCCGCGCTTGCGGAGGCCGAGAAGGTCGAAGCCGAGAAGCGTGCGTTGCTCGAAGCTCCGGCGAAGGCCGAGAAGGCCCGCACGATCGTCGACGCCGAGGCCGCGGCCGAGAAAGTAAAGATCGACGCGACCGCTCAGGCCGCTGCCATCTACGCCAAGCTCCAGGCCGAAGCGAAGGGCCAATACGAGATCTTGGCCAAGAAGGGCGAGGGCTTGAAGAAGATCATCGAGGCCTGCGGCTCCGCTCAAGCCGCGTTCCAGATGATGATGCTCGAACACATGGACGCCCTGACCGCCGCATCGGCCCAGGCGATCTCGAACATCAAATTCGACAAGGTGGTCGTGTGGGAGAACGGCGGCCACAACGGCTCGGGCGAATCGAACACGACGAACTTCTTGCAGAGCCTCGCTCGCTCGATGCCGCCGATGATGCAAGTGATGAAAGACGTCGGCGGCGTCGAGGTGCCGGAGTTCCTGGCGAAGCTGCAATCGGATGTGCCGGCGGCGGTGAAGGTGGAGCCGACGACGAATGGGGTGGCGGCGAAGTAGCCAGGAGCGTCAGCGACCGGTGTGGGCGCTTACAAATAGCAGGCGCTCACACTTATTTTGACCAATCCTCGATCTGCAAGCCTGGAACCCTCCCAAAGTCCCGAACATTGCGGGTAACAACAATTGCATTGTTCTCCAATGCGATGGCAGCGATCCGCAAATCGGTCTTCTTGATCTTGAGCTTCAGGCGTTTGAGGTCTTCGTATCGATCAATGGCAGGCTCGGTGAACGAGAGGATTGGCAGATGGCCGAGGAAACGCACCGTCAATGCCATCCGATGATAGACGGCGGCCAATGCGGCGGTCTTCTTCGCCTTGCGTAACTCGTTATACCAGCCGGAGAGCTGCTCCTCGACCGCGAGAACAGTGATTGCGAGTTCCGAAATAGGATGACTCTGAACCGCCGCACACACCATCGGATGGTTGTGTTGGTACAGCGAAATAATGTCAGTATCGAGAACGAAGAGGCTCATCGATAGTTCGGGTCCGCATCGGCCTTACGGCGATAGCTCGCGATCGATTTTTGCCAACTCTCAAACAACGGGTCATCCTTGAACATGCCCGCGAATTCGGCAAGCGGATGTGGATCCGCCGGAACGTCCAGTGAAACGACTGCCGAACCCTCGCGCAAGCGCGATTCGAGTTGATCGCGCAGCTTGCCCAGGACCTCTTCGCGCGTCGCGCCTTGAGCGCTCAATGCAAACGGCTCGCCACCGCGAGACCGAAAGCCGGTGCCGTTGACTGGCTCAATAAGAATGGGGATTTGCATAGCAACACTTTCTTACTCGCTCTTCGGAGGCAGCTTTTCCCAAGCCGGAATTGAGTCCTTGTAAATCTGCTCGATGACGTTCATTGCTCTGCTGAGCGGGTCAGCCGGTATCAAGAACGTTTCGTTTCCCACGAAAATCCGATACATTCGAATCGCGTTTGGGCTTTGCAAACTCGATTGAAGAGTCATCGAAACAAAGTTCTTATCGCTCTTTTCGGCCTAAATCACTTCGATTTTCCAGATCATCGCAACTTGAATGAGTTCTTCACGTTGCTCGACTACATTGCGAAACTTAAGGAATTGAGCGCCCATGATAATACTCCGGCTTGGCGAAAGTGGATGCCAATGAAATACTACGAATGCTGAGCCCAAAGCAGCATCGGATTCATCCCTTTAAGAATGCCTCCCGAGAGCCACCGTCGCCAGTACTCGGACAATTCCGGCTCCCAATCATAACTCCTTCGCCTGCAACATCTCCACCCACTCCCGTGCCACTGCCCTTATGACATCCATCTCCTGCGTCAAAGGCCGGCTGAACGTCGCTCAAGTCGCTGCGTTCATTTTCCTTGATCCGCGCTTGAACACTCCCGACTGTCGTGTTCGCGCGACCGTCTTCTTACGAATTCGAGTCTTCGCCTCGAGTGGTGCAAACACGAATCCCACCGGCTGACCCATTCTCTCCAGGCATGTGATCAGCCGTTCCAGCGAGAAGTCCTTCAGCCTGCCACGGATGATCGCAGACACTTTCGGCTGATCGATGGCCATCCTCTTGGCCGCGGTCGTCTGGCTCCATCCGTTCGCGTCGATGCGTTCGGCAATTTTGGATGCGAGCTCCGCCTTTTTGAGTGCCATATCGGGATCGGGCAGGCCCAGGTCCGCGAAGACGTTGCCACTGCCGGTCTCGAATCGTTCATCGTCCATACTTCGCGGCATAATCAATCTCGGCGAGAGCCAACCGTCGTGCGACGCGGTCCATTTCCTCTTTCGGAGTCTTGCTCCCCGACTTCGACTTCTTCTGAAACGCATGCAAGACGTAGATCGCCTTCGCAAATTGAACGGTGAACACGACACGAAAGGTGCCAGATTCATCCTCGGTCTTGATTTCTCGGACCGCGGCGCCGCCAAATCCCTTGAGTATCTTAATCGAAGGATGGCCCAGGCCTTTTTGAACCTGAAGGAGCGCCGATCCAACCTGATATCTCACTTGGTCCGGAAAGCGCTTCAATTCGGCCCTTGCGGACTTAACCCACTCAATCAGCTTTAGTTCGTCCTCTTCTTCAGCCATGATATGCCAAAACTAGCATGGGTGTCAATGGAGCCATCCGCCACATCACAGTTCCCTCGCCTGCAACATCTCCACCTTCTCCCCTCGCGCCACCGCGTATTTGAAATTCGTCCTCTCCGTGCAAGCAGCCCCTACATCTCCCTTGGGATTCAACGCCAGGAACGCGACCTGAGCCGGGTGCTGACCGCGACGCACCGCCGCTGCGATGTGCCGCTTCACCGCGAGTTCGCACGCCTCTTGCGGGCTCTTGCCGGCACGCATCTGCTCGACGATGAACAGGGCACCGCCGATGCGGATGATTTCTTCGCCGACGCCCGTCGCGCCGGCGGCGCCGGCTTCGTCATCAACATAAAGACCGGCGCCGATGATTGGTGAATCGCCGACGCGGCCCGGCGTCTTGTACGACAGGCCCGACGTGGTGCAGACGCCGCCGAGCCGGCCCTTGCCGTCGTTGGCGAGCACCGTGACCGTGTCGTGCCCCTTCTTCTTGGGCCGATCCTTCTCCCAGAGGGCAACAGCTTCCGGCGTCAGCAGCGTTTCGAGCGGGAAGCCGTTCTGGATCGCGAACCACTCGGCTCCTTTGCCGACGAGCATCACGTGCGGCGTCTTCTCGTAGACCTTCTTCGACAAGGCCGCGACGTGGCGAATGTTCTCGACGCCTGCCACAGAGCCGCAATCAAGCGTCTTGCCGTCCATACAGCAAGCGTCGAGCGCCACGGTGCCAATCGCGTTGCCGATGCCGCCATAGCCGACCGAGTGAACGCTCGGATCGTCCTCGACGGCCTGGGCCCCCGCGATCGCGGCATCGAGCGGCACCTTGCCGGCCGCAAGCAACTTGGACGCGACCTCGACGGCCGTCTTGCCGAATGGCCAGGTAGCGATGACGACGGGTTCAGGCATGGCGGATTGGGGTTAGAGAGGATGGAGTGAAGTTAGCGTAGTGAAATGAGAGAGGCGAGCGGAGCCGCGTAAGCGGCCCGATGTTGGCGCAAGGACATTATCGGGCCGCTTACTTACGCGGCTCCGCTCGCCGGAAGCCGCTGTCGTAGAATATCGTCATGCCTCTGCTCCCGTTCGCACGCCTCTTGCGGCTGCCCAACGTCTTTACCGCGTTCGCTGATATTGGCCTCGGCCTCTGCGCCACAGCGGCCCTGTCGCCGAGCGTAGTTAACGATTCGTTCGCGTGGAAGGCTGTGCTGCTGTTGCTGGCGTCCGGCATGCTCTACTCGGCGGGCATGGTCTGGAACGACTATTTCGACCTCGCCGACGACAAACGTGATCGCCCCTTCCGACCACTGGCATCGGGGCGCATTTCGGTTCGCCTCGCGGTCATCATTGGAACCGTTCTGCTTGCTAGTGGATGGGCGTGTGCCGCCCTCACCGGTAAGACCGGGGCCATCGTCGGATTGGCGCTGGTGATGGCGATTCTCGCTTATGACGCCCGCATCAAGCGGACGTCGGCGGGGCCAATCGGCATGGCCCTTTGCCGCTTCCTGAATGTGCTGCTCGGGCTGTCGCTCGCCGAGCCGACGGCGTTGCCGTACGTGACGCAGGCTCATCTGGCTCTCACCATCGGCGTGTACATCGTCGGCGTCACGTGGTTTGCCCGCACCGAGGAGAAGCGGAGCGACCCGAAGGTGCTCACAAAGGCGGCCGGGGTCATGCTGGTGGCGGCGTTGCTGGCCCTGGCGGCCGCGACGCGGGTGCCGCCGGGAACCAGTTCGCCGTTGTTTCCGTACTTGTTGGTAGTCGCCGGCTTCTGGATCGGCACGCCGGTGCTGGCCGCAGTACGGAAACCGACGCCCGATCGTGTGCAGGCGGGCGTCCGGCGCTCGATCTTCGGCTTGGTCGTGCTCGACGCCCTGCTGGCGAGCGTGTTCGTCGGCACCTGGGGATTGCTGCTCGTATTGCTGTTGCCGCCGGCGCTGTTGCTCGGAAAATGGGTGTATTCGACCTAACCGTTAGCCGCGACGCGCCAGCGGAACGCGTCACGTTGAAGTCTCTGACGCAATTGTCAACGTCCCGAATCAGCCGCGTGTCGCGCTCCGCTAGCGCGTCGCGGCTAACGGCAAACTGGAGTTTAATTCATGTCGCTTTTGCGTGGTGCGTTCCTCTTGTCGATCGTGGGGTTCGTCATGCCAGTTGATGCCAGCGCCAGCCCGGCCGCGACCGAGCAGGCCAAGAAGTTCGTGGCCGCCCACGACACCAAGATTCGGCCCCTCGACCTGACGGCCAGCATCGCGTGGTGGAACGCGAACATCACCGGCAAAGACGAGGACTTCAAGAAGAAGGAAGATGCTCAAAACAAGATCGACGAGGCCCTTTCCGACAAGGCCACGTTCGCCGAGTTGAAGACGATCAAGCAACTGCGCGACAAGGGCGAGATCGAGGACAAGGTGCTGGCTCGCGCGATCGACGTGCTGTACCTGATGTACCTCGAGAAGCAGGTCGATCCGGCCCTGCTCAAGAAGATCTCGGCCAAGGCCAATGCGGTCGAGCAGAAATTTAACGTGTTCAGGGCCAAGGTGGACGACAAGGAGATGACGGACAGCGAAGTCCGCGATGTGCTCAAGAAGTCGAACGACACGAAGCGTCGCCTGCTTGTTTGGGCAGCGAGTAAGCGTGTCGGGGCCGACGTCGAGCAGGACCTGAAGGAATTGGTTGTCCTGCGCAACGAGATGGCGAAGCAACTCGGGTTCAAGAATTTCCATGCCGTGCAGCTCTTCTTGAACGAGCAAGACGGCGAGGAACTCATCCGCCTGTTCGATGAACTGGACAACCTGACGCGCGAGCCGTTCTTGAAGGCGAAGGCCGAGATTGATGCGAAGCTCGCGGCCACGGTCAACAAGAGGCCGACCGAGCTGATGCCGTGGGATTACCACGACCCGTTCTTCCAGGAGTCGCCGGCCGTCTTCGACGCGAACCTCGACGAGCCGTTCGCCAAGGCGGACATCCTGGCCCTGTGTCGGACCTTCTACAAGGGCATCGGTTTGCCGATCGACGACGTGATCGCCCGTAGTGACCTATACGAGAAGAAGGGCAAGTCTCCGCACGCGTTCTGCACCGATATCGATCGTGACGGCGACGTCCGCGTGCTCGGCAACATCGTGCCGAACGAATACTGGGCTGGCACGATGCTGCACGAACTCGGGCACAGCGTCTACAGTTCGAAGAACATCCCGAAGAGCGTGCCCTATGTGCTGCGTGGCGAGTCGCACATCTTGACCACCGAAGGCGTGGCGATGCAGTTCGAACGCTTCAGCAAGTCGCGCAGGTGGCTCGAGAAGATGGGCGTCGCCGTCGCCAACCCGGACAAGTTCGACGCGGCGGCCGAGAAGGTGCGCAAGAATCAACTGCTGATCTTCTCACGCTGGTGCCAGGTGATGCTGCGTTTCGAGAAGGCGATGTACGAGCAACCGGACCAGGACCTGAACAAACTGTGGTGGGACCTCGTCGAGAAGTATCAGGGACTCAAGCGGCCCCCTGGACGTAATGCCCCGGACTACGCAAGCAAGATCCACATCTGCTCTGCGCCGGTCTATTACCACAATTACATGATGGGCCAGCTCTTCGCCTCGCAGGTCCACGCGACGATCGCGAAAGAGGTGTACGGCGGGGCCGATCCCGTTTCCGTGATCTACGTCGGCGAGCCAAAAGTCGGTGACTTCATGAAGAAGCGTGTCTTCGAGCCGGGCCGCACGCTCGACTGGCGTGGGCTGACCAAGTTCGCGACGGGGGCTGACCTGTCACCCAAGGCATTCGCGGCGGATTTTGGGGCGAAGTAATTGGGCTTCTGATGCTGGCGACGCCGCCCTCTCTCGGACGGCGTCACCAGCGCAATCAATTCTCTGGTTTGACCTGGCGCCAAGCCTGCACTACATTTCGGCACCCCCTCAAAGTCCCGTCGCCACTGCATTTCCTGCCGCGGGTGCCGCCATGCGCTTTTTCGTCAACCTGATTGACCTCTGTGCGAGCCTGCCCTGGTGGGGAGCGTTGGCCGTCATCGGCGGGCTCGTGTCGTTCTTTTACTTGTCCGGCGCCTGGTTCAAGTGGAAGTTCAATCGCATCGTCCACGAGGGCATCCTCGAAGCCGGGGCCGCCCTGCGCGGCGCCGAAGTGACGATCCACGCCGTCAAGGCCGTGCCCGCCCCGGAAGGGCCGTCGCCGTACGACGTTCACGAAGGCGACGAAGACTTCGTCGAAGGGCTGGACGGCGAGCCGTGGAACGAGGACGAGGGCGGCCACTTCTATCAGATTGAAGCGACGATTGCACCGGTCGATTCATCGGCCGAGTGGGATCCGTCGGCACTCGCCGTGGTGCCGGCCGATTTTGAACCCGAAGATCCGACCGACGTTTGCGAGCAGCTGGGGGGCCTGCATTCCGCCGAGGTATTCAACAAGGGCATGTGGCTGCCGCTGGCCGAAGGCGAGATTCGGGGTCCGCGACGGCTCCGCATGTTGTTCGCGGTTCCGGAGGGCGTTGAGAGCGTGAAGTTCGCGAGCCTGGTGACCTACTTCGGGCGTGTCGAACTGCCGGCCCCGCTGAGCGCGAGCCGTTGTTGATTTCGACGGCGGTCGCCGGCCAATTTTCACAGCGCCATTCAATCCTATCTTGGTAGGCACGTCCGAGTTTTGTAGCATAAAGTCGCAAGTCGCGCCCGTCGTCATTGACTCGTCACGTATGCCTGACCGGCGCTCGCCCAAATTGCCAGTGAGACCACCGATCCGCGTAGCGGGCGAACCATAACCTCTGGCCAGTCCGCGTCTTCGAGGACCGTCGCGATGTCCGTGCTGACCCGCTCCTCCGCCGTTCGGCGGCGTAAAGTCCTGCGTATCGACACCCTCGAAGACCGCGACGTTCCGTCGTCGGCGATCGGCCAGAACTTCAACGGCGGCAACATTAATGACAGCGGGTACATTCCGCCGGATACGGACGGGGCGGTCGGGCCGAATCACTACGTTCAGTTCATCAATGGCGTCTATCGCGTCTTCAACAAGACCGGCACGCAATTGCAGACCAAAACGGATTCGGCGTTTTGGCAGTCCGTGAGCGGGATCGGGAGCGGCGTCGTTCCGACCGGCGACGCGAGCGATCCCCGGATCATTTACGATCCGTTGACCGACCGCTGGATCGCCAGCGAGATCACGGTCGACAATACCAACGAAATCTTGCTCGCCCGATCGAACACGAATGATCCCACCGGCGCGTGGAAGGGCGTGCACTGGCAAGCCGATCTCGATGGCAATTTCGGCGACTATGACACGCTGGCCGTCGATGCGAACGGCGTCTACCTCGGGACAAATGACTTTGGGGCGGTTAGCCAGGTGAGCGTCTCGGTGAATTCGATACCGAAGGCCGATTTGATGGCGAGCACCCCCACGGCCGCCAACAGGACACAGTTTCAACTCCCCGGCTTCGACGTCGGTTACACTCCCGCGGGCGTAACCAACTTCAATCCGAGCCCGGCCCACAGTTCGGTCTTCGCGGAGGACGCCAGCAATTTCGGTCAAGTTGTTCGAACAATCCTCACCGGAACTGGTGGGCCGGGCGCTGGTCTCGGTACCTCCACAACTCTCAACGTTCAAAACTGGGGCCCGCTTGACTTCTCGAATCAGCCCGATGGGGCGGCCGCCGACGTCGATCCAGTTGACGACCGGTTCGGCGGTATGGTCTATCAAGTCGGCGACCTAATCATTGGCGCTCACGCCGTCGGGGTGGGAGGGAACAATGCCATTCGCATCACGGTAATGAGCGACTCGCAGAACGCCGTCGTCGCGGAGGCGACCATATCGGGCGGCGGATTCGATCGAATTGATCCGTCCGTAGCGATGAACGCCGAAGGCGACATTCTCATTGGCTACTCACGGTCGTCAGCGACCCTCGGCTCCGGACCGACGAGCGGACGTTTGGGGGCCTATGCGACGACTGCCTTTATCAACCCGCGGAACCCAGCCGGGGGAATCAGCTTCGGGACCACGGATATGCAACTTCAGATCGGTCTCGCAAGCAACTACCACGTAACCTTCGGGGGCGGATCGGTTCGATGGGGAGACTATAGCGCGACTCAAGTCGACCCGACCAATGCGACAGCTTTCTGGACGACGCAGGAATATGTCCTCACATCGAATAACTGGGGCACGAAAATCAGCCAGGTGTTCGTGTCGCCGCGCGTGACGCTCGCCGGCGTCACGTCCACGCTTGCCGACGGCACGTACACGACCGGGCAGGTCATCCCGATCACGGTAACGTTCAACGACAAGGTCACGGTCGCCGGTGGAACGCCGTCGATCGCCCTGAACGCCGGGGGAGGCGCCACCGCGACCTATGTGAGCGGCAGCGGGACCAATGTGCTGACGTTCAATTACACCGTGGCGCTTGGGCAGGGCGCGGCGGACCTCGACTATACGGCTGCGGGCATTGCGCTGAATGGCGCGACGATCAAGGACACGGCCAGCACCCTCGACGCCATCCTGACGCTCGTCGCACCCGGGGCCACGGGTTCGCTCGGGGGCAACAAGAACATCGTCATCGACACCACGCCGCGCGTGACGGCCGTGACGTCGCCTTCGGCGGATGGCACCTACGGCGTGGGCGCCGTCATTCCGATCACGCTGACTTTTGGCAGCTCGGTTACCGTCACGGGATCACCGCAACTCGCTCTGAACGCCGGCGGCGGGGCCGTGGCCACGTATGCCAGCGGCAGCCCCGGAACCACGCTCACGTTTAACTACACGGTCGCGACCGGGCAAGCGTCGGCCGATCTCGACTACTCGTCAACGAGTGCGTTGACGCTCAACGGCGGAACGATCAAGGATTCCTCGAATGGATCGATCAATGCGAACCTGACGCTGCCGGCTACCGGAAGCGCCGCGTCGCTGGGAGGCACGAAGGCCATTGTGATCGATACAACAGCCCCGGCGGTGACCAATGTCACGTCCGCGGTCGCCAACACGACCTATGGCTTCGCGGCCGTGATCCCGATCACCATGACCTTCAGCAAGAAGGTGACGGTGACGGGCATACCGCAACTTGCACTCGATTCCGGCGCGACGGTGAACTACGCGAGCGGTAGCGGCACGACGACGCTGACGTTCAACTACACCGTGGCCGTCAATGAATTCTCGGCCGATTTGAATTACATCTCCACGGCCGCCCTGACGCTACCCGGCGGAGCGATCATCAAGGAGATGGGCACGAGCAACGATGCGGACACGACGTTGCCCGATCCGGCCGGCGCCGGATCACTGGGCGCGAACAAGGACATCGTCATCGATTCGTTCCCGGCCAAAGTGACGGACGTTTCGTCGTCGCTGGCGAATCTCACCTACCCATTTGGGCAAGTCGTTCCAATCCAGGTGACCTTTGACAAGAAGGTGGACGTGACCGGCGTGCCTGTGTTGGCGCTGAACACTGGCGGATCGGCGAGTTACACCGGTGGCACCGGGACGAAGATCCTTACGTTCTCGTTTACGGTTGGACTAACTGACTTCTCAGCCGATCTGGACTATACGGTGGCAGGTATTTCATTGCCGGGTGGCGCTACGATCAAGGATAATGCGAACCCAGGCGCGAATGCCACGTTGACGCTGGCCGCTCCGGGCACTGCCGGCTCGCTCGGCTTCAACAAGGACATTGTCATCGACGGCCTGCCGGCCACGCCGACCAATGTGACCTCGGTATCGTCGAATGGCACCTACGGAATCGGCGCGGTCATTCCAATCACCGTCGCATTCAGCAAGCAGGTTACGGTAACCGGTTCGCCGAAGCTGCTACTCAACTCAGGTGGGACGGCCGTCTACACCGGTGGCAATGGCACGTTTAGCTCGCTGATTTTCAGTTACACGGTTGTGGTCGGTGAGAACACGCCTGACCTCGACGCGGCCAGTGGCAGCGCCCTCGTTCTCAATGGCGGCACGATCCAGGACACGGCCAGCAACACGCCGGCTCCGCTGACGATGCCGGTCGGCGCCACGGTCGGGTCGCTGGCAACGAATAAAAACCTCGTCATCGACACCGTCGGGCCGAACGTCGTGGAATTCCGCGTGAAGTTCGGCACCAAGTGGTACAACCTGATCGGCTCGCCGCGCTTCGACATGCCCTGGGCGGTGACCGGGATTCAGGTGGTTTTCGACGACGTCGTCAAGACGGGCAACAAAAACAGCCTGACTGGTTTGACGGCGACGAAATTTACGGGCCTCGGAACGAACATCCTGACCTGGAAGGTCCCGACGATCTTGAAGACCTCGGTGTTGCTGGGCCTGGCATCATCCGGAGCGAATGCTCTGAAAGATGCAGCCGGCAACGCGATGACACCGTTCGCGACGACATTGAATGTGCTGTACGGCGACGTCAACGACGACCATCTTGTGAATGCGGCCGACGAAGCGGCCGTGCGAGCCGTCGTAGCCGCCCCGTTTGTAACGGGGTCGCCCAATTACAACATCTTCGCCGACCTCAGCGGCGACGGGTTCGTCAACGTGTTCGACGTGGGTGTCGCACACAAGCGCCGGGGCAATACGTTGCCGTAGCCAGTGCATGAGCTGTCGGTCGATTTCGATTGACAAATATGATTGTGGCGGAGACCGAAGCGCAGCAGGGGCGTCGGTGTCTTGTTGCCGAACCAGTCCTCATTTTTTCGAGGACGCCGGAGGCGTCCATCACAGATCCATGGATGGATCGATCAAATCCAGTTCGGCGTGCTCACCGTTGTCGTCTGACCCGTTGATGCGTCGTAGCTATTGATACCCAGCCCGCCGTCGATGACGCTCGTCGGATCGGTGAAGACCGACCGGCTGTTCGGATCGCCGCCATTCGCGACCTGATCAAGTCCCAGGAACAAATTGTCGTTGCCCAGGCCCGCCAGAATGGTCGTCTTGCCCGAGAAGGTCACGGGACCCGATGCTCCAATGTTCTGCGCGATAGAAATCGTGTCGTTGCCGGCGCCCATGTCGGCCTTGAACGCCAGCGCGAACGAAGAGGCGTCCTCGATGGAAAGCGTGTCGGCGCCGCCGCCGGTCTTGATGTCCGCGGCGCCGCTGAGCGTCAAATGGTCAAGCGTGATAAAATCGCCGCCGGCGCCGGTTTGAATCTGAAGTTTGCCCAGGACCGGTACGGCCGCCGAGCCGTCGCCGATGGTGATCACGTTGTCGCCGTCGCCGAGCTTGAGGCTGACGCCCTTGTCTGCTTTGAAGTTGGCATCGGTGACAAATGAGTCGTTGAACCAGCCGCCCTTGATCTTCACATCACCCGTGACCTCGCTCGCCGTTCCGGTCGAAAACGACGTGGACGTCCAGGCGGTGGCGGTGAGGGCCAGGTTGCCCGTAATCTTGGTTGCCGCCCCGCTGGCATCGAAGTTCGTGTGCGGCGAGGTCATCGCAACATTGCCCGTGATGGTGGCCCCGTCTACCTCCAAATCCGAGTCATAGAGCGTCTTGATCCCGACGCCCTTGACCACGGTCGTGTTCGTCAAGAGCGCGGAGACCGAATAGCCGTCAGCCTTGATGCCGCCGCTGATGGTGCAGGTGTCAAAGCTGATGATGCCAGGGAAGCTGTTGCCAAGGCTCGCTTTGAACGCCTTGTCGATCGTCACACCGGTACAGGTCACGTCGTTCGCAGTTGTGGGGGCATCGCCGGCGGCAATGGTTAAGGCCGAGAACTTAACGCCCGTCAGCGTGGTATCGCTGCCGCCGTTGGCGAATTTGAACTTGGAGCTGCCGCCGATCGCGCTGCCGGCCGCTCCGTTCACGGTGACCGTGTCCGACCCATCGCCGCCGGTGATCGCTAAACTGCCGAGCGTGATCTTGCCGGTAGTGACGAGCGTGAGCGTGTTGTTGCCGTCGCCCAGAGTGATGGCGGCCGGGCCGGAGACATTGAAATCGGTCGCGCCGTCGATGGTCAGCGTGTCGTCCCCGCCCTTGAGGTCGGCCTTGATCGACTTCACCGCGATGCCGGCGGGGACGCCCGTCGCGTTGATCGTGGTGCCGCCGAGCTGAGTCAGCGTCACGCTGGCGCCGACCTTGATGCTGACGCCATTCGCGTCGTCGTCGCCGATCAGGGTGAGCAGGCCCGCGGGTGAAAGCGTGGCGACGATCGTGCCATTCGGCACCAGCCGGCCTTCGAGTGGTTGGACGGCGAGACGGGGCCGCAAGGCCGATGAGCGCTGCAATGGCACGAGTAACTCCAGGAACTGGCAGACCGGTGGGATTCGGTCCGGGTCTTGGGGGTCGGAAGCGAGTCGTTAACCCTTATCTGTAATGTACTTCCTTAACCCGCGTGTGGCCAAGAAATGGTGGATAGTTGAAAAAGATAGAGACCGGAGCGCAGCGAGGGCGATAGCGTCGTTGTCGCCACGCCGTCGCCCTCGTTGCGCTTCGGTCTCCGGCGGTTTCCGTCATGAACTAGTTGACATAAGCCTTGGTGAAGTTCGCGACGTTGAAGAAGTCCGAAGCCGCGATCGTGATGTACCCGTCGTCGGAAGCCTTGCCGGTCGCGTCGAATGCTCCGTTTGCGGCCTGGCCCTTGTCGAAACCCAGCGGGTTATAGAGCGTGATGAACGCCCCGTCCTTCGACACGGCCGTCACCGCATAGGACTGGTTCGGCCCAAGTCCAGCGAGCGTCGGGGCGGCACTGGTCTGCACCGTCACCCATTGCGGAGCGGCCAGGAAGGTGCGCAGTTGATCGACGGTGAATCCGCTCGGGGGCGCAAATGTTGTCGTCGCCACCGCCGACATCGTCTCGACCGCGAGGCCAGGGCTCGTCACGATCGCGTTATAGGCTGCCTGATCCTGGGGCACGGTGAAGTCATAACTCGGGTCGAGCGCTTGCATCATCGCGCGATGGAAGAGCACCGTCCAGAATTCGCGTGAATCCTTGGCCTTCGGGAAGCGCTCCAGACCACTCGGCCGCGGATCGTTGTCAGTCCATGTGCCATCAAAGTGAACGCGCTGCCAGCCAGTCGGATTCGGGTTGCCGGGATCGTCGGCGATTTCGTCCGAAGGACCCAGTTTGACGATGTACTCGCCCGTGCCGAGATAACGAATTCGGCCGGTCAAATTGAAGTCACCCGGTTTGTTCGTAATGGACGCCAGGGCTGCCAATCCGTTCGTCATCGGCAACTCGGTCGGAGCAATTGATTTGGCTGACGGCGTCTTGCTGAAGAACGCCTTGTTCGGATCGAAGTCGTCCTGGTAGGTGTCGAAATTATCGGGCTGCATGGCCACGCTGGCCGGATCGCCGGGCACGCCGTGACCGACGAAGAAGTCCTGGCCGATGCCGCCGTTCAACGTGTCGTTCCCTGCTCCGCCAACGAGACTGTCGTTGCCGGCTTCACCGAACAAGGCATCAGTGTCCGACCCGCCCTTGATCGTGTCGTTGCCAAGCCCGCCGTACAGGCTATCCGGTCCATCAGCGCCGACCGCGTCCGGGCCGCCAACGATGGAGTCGTTGCCGGCGCCACCATCGATCGTGTCGGCCCCATCGCCGCCGTCGAGCATGTCGTTGCCGGCCCCGCCCGCGAGGATGTCGTCGCCGGTCCCGCCGGTGACGGTGTCGTTGCCAGGCTTCTTGCCCGTCGTATCGTCGCCGCGAAGACGGTCGTCGCCCCCGCCGCCGTTGATGGAATCGGCTCCGTCACCACCAAAGATGTCGTCCGAGCCCGTTCCGCCGGTCAAGGTGTCGTTGCCCGCGTTGCCGCTGATCGAGTTGTCGCCGTCGCCGCCGTCGATCTTGTCGTTTCCGTTGCCGCCCGCGATCAAGTCGTCGCCCGACCCACCGGTGATGGAGTCGTCGCCATCGTTGCCATTCGCTGTATCGCCGAGCGCGTCGGAGCCCGTCGTGATTGTGTCGTTGCCGCTGCCGCCGTTGACGGTGTCAAAGCCCGTGCCGCCATCGAGGACCGCGGGTGTCTTCAACGCCGTCGATACGGTAATGCTGTCGTCGCCGCCGTTGCCGCTCGACATGATCTTGGTCAACGTCTTCGTTGTTATGCCGTTCGGCGCGCCGGCGACCGCCACTTCCGTGTGTCCGGCGCCCTGGAACACCTTGACCTGACCCGACACCAGCTCGATGGAGATGATGTCGGATGCCCCGTCGCTGTCCGCAGTCAAGACACCGGCAGCGAAGCTGGCGGTGACGGCCGGAACAGTCCGGTCTTCCAAACTTCGCAAGAGCAGCGGAATGCGGCGACGGATTTGTCGAACCGGTCGAGCCGCTAGCCAGCGGCGCAATTTTGTGAGAGCGGTGCGAGACACGCGGATTCTCCGGACGGGCGCTGAGTAGGCAGGGGGATCTAGCGAGCCGAGGGGACCTGGGTTCCCGAGGCCAAGCAAACGTTTACTGTAGAGGTCCGTCTAGCCAGCCGAAAAGGCCGACCGGTCAAATTATTACGCGGATGTTACCCACCGACCGGCACGTCCGCTACGCACCGCGAAGACCGTGCGGCCGGAGCCAAAGTGCGTTTCGTTCAGCAACACACTCACCCCGGAAACAAAATGACAATCTGACAATTCTCCAATTGCCGCAGCAGAAGCGTTCCTGAAAGTGTTTCCATCCAAACACTTGAGGCATGAACTCTCGGCGCGTGCAACCGGCCGTCTGGTATTCATTCAGACGGCCGGCGCTGGCAATCGGTTTGGATTGGAACGAAAAAGTATGCCCGTCGGAACAGCCGGGCTCTGCCAGCGTGCACTCTTGGGGATTTCGACGATCCGCTTGGGTGCCTCATCCGGGATTTTGTGGCCGACCGAGTGTATAAACGCGCCAAGACTCCATTCTGCTTCGATTATAATGAGCCATGGCAATGCGGAGGTTCGAGTCCATGCCCTTGCACAACTGGTCGCGCGTCAAAGCAGGAATCTTCCACGACTTCCATCACGAGTGGATTTCCCAAATCAAGCGCTCGTTGAACTCGGGCGGCCTGCCACCAGACTATTACGCGATGGCCGAACAGTACTCGGGCGATCGCGAACTCGACGTGTTGACGTTGCAGTCTCGCGACAGCGGTGGCTTTGGGACAGTCAGCCTGGGTGCCGCGATTGGCGTGCTGCCACGGCCTGTGGTCGTCGACACGGTCAAGACCGAAGAAGACTGGTATCGCCGCAAGAAGAGCCATGTGACCGTGCGACACGTGAGCGACGATCGCGTGGTCGCGCTCATCGAAATCGTCTCGGGCGGCAATAAGTCGAACAAGAAGGCCTTTGAGGAATTCGTAGCTAAAGCCCTCGAACAGCTGAGTGCCGATGTCCACTTGCTGCTGATCGATGTGTTGCCGCGGACCAAGCGCGACCCCAATGGGATCCATCCGGCCATTTGGGAGAACATCACGGACGAGCCGGCCAACACGGCGGGGACAGGCAATCGATCGGCGGTGGCGTACGAGGTCATCCCCGGCGGTGTGAACGCCTATTGTCATTCCTTTTCCATTGGCGATCGAATACCGGACATGCCGCTATTCTTGGCGGAAGACGCCCAAGTGCCCGTTTCGCTTGAAGTGACTTACGGTCACGCCTTCGAAGCGGTGCCGAAGCGTTGGCGGACGGTGATCGAGGAATGATCAACTAACATGTCGCTATGAACCTGATCCTCGCCGACTTAACGAATGAATTCCGCAAGCACAAAACCATGGCCGACCGGGCCATCGGGGGTTTGTCAGATGACGCATTCTTTCAGCGGCCGGGCCAGGCGGTCAATCCGATCGCGTTGATCGTCAAGCACCTCGCGGGCAACCTGCAATCGCGCTGGGCCGACTTCCTCACCACCGACGGCGACAAGCCGACGCGCGATCGAGACACTGAATTCGTTCTCGGTCCCGGCGACTCGCGCGCGAACCTGCTCGCGGCCTGGGAACGCGGTTGGGGGATTCTGCTCGGTGCACTTGGTGAATTGACGGACGCCGACCTCGGCAGAACAATAACAATTCGCGGCGAGCCGCATCGAGTGCAACAGGCACTGCTGCGCGGCCTGAGTCATACGGCCTACCACGTCGGCCAGATCCTTTACGTGAAACGTTGGCTAAAGCCGGACGCGGCCTATCAGACGATCGCGCCTGGACAGAGCAAACAACATGTGAGCCGCTATCTGCCGTAGTTCATCCGTCTGATTTGGCCTGTAACAGCGCAGGCGGCACAGTTCCCCATAACGGCTTTGGTTCATCACGACCGAGGATGGGAAGCCGTCTCATAGCTCGCGATCTTTTCCACGCGCCGCTGGTGCCGGCCGCCTTCGAAGTCGGTGTTCAGCCAAACCTGGACGAGCCGGTCGATAAGTTCCTGGCCCAGGAAATCGGCCGACATGCACAGGACATTGGCGTCGTTGTGGCGCCGGCTCATCTCGGCCTCGATCGGATCGCGGCAACTCACGGCCCGGATGCCGTTGACCTTATTCGCGGCGATGCACATGCCGAAGCCGGTGCCGCAGACGAGGATGCCGCGGTCCGCTTGGCCGTTGGCGACGGCCTGCGAAACGGGGATCGCGTAGTCCGGATAGTCGGCAGCGCCGTCACCCGAATCGACGCCGACATCGCGCACATCGTGCCCGAGCTTGGCCAGCTGCCCGACCAGCCGCTGCTTGACACCGAAACCCCGATGGTCGCTCCCCAACACGATTCTCATGACAGGCCCATTTCCAGGATCAAACGATCTACGTGGTTGCGTATGGTCGTCGCACACGAACGATAGACGGCCGGTCCGCCGCCGATCGGGTCATCGAGGTCGCCGTCCGCACCTCCCAATAATCGTAACGCGCCGCTCAGTACGGGGAAACGGCCGACCAGGGTGGCGAGATGGCTGCGCGTCATCACGACGACGTCGTCCGCCCGGGCAATCAAATCGGCCAACGCCGGCTGGCTGCGATGATTCTTCAGGTCGACGCCAAACTCATCGAGAATCGCAATCGATTCCGACGTGGCCGGCGCGTGCGAACCCGCAGCAATTCCGGCGGATGACACAACAAATCCGCGATCCGGCAACTCGGCGATCGCACATCCTAATTGTTCGGCCAAACGATGCTTGAAGATGGCTTCGGCCATCGGGCTACGGCACGTGTTGCCCGTGCATACAAACACAATCTTGCGGGCGAGCGCCTGGCGAATGTCGGCTTCCGTCATAACGCCGGGCCGCGCGATCGACCATCGGTAATCGTTGGGGCGAATCAGCGTGACTGGCCCGCGTGTGTCGGCGCCATCCTGGATAATCGTCGCCGCAGTTTCTTCCAATTGGGCCGGCTCCACCGGCTGTCCCGAGTTCAATTCAAAAAGGGCCAGCGGGCGGTGAAGTAATCCAAGTATGGTTGCCAGCGCCACATGGCGCGGAACCCAGGCGGCAAACGGCGATTCCGGATCAATCCATCCGATCGGTCCCGGCCACAGCCGGCTCGCCAGTACCCGCTCAGCCGATGTCGCGGGCGAACGGGTGAAGAACTCGGCCGCGTCGAAGTGCCCATCGAGTCGATCGGCCTGAATCTTGTCCGAGAGACCGCGCGGTCGATTCGGGTCCGCTAGTTTTGCCGGATCCGCCGTCAGAACAACACCGACCTCTGTCGGCACGGCCACGATCGAGCCATTCACGAGGTCTTGGACGACGTGGCGAACAAGTTCGTCATGAGCGGACGCCGCGCGCCAGTCAAAATACGCGGGCATGCCTGGCAAAACACCCCAAACAGACAGTTTTACGTCCGTATAGAGATTTAGGGATCGGCCACAATTTGACAAGGCGCGGAACAGGCTTACGACGAATGCCGAGGTCCCAAACGCCAATGCCGCCGGGAATCGAAGCCGTTCTGTTGAGATCAAGTATCAACAGAAATGGTCAAGCGTTTGCCATTGCGCCGCGTTTCCCGATGTCGGCGATTAGTAACAGAAGCCTTCAAATTCGATCCTTGCCGCTTCGATACTAAACACTTAAACTACTCTTTCAAATGATACTCAGTCTCAACAAGCGTCGAGGTCTGACCGAGAAGCATCATGAAACACTGTCGCAAGGCGTTTACGCTCATCGAACTGCTGGTGGTGATTGCCATCATCGCCATTCTTACCGGGTTGCTGTTGCCTGCCGTTCAGAAGGTCCGTGCTTCTGCCGCCCGGATCAAGTGCGCCAACAACCTCAAGCAAATCGGCCTCGCGATGCACAACCACATGGACACCATGGACGGCCTGCCACCGAACGGAGTGTTCACCTACAACGGCTCTGCCATGGTGCAGAGGTCGCCGTGGTCGGCCATCGCCCGCATCCTGCCGTTCATTGAACAGGAAAGCCTTTTCCGCAATGTCGACTTGACTCAGCCGTACAGCACGCAGCCGTTCGTTACATCGAAGCGCGTCGCCACTTACATTTGCCCCAGCGAAGTGAATGACAAGGGCAGCGGCACCGATCCGACCTATGGCAACAAGAACTGGACCTTGAACTACGCGGTCAACCTCGGATCGTGGGCGGTGCTCACTTCAAAGACGACCGGCATGCAGTACGGCGACGGCGCGTTTGGCCCAAACATTGGCCGCCGCTTCGCGGACTTCACGGACGGCATGAGCAACACGCTGGCGATGAGCGAAGTGAAGGGCTACACGGTCCGCATGACGGGTGCGAGCACCGGCACGTACAACCCGCCGCCAGCGCCCCCCGCTTCCGCGGCCGGCGGCCCCCCATTCGGCGTGCCGGGCATGTCGGCGTCGGCGGTTGACCCCGCGAAGATGACGCACGCGGAATGGGTTGACGGCAAGGTCCACGAGACCGGCTTCACCACTGTGTTCACGCCGAACACGAAGGTGAATGTCGTCAGCGGCAGCGCCACCTACGACGTCGACTACATCTCGGCGACCGAGTCGAGTCTCGGCGACACCTTCGCGGCCGTCACTTCACGCAGCTTCCATCCCGGCGGCGTCAACGTGCTGCTCATGGACGGCAGCGTGCGCTTCGTTCGCGATTCGATCTCGCTCGCCACATGGCGGGCGCTGGGCACGCGGGCCGGCGGCGAAGTCCTGGGTTCGGATTTCTAAGCGCACGAGCCAACCCACTCCGATCGTCATATGGTGCCGGATAGCCATGCGCCATTCGGCGCTCGGAGTGCACCCTTGCTCAAGCGATTCCTTCAACTCGTTCGCCGCACGCACCTCTATGCCGGGCTGTTGATGCTGCCGTGGTCCATCCTTTATGGCGTGACCGCTTTTCTTTTCAACCACCCCACGGTCTTCAGCGATCAGCCCTACGTTACCTTCGATCGGGCAGCGCTTGCGGATACGCCGATGGCAACTCCGCCGGCGCCCTCGGAGTTGGCGCAACAAGTGGTTGAAGCGTTGAACTCGCGCGCCAAGCCGGGCAGCAACTATGCGCTCGTCGAGCCGGATAAGGCGCGCTATACGCGCGACTTTGCCTTCGCCGTCGTGCGCCGGGACAACCAGGAAATCAACGTGCTGATTGATCCGACCGGCGCCGGCGGCAGTGTCCGCTCGGGCGAAGTTGTTCCACCAAAGGTCGAGGCGCCGGCCCCATTCGCCATCGGCCCCGCCCCGCCGACCGGGCCACGAGCCAATGGGCCAGTGCGAACCGCATCATTGGACGGTCTGAAGTTGGAAAGTCCGCTCCACGAGCGCATCAAGGCTGCGGTCCCGACGATTCTGGAGCGCACGGGCTTTCCAACGGGCGAGGCGGAGGTTACGTCCGTGCCCGATCTGGCATTCTTGATGGAGGCCGACGGCCAGCGCTGGCGCGTCACCTACAACGCCATGACCGGTGCCCTCAGCGGCCGCCTGGCCACGGACGAACCCCCGTCGACGCCGTCGACGACGCGCAACTTTCTCCTGCGCTTGCATTCGGCCCACGGCTACCCCTACGAACATGGCAGTCGATGGATCTGGGCCGGGATCGTCGACGTCATGGCGATCGTACTCGTCTTCTGGGGCCTGTCCGGCCTGGTGATGTGGTGGCAATTGCGTGCGCTGCGGCGCAGTGGCTCGATCGTACTGGCCCTGAGCACGGGCGCTGCCGTGGCGATCGCAATCGGCATGCGCGCGGCGATGGCGACGTGAGGCGACGTCCTTCGCCATTTCTCGGCTGCCCTGGCAAAAAGCCGACCAAATCCGACAATAGCGCTGGACGGAGTTCATCCCTCCCTTCCAGGAAGGCCGTTCCAATGTTGCGGACCCTCACCGGGCTGATTGCCGTGCTCGCGTCCCATCCGGCCACTGCCGACACTCCCCGGTATCCCGATCTGCCCGCGCCGATTTCGAGCTTCGGCGCCGCGGTCGTCGGCGATTACGTGTACGTGTACGGCGGCCACGCGGGCAAGGCGCATAACTACTCGACCGAGACGACGCTCGGCGAATTTCGCCGTCTCGACCTCAAGAAGCCGGACAAGTGGGAAGACCTGCCCGGCGGGCCGAAGCTCCAAGGCCTGGTTCTCGTCGCCCACAAAGACAAGCTCTACCGCATCGGCGGCATGCAGCCGCAGAACGGCAAGACCGAAAAGAGCGATACCAAGTCGCTGGCCACTTGCGCGGTGTACGATCCGGCAGCCGGCAAGTGGAGTGACATTGAGCCGTTGCCGGAGCCGCGTTCGTCGCACGATTCGGCGGTGCTCGGCGATACGCTCTACGTCTTCGGAGGGTGGCGACTCAACGGGAAGGACGGCAAGTCAGAATGGTACGCGCACGGTTGGTCGCTCGACCTGGATGAGCCCGGCGCGAAGTGGAACAAGATTGACCAACCGTTCCAGCGGCGCGCGCTGACGATGGCCGCGCACAACGGCCACGTCTACGTGATCGGCGGACTCAATGCAAAGGGCGGAATGGAGCTGGCTGCCAACCGGTATGATCCAAAATCGCAAAGCTGGTCTGATGGGCCGGTCATTCCAGGGGAGAAGTCGAACGGTTTCACTCCTGCCACGGCAGTCGCAGATGGCCGGCTATTTGTCACGCCTGCCGACGGCAAGATTTATCGCTTGTCCGGCACAGCCGATCGTTGGGAAGAATGCGCAAAATTGAAAGAAGCCCGGTTTGTGGCGCGAATGGTCGCTGGCCCGGAGCACAAGTTGGTCGTCGTCGCTGGTGCCACGCCGGCCGGATCATTGGCAGGTTTGGAAGCGGTCGAGCCGGGAAAGCAGTAGCCCGTTTCGCCATTCGAGACATCTGTTCAAGTCTTTTTCGAGACAGATGTTCACGCGCAATCGCGCATTGAATCCCTTTCACCGCGATCCCATCTGATTCGGTGAAAGGGGCAACACATGATTACGATTCGACCGGCCGCGGAGCGCGGCCATGCGGACTTCGGCTGGCTCGACAGCCGGCATACGTTTTCGTTTGGCGAGTACATGGACTACGACCACATGGGGTTCCATTCCCTGCGGGTCATCAACGACGACAGGGTCGCAGCAGGCGGCGGCTTCCCCACGCATCCGCACCGCGACATGGAAATCATCACCTGGGTGCTTTCCGGAGCGCTCGAACACAAGGACAGCATCGGCACCGGCTCAGTCATACGGCCCGGCGATCTTCAGCGCATGACAGCGGGTACCGGCATTCAACACAGCGAGTTCAACGCCTCGCGGACGGAGCCGGTGCACTTGCTGCAGATTTGGATCTTCCCCGAGAAGCGCGGGTTAAAGCCGAGCTACGCGCAGACGAGCTTCCCGGCCGCGGAGCGGAAGGGTCAGCTCAAGCTGGTCGCCAGCCACGACGGCCGCGACGGATCCGTGAGCTTCAATCAGGACGCAAGCCTTTTTGCCGCGGCGCTCGAGCCTGGGCAGAAGGTGACGCACACGCTACAGCCGGGTCGAGCGGCATGGGTGCAAGTGGCCACCGGAGCGATCACGCTAAACGGAAAGCGATTGGCCACTGGCGACGGCGCCGCCGTTGAGAATGAAACATCGCTGGAGTTGGTGGGCGTTGAGAGCGGCGAAACGTTGTTGTTTGACTTGGCGTAATCAAAGGCGAGCGGAGCCGCGTGAGCGGCTCGATAATGGACTCGACGCGACATCATCGGGCCGCCTACGCAGCTCCGCTCGCCAAACTCACCCCAAATCCACTTTCACCCGAAACAGTTCCCCTGCCGCGAAGTCCAGTCGTACGGCATCGCCGATCACGGTCAGGCCGTTCGTCGCTTGATCGTCGCCGTCGACCATCACCGCGCCGGCGGGATCGCGGACGCAACGCAACTCGGCCGAACCGCCGTGGACGCCGCTCGTTTCCTGGAATGTCGCGATGAAACCGCGCGATCCGTCGGCCACCGGTCGCAGGTTGATCAGCAATAGATTCGGCGAATCGACATGGAACAGCCAGCCTGTCGGTCCGATGTGCGGCGGCCCCTTCGTCGTCGGCACCACGGCGAGCGGCGAGATCATGCCGACGGCCGCCTGCATCGGGTAGTCGCGGTCGAGCGCCAGACCCAGGTCGAAGGTCTTCGCCTGTTCGCCCTCGGGAACGAGGATCACGTCGAGCATCCGCGCGCCTTGTTTCTGATGAAACGGCAAGCCGCCGGTCAGGATCGTGGTGCCTGGCTTGCCGAGCTTCAGTTCGATAAAGTCCGGCGACACTGGTCGTGAATGCGTCGTCTGCATGGCTAGGCCGTTGACGCCGCGCAAGATGGCCGTGCGGTCGTCGCGCCAGGCGAAGCGGGCCCCGTAGTAGGAATGCCACGGATAACCCGTCGGGGCATGCTTCGGCTCAATCTCGATGCGCATGTCGAGCACGGGCCGCGTGAGCCAAGCACGCAGCCGCACGCGGAAGTTGGCTAGCTCCTCATTCTGCTCGTTGAAAATGAGCCCTTCGCTGATGATCTCACCAAGCGCGGCCCCGTTGTGGGTGATCTTGACCGACGTTCCTTCGGTCCGGCTGCCGGGGTTGTAGACGAGTTGCATGCCGATGCGCGGCACACGCGTCTTGGTGTCGCGAAACGCCTTCAGGCCGCCGGTGGCCGGATCGATCTCGGCTTCGAAGAACTCATTGCGCACCGTGTTGCCGTCCGCCATGCGGATGCGCGGCTTCGGCGCGGCGGCGGTACCTTTCGAGGGAATCCATGCGAACCCGAGCGGCGGGACCTCGGCGACGATACGGGCCTTGTCCGCATCGATTTGCGCGGCCTTGAGCGGTCCTTCGACGGCGACCGGACCTGTGACACCGTCGAGTTCGAGCGCCACACGGCGCGTGAAGGCGCACGGATTCAGCAGCATGAAGCCGGGCTGGTTGTCGGCGGACCGCGCTTGCAGCCGGTCGGCGAGCTTCTTCGCCCACGATTCTTCCGGTGCGAATCGCAGAGCATGTTCCTCCGTTGGTAAAGGATCGAGGCCCGCGGTTTCCAGCTCGTCCTCCGTGCGCCTGAGTTGCACGATAGCTACGGCCTCTTCTTCCGACGGTGCAACCGCACTCAAGGAGCGATGGATTGCCGCGAACGTCCACGCGGCATCAAGTCGCCGGCGACTCCGAGCCAGCGTCGCCGATGCACTGACAGGATCCGGCCGGTGGGCGTTGGTCCGCTCTTCGAGGTAATCAGCAAAAAAGTCGTCCGGGTTAGCGGTGCCGACGTATTCGCCCGCGAGGGCGTCGCTGAAATAGCGCGAAAAGGTCGTCCATTCGCCGAGTACGGGGCCAAGCTTGCTCAGGGCCAGCCAATCATCGTAGACCGGGTTGTCGACGTCCCCTTGATGGAGGATCGCCAGCGTTGGCGCCGAGTCCTGCGTGATCGACTGGTGCAGCGTGTAGACGAGATTAAAAAACGTCTCGGCCTTGTGTGCCGATGCGGGCACGCGGGTGAAGGCGTCGATCGACTTGCCATCGGGGCTCGACCAGTTGACCACCGTCGCGCGATGGTTCGGCGTGACGGCTCCGTCGAATGAAACGAGCAACGCACGCCGCAAGCCGGACACCTGCACCCACGCTGGAATCTGCGGATGGTTCGCCGAGCGCTTGCGGGCGAGCACTTCGACATTGGCGCCGAGGGCATCGCGCGCCGCGGCTCGCCCTTTCCGCAAGTTCCAGAGCTGCGATTCCACCGGTAAAATGGCATCCTCACGCTCGCGGTAGACGCCGCCGATGATCTCGAGAATCGCCGGCTGAATTGCCTCGTCGAGCTTGGCGCGAATCGCGGCCACGCGCTCGGGATGCTGTTCCGCGAGCCGTTCCAATGCTCGGCCGGTCGCCATCAGATTGAGCGGCGTGCCGACCTGGAACGCGGCGGGCGGCGCGGCATCGAGCTTGTCTTCCGTCAGATGCCAGACGTCGAGTAGATGGATGTTGACGGAATAGAGCACCTCGCGCGCGGAGAGAAGCTTCGCGGCCGCACTTCGCAAGTGTGTGTCGACTTCTTCGTGAGCTCCCGGCTTGAGCAGCGCCTTCACGCCTTCGTGAATGTCGCTCCAGAAGCCGGCGACGTCGAGGAGGCGCTCGTGGTCCATCGCTTCAAAAAGCGAGTCGACCATCAAATAGCCGACGCCGAGCCCGGCGAAGGGGCGGATGCGATCAGCGGACAGGTCGAGGAGCGCTTGTTGTTCCGGCGTGCCGAAGTGATCGCGGCCTTCTTCGGTTTGGCCGAACTCACGGACGGCGTCGATCATCGCGCGAACGGTCAGGTCGCGATCCGTGTGAGCCGGCAAGCGCAAGGCGCCCGTCGTCCGCACGCGGTCCGGCCAGTCGTCCGGCAAGAACTGCGGTGGCGACTCGGGGAGGACATACACGCGGCCCGCGGTCGGTTGTTCGTGGTCGTAGGCCGAATCGACGCGCGGCGGGCGTTCGCCGCCGATCAAGAGAGCCGGATGCCACAACACCGCGTAGCCGTTGAGCCACGTCGCCATCTCGTCTTCATTCAGATAGACCTGGTGATTCGTCGGCAGCCGATAGGGAGAAAGCAGCAGGCGCTGGCGGTCGCTCATGGGGAAAAATTCTGCAACGTGGGATCGCGGCGAACGGCGAATATGATAGGGAAACGACGCCGATTCCCCGGAGATGGACCTCGTGGCCAAAGCAGCGATTGCCTCATTGGCGCGACGAGCGGAAGGCAGCCTCCGTGCCGGCCGGCATGCCGAGGCGCTGCAGTTCGCCAAGCAACGCGCACGCGATGTGCCCGGCCCCGAAGCGCTCGACCTGCTCAAGCGTTGCTATCTCGCCGCGGCAGCACCGATCGTTGAGCGGGGCAATTTCCGCGAGGCGCACGGGCTTCTGAATGACGCCGAGCAACTCGTCGTCAACGAGCCGGCCTGGCTGGAAAAGCTCGCCGAGCTGAGGGCCGATCTCGGTGATCATGGACAAGCATTGCGCTTGCTCGAAAAAGTTCCGGGCACGACCGCCCGGCCGCGCATTCTGGGCCATATCGTCGACCGAGCCATCCGCGAAGGGCCCGGTGGCAAGGATCTGTTGCCCGCGGACCTGCGACCGGGCTTTGAATTGGTCCGCATAGCCTTTGCCGACTACCAGGCCGGCCGCGATGAACCGGCGCGCGAAGCCTTGAGCAGCATCGGGCTGTCGTCGCCATATCTCGAATGGAAACTTCTGCTGCGCGGCCTCATCGCATGGACCGCGAACGATACGCCGCGGGCGCTGGAGAATTGGTCACGCCTGTCGTCCGATCGCTTGCCGGCTCGGCTGGCCGCTCCGTTTCGGATGTCTGTCGACAAGTCGTTTGCTGCAACGCTTCCGGCGAACCGAGTCCCGATCGTCGCGCAGCAGGCCGATCAACTTGCTGGCGGCATGAACGAAACGCTTCGCCGATTGCGCAAGCAACTCGCGAACGAGGACATGATCCCGGCGGCGCTGGAGACGGCTCGTGTCCTCGCACCCGAGATGAAGCGCCTCGTCCCCGATTTGGTGCCGCGACTGGCGTCAGCCATCTATTGGTCCCTTCTCTCGGGCGGCCAGCCGGAGGATTTGCCGCGTTACAACCGCATCTTCGGCCCGCCGACGGACGACCCGCAGTTCTATCGATTGCAAGCGCTGGTCATGGAGCAGATGGGCCGGCTCGACATGGCTCATGGCTTCTGGGCGAAATACGAGGAATGGATCGCCAAGACGCCGAATCGCTGGCCGGGCGACCAGGCAAATCGGGCGCGCGCACTCGTTCTCGAACGCATGGGCCGTTTGGCGCGCGATTGGATCGACAACGAAGGCGACGACGAGGAAGACGACTTCGACGACTTCTTCTCGTTCTTCGATCGCAACGTACGTCGCGGCAAACCGGCGCGGAAGCCGCTTAAGCCGTCGGCCGAGACGTGTTTCCAGCGCGCCGGCGAACTGGCGCCCGATTGGCCGGCCCCGGCCCTCGAGATGCTCCGCGAGTTAGATGGCAAGCCGGACAAAGCGGTCGCGATGACCGATCAATTGTTGACGCGGTTTCCCAATCATTTACCCATTCTTGAAGCGGCCGCCCGGCTGTACGAGAGCCTGGGTGAGATGGTCAAGGCGCACGAGGTGCTCAAACGGGCGCTGGCTGCGAATCCGCTCGATCGCGAATTGCGTCAACAGGCGGCCCGGCTTTCGCTCAATGCGGCTCGGCGACTCGCGGAGACGGGTGACTTCGAGGCTGCGCGTGCTGGCTTGCGCGAGGCCGGCGATCTCGCGGGCGGCAGCCAGTCGCTCGCTGTAATCGCGATTCAAGCCGCGATCGAATTGCGGGCCGGCGACCTGGCGGCGTTCCAAACGCATCGCGATTTGCTGTTGAATGCCCCGAACGCGAAGCTGGCGGGAGCCTATCGGATCATGGTCGAGGGTTCGCGGCTGAAGTTGAAGAAGCCCGTCCTGGGGCCCTATCAAACAGCGTTTGCCGACGGCCTCGCCGGTCCGGTTTCGGTGAGCGAGTTGATCGCTCTTTTAGAAGCTCTCGATCAATACCGTCAGGAACCCGTCCCGTACCGCGGATTGAAGACGCAAGAGAAGAAGATTGTCGAGCGCGTCATGGCGGCAACCACGGGCGACCTCAACGAAGATGATCTCGTGCGGCTCGGGCTGTCGCTCAAACGCTCCAAATCTTGGAAGGCTCTCCGCCATCTCGGGGAGCAGGCCCACTATCGCTTTCAACTCAACGCCTTTTTCCCGTTTTTCATGGCCGAAGCCATCCAATCGAAGTCGCGTACCGACCGCGTCAACGTCAATGCCGGTCGACTCTATATGCGGACGAAACAACTGATCGACGACGCCGAGGACGGCCATTATCGCCGCGTGCAGGAACTGCTCGACGAGCGCCTAAAGCTGACCCCGGACCTGAAGTTCTGGTTCCACCGCGAACTGGACTGGTGAGACCGCCAATGAACGACCCATACCATGTTCTCGGTGTCGCGCACGATGCCGACGACGACACCATTCGCCGGCGTTATCTGGAACTCGTACGCGAGTTCCCACCGGAACGGCATCCGGATCGCTTCGCCAGGATTCGGGCCGCCTACGAGCGGCTCAAAGACCTCGACGCGCGCGTGCGCCACCGATTGTTCGAGCAAGGGAAGCGCGACGGCATCGAGGAATTGATCGAGGAGACGGCATGTCGGACCCCGCGTCGCCGGATTGGCCTGCAAGCCCTGCTTCACATGCAGAAGCCGCGCTGACGCCGGAGACCGTCGAGCGGGTGTTGGCCGACTTGCGCGTCTGGCTGACCGACGTCGCCGCCGTCCCATCGCCAGCGACCGAACCGCCCGCGGTCGACCTGCATACGCTCGTCGCGCAGTTCACCGCCCTCCGGCATGAGGTCAACCTCCAGACGAAAGCGTCGCGCACGTCGATGGAACAGAACGCGGCGGCGCTCAAACAACTGGAAAGCACGGTCGACGAGCTGCGCGATCGACCGGAGGCCGCCGAAGACGAAGCCGGACCACTGCTCAAGGGCATTGTCGATGTGTACGACAACCTCGTCCTGGCGCTTCGACAAGCCGAGAAGCAACGGAAAGCCATCGACGAACCGCTCGACGAGTGGACTGCTGGTGCAGAAGTGCCTGATTTCTCTGCGATGATCGAAGCCGGAGCCCCGAACCTCCGGCCGGGCTTCTGGTGGCGACTATTCGGCGCGTCCGTCCCACAGCTTCAGCGGCGCCCGGAAATACAGACGGTGCTCGATCAAATCAAAGCCCGACAGCAGCGCACCACTGAAGCCGCCAAGCTGGTTCGCTCCTCGTTCGACGGCCTGATTGCCGGCTATCGAATGAGCCTGGCCCGCATCGACCGGATCATCGCCCAGTCGGGGCTCGAGCCGATTGCGGTCGTCGGTGAAGCATTCGATCCGGAGCTGATGGAAGTGGTCGAAGTCGCCGGCAACACTGGTCGGCCGGCCAATGAAGTCGTCGAAGAAGTCCGCCGCGGCTACCTGCGCGGCGAGGTGGTGTTTCGCTACGCTCAAGTGAAAGTGGCGCGATAGGCGAGCGGAGGTGCGTAAGCACCCCGATGATGTCATCATCGGGCCGCTGACATGGCTCCGCTCGCCGATGCAAAAGGAAGGACTCTCATATCATGGCAGACCTCATCATCGGCATCGACCTGGGCACGACCAACAGCGAAGTCGCCGTCGTCGAGGATGGCAAGCCGCGCGTTCTGCTAGGCGATGATGGCGACCCGATCCTGCCGTCATTCGTCGGTCTAGCCGAGGACGGCCGCCTGCTCGTCGGCAAAGCGGCGCGCAACCAGTATGCGCTTGACCCGGATCGAACCATCAAGTCGATCAAGCGCAAGATGGGGCAGGATCTCAAGTTCCCGCTCGGCGATCAGGAGTATCGGCCGCAGGAAATCTCGGCCATGATCCTGCGCGCTCTCAAGGATCGCGCTCAAAAGGCGATTGGCCGCGACGTCGCGAAGGCGGTCATCACGGTTCCCGCGTACTTCAACGACGCCCAGCGCCAGGCGACAATTGAAGCCGGGCAGATGGCGGGCCTTGAAGTCGTTCGCATTCTCAACGAGCCGACCGCGGCCGCGCTCGTGTACGATCCCGATCAGACATCGGGGATGAATGTCCTCGTCTACGACCTGGGCGGCGGCACGTTCGACGTGTCCGTGGTGCGTGCCGAAGGCGGCGTGGTCGAGGTTCTCGCGAGTCACGGCGACACGCAACTCGGCGGCGACGATTTTGACGAATTGCTGCTGAAGCATCTCTGCGATCACTTTCAAACACAGCACCGCCTCGATCTCCGCGAGAACCGCACGTCGAAGGCGCGTGTACTGCGTGCTGCCGAGGCGGCCAAGCGGCAACTGTCGGATCATGCGTTCACGCGCGTCGAGGAGGAGTTCATCGCCGAGAAGGACAGCGTGCCGCTGCACATGTCAATCGAGGTCGGTCGCGGCGAGTTCGAAGACCTCATTCGCCCGCTCATCGATCGGACGATGGATTGCGTGCAACGGGCTCTCGATGACGCACATTTGACGGCCGCACAAATCGATCGCGTGGTCCTCGTCGGCGGCAGCACGCGGACGCCGATGATCGGCGACCTGCTCGAATCACGGCTCGGCCGGCCGGCACGCAAGGACATCAACCCGGACCTGTGCGTGGCGATGGGCGCGGCCGTTCAGGCGGCCATGATCGCGGGCGAATCGGTCGGCGCCGTGCTGGTCGACATCACGCCGCACTCGCTCGGCATCAAGACACTCGACCCGTCGGTCGGCGACTACTTCTTCGGTGGCGGCTTCGAGTTCCGCTTCACGCCGATCATTCGCCGCGGCACGCCGTTGCCCGCGTCGCGCTCGGAAGTGTTCCGCACGGTCATGGACAATCAGGCCAAGGTCGAAGTCGACGTTTATCAAGGCGAAAGCGACGACGTGCGCCGCAACCAACAGGTCGGCATGTTCCTGATCGAGGGCCTCGGCAAGATGCCCGCCGGCAACCCGATCGTCGTGCAACTCGATCTGACGCTCGACGGCGTGCTCAAGGTCTCGGCCCGCGAGAAGGCGACGGGGCTGGTCAAGCACATCACCATCGACAACGCGCTCGCCCGCTTCGAACGCGACGAACGCGATGCGGCCACGGCCCGACTCGAACAGCTCTGGCGTGACAGTTTTCCGGATGAGCCGGAGGGCGAGATCGAGGGTGAAGGCGAATTCGACGAAGTGGAAGCCGAAACCGTGTCCGGCCTTGAACTGGACGGCGACGGCGGGTCGGCGTCGATGCCGCTGTTGGACACCGGCCCCCGCGAAGGTCAGCGCGAGGCCGTGCAAGCGCGCGCGCTGTTGGAAAAGGCGGAGCGCTTGCACGCCAAGGCCTCCGCGGAAGATCAGGCCGAACTCGACCGCTTGATCGGCAACCTGCGGACGTCGTTGGAAGACCGGAACTGGAGCAAGGTCGAATCGGCGTCGAACGCGCTGGCGGATGTGCTCTTCTATTTGGAGGACGCGTAAGCGCCGCCAGGATTCCTCTGGCCGCGCGCCCCACCCCTGTTCCAGACGAATTCTACTTTTCCAGAATCAACCAAGAAAATCAGACAAATTCCCGTTTGAATGTAATGAAACGCAATGAATGCGCGGTAACTCTACCGTTGGTCGTGATCTGAAATCTTTGCCATCGAACCAGTTAAGTGCCGTCGTCGCCAGGTGCGAGGATGTATTGATCCCGGAGGGATCGCAGACAGTAGCTGGTGGTCGAGCGTCAACTCGACCACTGGAAAGCGAGACAGATATACGGATCGACCCGGAACGGGTCGCAGAACGCCGGTGGCGGAGACGATCGACGTATCAGTCGCGGCGACCTTCCGCGACTCCTCCGGAGTCGGGCAGAGTCCAGCTACCGGTGGT
>DATANR010000051.1:0-9263 GCA_036266155.1 Gemmataceae bacterium | reverse complement strand
CTGATCCCGCATCGTGGTTGGGAAGGTACACACTTCCCTGAAACTTCCACGTTGAGACCGGGAGCAATCCCGCGATCTCGTTTTAATTGGCGACAGGCTCCGGCCCGTCACTCGCAGGGGCAAAAGAAGTATCCAGGCGACGGGGGTCAGCGTGTTCCCCGGCGCGACGGCGCTCGGCACCGCGTGGACCGCGGCCTCGGACCTTGTGCCAGGAACCGCGTATCAAGTCGCGGTGCGGCCGCTCTTCGCCGATCGTGATGGCGCCTGGAGCCCAGTTGCAAACTTCACGGTCGCGGTGCCCACGGCTTCTGGGCCGATGGGGCTCATCAATGCAGCCCGGCCCGACTTCACGTGGACGGGCGTCGCTGGCGCCACGCGTTACGTCATCATCATCGACGATTTGACGACCGGTCAGCGAGTCGCCACCGTGCGCACCACGGACACAAACTGGATGCCGGGCTTCAACCTGACGAATGGCCACAACTATCAGTGGCAAATCGCCGCCCGCAATGCCGCCGGGCTTGGGATGTGGTCGCCGCCGATGGAGTTTCAGGTGCGCGTGTAAGGCTATTCGTCGCCCACGTCTGGAAACGTGATTCCGCGCTTGCAGCGTGGACATAGCGCGGCGGCACCGATCTGCGCGAAGCGATACCGAATCTTCTGGCCGCAGTGGCCGCAATTGAAGTAGTACTCCTCTTCGCTGGGGCTCGGTGGACGAAGCTTGACAGTGAGGAGAATCGCCGCCATCAACGCAACGAGTTCGACGCCGAGAACGCTATACATCAGGCCAAATGGACTCGCTGGTCCGCCGCTCTTGGCTTTGACCGACTCTTCCGTCGCCACCAGGCGCTTTTCGCAATAGGGACAGGGTTGGTCGAATAGGTCCGGATGATACATGCGCTCGCGACCGCACTCGGGGCAATGCATGTAGCGGCGCTTGGCCGGATCGAGGCTGGACTTGGTGACGCCGGGATACGTAAGCCAGACCGTCGCGGCCATGATGGCCGCGCCTAGACTCAGAACGAGCAAGAGCCTCAGTTTCATTCCTGACTCAACTGCATTGGCCGGCGCCGGGCGGCCAGACGATTGAGGTGAATGGGCGCGAGGTTGAGGGTGTCATCAAATCAGTAGAACGAGCCGAGACGCCGCGGGCACGCCCGGCTCGTTCAAACAAACTCAGTCGAGTTCGACCGCTGCTTCGTTCTTGCCGTCCGACCGCGTGGCGAGGGCCCGCAGAACGGCCTTCGATAGGCTCTCACGCATGTACGACACGTGCCCGTCGGCGAAGACGGCGTAAGCGCCGTTGCCGTGGAAGCTGAACATTTCGCTGTTCGGGCCGCAGTCGTGGTTGACCCACATGCAGCCTTCGTCGGCGACGCCGTAGCCGCCCTTTTTCGAGCTGTTGATCCGCTTCGACTGGCCGGACGCGATGTCCGGGTTGGCCCAGCGCCAGTGGGCGCTCGCCGTGCCGTCGGTCGGATTGAGGTACGAGTTAGCGCCGGAGGAGGCCGTCAACATTTTGTCGTTCTGGCCGCAGTCTTCGATGATCATCATCGACATCGAGGTGCCGTCGGTGATGTCGCCCATCTTCGGCAGGCCAGCCAGGGGGTCGATGCCCGCGGTCTGGGCCGTCGGGTTGTTCCAGGTGTTGGTATCGAGCTGGTAGCACTTGGCCGAGTTGATCAGACCGGCGTTTGGACCAGTCGGGGTGCCCGTGAAGTAGAACTTGCTGTCGTAGGCCTTGCCGGTCAGCGCGGTCGGCCAGAACGGGCCGCCAGCGGTCGAAATGGTGCCGTCGGTCAGGTTGGTGTAGGGCAGCGGCGTGTAGTCGACGCAGCCGAAGCCGGAGCTGTCGCGCTTGCCGTCGGTACGGTCGCCGGCCAAGCCGTTTTCCGGGCAGTAGAAGATGTTCGGAACGGCCTTGGCCGCCGAGATGTTGCCGGCCGTCTGGTCGTAGCGATAGCGGATGTCGTAGCTCGACGCCAGGTTGTCCTGTTCGATGTGCGGCAGGATCAGGGTATAGGTGGACACAACGTCCTGGACCTTGTGCGTCGACCCGTCGGAAGGATCGATAGCGATGTGCTCGCCGGCGCGCGGCAGGCCGCCGGCCGACGACTCGAAGCTCAAACAGGCCAGGCCGATCTGGCGCATGTTGTTGGAGCACTTGCTGCGGTTAGCCGCGGCGCGTACTTTTTGTACGGCCGGCAGCAGCAGGCCGATCAGGATGGCGATGATCGCGATCACCACCAGCAGTTCGACGAGCGTGAATGCCTTTCGCTTCTTGCTCAGCAACGTCCTCATTCCGATCTCCTAATCCCAGGTGACGAATCAGCATCTCGCAACGGACGAGATGCCCTCAAGGGGTCGATGGCGCGGCCGCTCGATGGCGCGAGACGTAGAGGCGATGAGACAATGTCGTCCCAGAATTGCGAGCGGCTGCGACTCTATGTTCATGGGCAATGCGAGAGTCGAATGTGTGAACAATGGCTGAAGATTTCGTGAGTTCTTGGCCTCATTCGGTTTAGCTAGCGCGAGGTCTGAGCCGCAGCCGGGACGCCAAGCTGCAATCTTGGCTTCATTGCCGGCCAGGATGTTGGCGCTCTTGAGCTTGATGCCCTTGCCGGGCTTGAACTTTTCCACCTTGCCGACAATCGTGTATTCCTGCTCTTCCGTGAGCGCGGCGATCGTGTCGGGGTCGTCAAAAAGACACTCGACCTTCAAGTCGTCCTTCTGGCCCGGCACGTTGAAAAACACTTGCGGCGCCGTGTCGCGGATCTTCAAGCGCTTGTCGCGCACAAGACTTAGTTTCCCTTTCACACAAACCAACTGATCGGCAAACTTCTCGTCGGCGGCATTAGCGTCCTTGGCGTACTCACCGACGAATTGATCCGCGGCATAAACCTTGTACGGGTTCTTGGCACGCGGGATCAACGCCCAGGCGCCCTGGATGCCCCAGTAGCCGCCGATTAACAGACCGATGGCGATGACGGCGTATTGCTTGTACTTCCGCCGTTGTTCCGTGATCTCGTCGGGGTCACGCCGTCGACGGGCCTTGACAGTAGGTTTGCCCAGTGCCCTTTCCATCTTGGCGGCTGCCTCGTTCTGACGACGCATTGCCGCGGCACGTTCGGACAACTCGCGCAGGCGCGCCTGTTCTTCCGCCTTCCGAAATTGCTCTTGTTCCGCCTCGTACTCGGCCCGCTCGGCGGCGGTCATCCCCGTGGACGCCATCGCTATCTGCGTCGGCGCCGCCATGGCAAACTGAGTCGGTTCTGCCGGTCGCCGCGGTGCGGTAGCTTTGGGCGCCTCTTCAAGGGCCAACTCCGGTTCGCCGAAATCGATCGCAGCCTGTGTCTCGGGCGCTGCCGACTCTTGCGTGGGTTCAGGCTCGGGCGCCCGCGCTGTCTCCACAACCGGAGGAGCTGCCACCGTCAATTCCACGGCGGGCGCGACAGCGAAATCGGTCTCGTGCTCTCGCTGAGCCTGCGCGTCCGCACGCGCCTGACGAATGGTCCGACTCTTGGGGTCAATCGAAAGTGCAACGGCAAAGTCAGCGAGAGCCTGCCGGAAGTTGCCCCGGCCGGCTTCGACCTGACCGCGGACGAGGCTGTAGTTGGCCGCGTATTTCGCATCCAGGATGACAGCTTGCGTGTAGTCCCTGAGCGCTTCCCCGTGACGCTTGTTGAGTTGGAAGGCGTTGGCTCGGTTCGCTAGCGCCTGGGCATATTCGGGAACCAACTCGGTCGCACGCGTAAAGTCACGGATCGCTTCGTCGAACCGGCCGAGCTTCGAGTTCGCGACGCCGCGGTCGTTGTAAGCCCGTGCATAGCGCGGGTTGACGCGAATCGCACGATCGAGTTCTTCAAGCGCGGATTCGAAAGACCCCATCCGAATGAGCACGCCGCCGCGCAGGAGCATCGCGGGCACCAGATGCTCATCGAGCCGGATGGCATCGGCGCAATCGGCCAGCGCCTCGTCGAATGCGCCACGCATTTGCTGGATGCGCCCGCGTTCGAGCCGGGCGCGGGCCGCGGTTGGATCGAGTCGAATCGCTTCGGTCAGGTCATCGATGGCCGCGTCCAGTTCGTCGGTCAACGCATAGAGACAACCACGATTAATGAACGCCCCGGCATCGCGCGGGTTCAAGTCGATCGCCCGCCCCAAATCGGTGATGGCCGCTTCGTAGGATTCGCCTTCGCGATAAGCCAATGCGCGCTGGAAGAACAGAACCGGGTTGGCGGGGTCGAATTGTTCGGCTTCATCAAAGCTCGCTACCGCCTTATCGAGATCGCCGGCAAGCTGGTAAGTGATGCCGCGATTCAGGTAGCCTGCCGGATTGGTCGGATCGAGGCGAATCGCTTCAGCATAATCCGCCAGGGCGAGTTCAAAGCGGCTCTGGCGGCGATATGCGTCACCGCGGTTGGTGAGGATCCGCGGATTGAGCGGATCGAGCCGGAGGGCTTCCGTGTAGTCTGCAGCCGCGCGATCGAGATCGCCGGCCAGACGGTACGCGTCGCCGCGGTTGGCATGGGCGAGCGGGAAATGCGGATTCAGGCGCAAAGCTTGCGTGTAGTCCGCGATGGCGCGATCGAATTCACCAAGGCCGGCGTAGGCGTCGCCACGACTTTGATGAGCCCAGGCGAGCGACGGATCGATGCGCAGCGCCTGCGTGTGGTCGGCAACGGCCTGGTCGTATTGCTTGAGGTCCGCGTGCGCGCCACCACGACCGTTGCGCGCCACCACATTCTTGGCATCGAGTCGCAGCGCCTCAGTCAAATCGGTGAGCGCCAGTTCAGGCCGCCCCGTCATCCGGTACACAAGGCCGCGATTCAACAGCGCCGCCAGATGCTGCGGTTCAAGCCGCAGGGCCTGACTGTAATCCGCGATCGCGCGCTCGTATTCGCCCCGGAGACGCAACGCATCGCCGCGCGACACGTAGGGACTTACCAGCCTCGGATCGGATTGAATGGCGGCCGTGAACTCAACGACCGCCCGCTCGTATTCGCCGTGTTGAACGTAGGTGAGCCCTTGCCGTACACGCGCCGCCGTCTCCGCCGGCGCCGCGGCGCGTGCAACTCCACCATGAATCTCGTTCAAGAATTGTTCGATCGGTTCCGATTGTTCGCACAGCCACCGAACGTGGTCGGGCGGCAGCAGCGCGGAACCGGCGTCCGCATGTGCGGAGTTGCCTTCCAGTTCCAATTCAAACGGCACGAACGTCGTCACCAGTCCGACGAGCAACGATTCGCCGGCCGATGCCCGTACCTCGAACAACGACCGCAACTGAGGGAATCCCTCGCGCGCGACTTCGCTCGCGGCTTGCCAGAGCGAATACCACTCGAGATCTTGAAGCGCCCGAGGATCAGTTGTTCGGGTCAATCCGGACATTTGCCGCAGCAGCACGTCGACGTCCACGTCGTGTTGCGCGAGCGGACCCGACTGCCGCGCATCGTGCAACTCCTTACCGATCGTTTGCCGAAACGGTCCTGGGATTGCATTCAGCTGATTGAAGCAACGGTTCGCCAAGATCGAGTCGAGTGTCGCCTGGCCGCCGCGGCCTAATTTCCGACCGACCGCATCCTGGTTGAAGAGCAACGCCATCGTCAACCAGGTGCGCTCAATGGCTCGGCGCAGCACTCGGCCCAGCGCGACCGTGTCCCCTGCCGTCAGGCAAGCGGGGTCGAACCCCTCGGCGTCGTGCTCGTCGCTTCCATTCGAGCCCTGATCGACGTGAATCGCAACTCGTCCTTGAATTCGCCTCAGGGCCAGCATGGCCAGCGCCTGCGGGTCTCTCATCGACGCGGTCTCCTGCGGGTGAGGGAGTAGAAAGCGGTGTATTTTTGCGGAAGTGGAACCAGCGATGATTGCGTGTTAAACCTGCGTCCTTTTCGTGAAGTTTCCGTGACGGCGAATCGATTGGAGTCGGCGCAAGTTCCGTGCGGGCGCCGCGTCATTTGGACGTGATCGCTGGGCCAAACGAAATAAATTTGGAATTCCAGCGAACCAACTGATGGGCCGTGCGTCATAGAGATGAACGCGGCGAAACGAAACAGCAAGCAAGCCTCGGAACCATGATTACCTCCTGCTACCTAACGAAGCTCGAACGACTTAGCGGCTTGTGCCGTTGGTGCGATCGCGTCGTCGGTCTGATGGCCGCGAGTCATTGTGGTAACGATCCGGGATGACCCCATAGGTTGCATGAACCACATGCAAGGCCGGGGGCTCCCAACGAGGACCCCCGGCCTTGCGGCGTTTCGGGGGCATGCGATCACGGTCCGTTCGTCTAGTGGACAGGACGCTGGTCCTTCAAACCGGCAACGGGGGTTCGATTCCCCCACGGACTGCTGCGGTGTGTTGATATTCGACCTGTAGCTCAATTGGCGGAGCGAGCCGTTTACACCGGACAGGATGTGGGTTCGAGTCCCTCCAGGTCGACTGACAGATGGGGCACAGGTGTTAGCGGCAGCATCCCCGGCTCTTATCCGGGTGGTGAGGGTTCAAGTCCCTCGGGCCCTACTGTAGGTCAGGTTTCCAACCTGACCTGAAGAAGCGGGTCAGGTTGGAAACCTGACCTACTTGCAGATGGTTGATGAACAGGGGTGTGGTGTAACGGCAGCATGGCGGTCTCCAAAACCGCCCGGTGTGGGTTCAAATCCTACCGCCCCTGCTGGTTGGTGTTGTGCACCCATGATGTAGCGGCTGCCTGTCGCCTTGCCATGGCGGATGTGCGGGTTCGACTCCCGCTGGGTGCTTGGTTTTGTGTGACGCACCTGTGATGTAATGGAAGCCTGCCGACTTGGTATGTCGGCCGCGTGGGTTCGACTCCCACCGGGTGCTCTGTCAGAGATTGAACGAGGCGACCCCGTCAATTGCGGCGGACCCCTCACGCCCCTGTGGTGTATTGGCGAGCACGCCACTCTGTCACGGTGGAAGGACGAGTTCAATCCTCGTCAGGGGCGCTGGACGAACGGCACGGTACGCCAACTGGCAGAGCGACCAAGCTCAAACCTTGGAGATGTGTGGGTTCGACTCCCACCCGTGTCACTGTGCGATTGCATTGGATGGCGCTGGGACGCCGGGCGATTTGTAAAGCCGCCGCTTAATGCTAAGCAGGTTCGATTCCTGCCCGATGCACTGGTGAAGGAGAACCGCATGAAACGCAACGAACTTTATCGTCAATGTCGTCTGGTCAAGAAGATCCGTGAGGGCGAATCGATCCAGACGTCCTATATCCCCGCCGAGTTCGCCAAGGAAGGACGGATCGTAAAGCTCCGTGAAGGCGACGGGAGCTGGGACGATGGCTGGGTGATCCGCATTGTCGGTGGATCGCTGACGGATGATCAGCTCACAGCTCTCGAAACCGGCCGCCGGCGCTTCGAGAAGCACACGACGAAGGCGTAAAGTTGCCCACGGGCCGCGCCCACGGCCCATTATGAATGGTGATGTAGCCCAATTGGCAGAGGCAACGGTCTCAGAAGCCGTCCGGTGTGGGTTCGACTCCCACCGTCACCACTGTTGAAAGATTGACCAGGTGCGCGAACTGGCATAGCGGTCAGGTCGAGAGCCTGATGTTTGTGGGTTCAACTCCCACCCTGGTCACTGAATAGTTGTCAGTTGTTAGTTCTCAGTTGTCAGTATTTGAAGACTGAGAACTAACAACTGACAACTACGAGATTGCGGAGTGGACTGGAGTTGGCATCCAGCACGGTCTCATAAGCCGTCCGACGTCGGTTCGAATCCGACCTCCGCAACTGTTAGTCCTGTGGTCGAACGGCAAGACGCCCCTCTGATACGGGGGAAATTGGTGGTTCGATTCCACCCGGGACTACTGACGGGGACGAATGTACCAAGGGTAGGCGAGTCTGCCTTGCAAGCAGACTGTGGTGGGTTCGATTCCCACCGTCTCCATTAGTAGTTGCTAGTTGTCAGTTGTCAGTTGTTAGTTGTCAGTCAAAACTGAGAACTAACAACTGACAACTAGCAACTATTCGGAAGGTAGCCGGATACGGGTGGCCGGGCCACGGTGCTAACGTGGTTTCCCTTGACGGGGAATGCGGGTTCGACTCCCTCACCTTCCGCTGTTGGTTGTTGCCCTGGTGGTGAAACGGACATCATGCCGCGCTTCGAACGCGGCGTTCCGGGTTCGACTCCTGGCCGGGGTACTTGAAAGCCAAATGATAAAGGAGAAATGATAAATGATAAAACGGTCTTCTTTTATCATTTATCATTTTGCATTTATCATTTGAAAACAGTCCCGTGGTCCAGCGGCGAAGACGCCTCCCCGACACGGAGGAGATCGGTGGTTCGATTCCACCCGGGACTACTGGCAACTGACAACTAGGAACTAACAACTACTCGGATGGGCTACCCGACCCGGTGACGGGCCTCGCCTGGAACGCGAGTGAGCCGCAAGGCCTTGTGGGTTCGACTCCCACCCCTTCCGCTGATGGACGCTGTCTGTGGTGTAATGGTTTGCATCCGAGACTGTGACCCTCGGGGTGCCGGGTTCAAATCCCGCCAGACAGACTGATGCCGGTGTGGCTCGACACAGAAAGGCGCCGCACCCGTAATGCGGTTCATGTGGGTGCGAAACCCACCGCCGGCTCTCGGACTATTTGACTGTGAGAAGAGATCGGAGATTGGAGGAGATTAGGATTGAGATTGGGATTAGGATTAGGACTTAAAACCACGATTGATCCTCGTCCTAATCCTAATCTCAATCTCAATCCTAATCCTCTTCTGTCTTTCAATCTCTGCTTACAGATCAAAAGACATCCCGATGGTGTAGTGGATGCATCAGACCCTCCGAAGGTCTGGGCCCTGGTTCGAGTCCAGGTCGGGATACTGTGACATCCTCGGAGTGTGGTGGACGCACGCGACCCTGCGAAGGTCGTAGGCCAGGTTCGACTCCTGGCGGGGATACTCTCGAATGCGGAGTGCGGAATGCGGAGTGAGAAACCTGTCTTTCACTCCGCATTCGAATGACGCTCGAGCCAGAAGGCGAGGCGGCCGGCTGCAACCCGGCAGAAGTGGGTTCGATTCCCACGGGCGTCTTTTGAAAATAATGAATTATGAGTGATGAGTGATGAATATCAACAATTCATCACTCATCGTTCATCACTTTAGGACATGTAACTTATTAACTTCCCTGTTTCGACGGCACGGCACGGTAGTTCCATTTGGGAAGCTCCTCGTCGAAGACGATTCGCATGCTCTTTTTGTAGTTTTTCGGGGCTTTTTCGCCCGTTTGGTAGTCGCCGTCC
>DATANR010000050.1:0-17192 GCA_036266155.1 Gemmataceae bacterium | reverse complement strand
CGGGCCGCTTACGCGGCTCCGCTCGCCTTGTTCGTTGTTCGCGCCTATGATCAGGCACCCGATTGTCGGAGCCCGGAATGTCGGAAACGCCCGTAACTCTCCTGACGCGCTTCCGGCAAACCCGTGCGGCGCTCGAAGCGGCCGCTCGGCCGCTTTCCGCCGAGGATTTGTGCGTTCAATCGATGCCAGATGCGAGCCCTGCCAAGTGGCATCTGGCACACACGAGCTGGTTCTACGAGACGTTCGTCCTCAACGATCCCGCGCTCGCCAACTACAAGCCGTTCCATCCCGACTTCAACTACCTGTTCAACTCTTATTATGACGCCGTCGGCGACCGCCATCCACGGGCCAAGCGCGGTTTGCTCACGCGGCCATCAGCGGAAGACATCGATCACTATCGAGCCCATGTCGACACCGCGATGGCGGAGCAATTGCTCAAGATCAGGGACGCCGACTTCGCACGCCTGAAGCCGATCGTCGAACTCGGCATCAACCACGAGCAGCAACATTTGGAATTGCTGTTTACCGACATTAAACACGCATTTTCGCAGAACCCGATTCGGCCTATATATCGGGAAGGTCGGCGCGGCTGGAGTTCGACGGACGACAAGTCGGCCGACCGCGATGCGACACCACTCGATTGGAACGCATTTGACCCCAATGTCTACCGGATCGGCAACGCCGGCGATCGATTCGCGTTCGACAACGAAGGTCCGCAACATCGCGTCTTTCTTGAGCCGTTCGCCATCGCGTCGCGCCTCGTGACGTGCGATCAATACCTCGCGTTCATGGCCGAAGGCGGCTACGAGCGGCCGGAGTTGTGGCTCTCGGACGGGTGGGCGGCCAAGCGACATTACAATTGGCAGGCGCCGCTCTATTGGGAAAAGCACATTGGCGGTTGGCACGTCTTCACGCTCGACGGCATGCGGCCGCTCGAAATACGTGAACCGGTCTGCCACGTAAGCTATTACGAGGCCGACGCCTACGCCCGCTGGGCCGGCGAGCGCTTGCCCACCGAGGCAGAATGGGAAGTGGCGTGTGGCGATCGGCCCGTGGCAGGGAATTTGCTCGAACGAGACCTCCTTCACCCCGCGCCCGGTGCCAGTGCCGATGGCCTCGATCAGATGTTCGGCGACGTGTGGGAATGGACGCAGAGCCCGTATGTGCCGTACGCCGGCTATCGCCCGCTGGCGGGAGCGATCGGCGAGTACAACGGCAAGTTCATGTGCAACCAGATGGTGCTGCGCGGCGGGTCGTGCGTGACGCCGACATCGCACATTCGCTCGACGTATCGGAATTTCTTTCCACCGGAGGCTCGATGGCAATTCACGGGACTGCGACTCGCCCGCACGGTCTGAACCGATCGTCGCCGCTGGCCCGTTTTCGGGCGGATGTGTTGGCGGGCCTGGCCGGGCCAACCAAGACGTTGCCGTGCAAGTACCTGTACGACGACCGCGGCAGCGGGCTCTTCGATCAGATTTGCGATCTGCCCGAGTACTATCCGACGCGGACAGAGTTGAGCATCTTGCGCCGCGACGTGGGCGCAATGGCGGCCGCGCTCGGCGAAGATTGTCTCGTCATCGAGTACGGCAGCGGCAGTGGAATGAAGACGCCGTTGCTGTTGGAGCGTCTCCATCACCCCGCGGGGTATGTACCGGTCGAGATCAGCCGCGATCATCTCTACGAGTCGGCATCGTCGATTGCGCGACGATTCCCGCATCTGGACGTGCTGCCGGTGTGGGCGGACTTCACGGCCGAATTTGAAGTACCGAACTCGAAGCGAACGCCGCGTCGCAGTGCGGTCTTCTTTCCGGGCTCGACCATCGGCAATTTCGGGCCATCCGAGGCCGTGCGGCTGATGGAAGGCGTCGCGCAGCGCTGCGGAACAGGCGGCGCCTTCCTGGTCGGCGTCGATCTCCGCAAATCCGAAGCGATCCTCGAACCCGCCTACGACGACGCGGCCGGCGTGACGGCTGCATTCAACAAGAACTTGCTCGTCCGGATCAACCGCGAACTCCGCGGCGACTTCGACGTCAGCCAGTTCGACCATCGCGCGGTGTTCAACGAGAAGCAAAGCCGCATCGAGATGCATCTGGTAAGTCGCAAACGTCAGGCGGTGCGCATCGATGGCACACGCATCTGGTTCGCTGCCGGTGAATCGATTTGCACGGAGCATTCGTACAAGTACACGCTCGACGCCTTCCGCGACTTGGCGCACACAGCCGGGCTGACGGTCCGGAAGGTCTGGACGGACGACGCCGGGTGGTTCAGCGTGCAGTATCTGGAAGTCACTTGAGTCAGATCGGCCCCTTCATGTCCCAAATGACCGACCGCCGCGACACCAGTTTGCGGACGTAGTTCATCTCATCCAGCGTCGACTTGGCGGCCACACGGGCTTCGCGCACAAGCAACGTGCTTGCATAAAAGAGCGCACACGCTCCGCAGAGGCCGAGCATGACGGGCAGCCAGGCGGTCTTCCAACTCAGCACCGCCACGGCGCCGACCGAGATGCTCGACGCGACCAAAAGACAGATCGCCGTGTAGAGCGTGGCAATCGCCGGCATGAGGTACTGCACGCGTGCGTTGAGCTTGGCAAGCTGATCGACGATGAGCTGGCGCTTGTCCGCGACGTCATCGGCCGACGTGCCCGCGGGCGGCGTCAGTTCGTTGGCGAGTTGTTCGAGGGTGCGCACGCGATCGACGACGCGGCCAAGGCGGGTACTGGTCGAAAGGACGAGCGTCCCCGCGGCCGAGATGAGCAAGGCCGGCGTAATCATCGCGCCGAGGATTTCGTTGGCCGGCGGCAAATCGAGCATGGTGAGCGTATTGTAGCGCTCGCCGTACAATTGCAGCATGCCACGCGACCTGATCCTCGGCACCGCCGGCCACATCGATCACGGCAAGACCGCGCTCGTCAAGGCACTGACGGGGATAGACTGCGACCGCCTGCCCGAAGAGAAAGCACGCGGCATCACGATCGACATTGGCTTCGCGCAGCTTGATCTTGGCGACTACCGGCTCGGCATTGTCGACTGCCCGGGCCACGAACGCTTTATCAAGAACATGCTTGCCGGCGCGACGGGCATCGATCTCGCCTTGCTGATCGTGGCGGCCGATGATTCCGTCATGCCGCAGACGCGCGAGCATCTGGAAATTCTCCGACTACTGGGGCTCCAATACGGCGTCATCGCGTTGACGAAGGCCGATCTGGTCGACGAAACCACGCGGCAAGTCGTGGAACTCGACATCCGCGAGTTGGTGAAGGACACGTTCCTGGCCGACGCGCCGATCGTGCCGACGTCGGTCGTCACCGGCAACGGCTTCGCCGAACTCAAGGCGGCGTTGATCGAGGCGTGCGCGAGAGTTGTGAGTCGCGGCGCGGACGAGTGGTTCCGGCTGGCGATCGATCGTGCGTTTGTCGTGCAGGGACATGGAACGGTTGTCACCGGCTCGGTCACGTCTGGTTCGGTCAAGGTGGGCGACGAATTGGCGTGGCAACCGCGGGGCGAGACGGTGCGCGTGCGCTCACTTCAGCGCCACGACCATTCGGTAGACGAAGTGCATCGCGGCCAACGGGCGGCACTCAACCTGGCGGGGGTGGCTCACGAGGACGTGCAACGCGGACAGGAGTTGGCGACGCCCGGCTACCTGACGCCGAGCAAGGTATTGACCGTGCGTCTACAGGCGTTGGCCGCAAATCGCCGGCGGATCAAGCACCGCGTGGAAGCGCGTCTGCACCTTGGAACCGCCGAGGTGATGGCCAGCGTGTCATTGCTCGACTGCGACCACGTGGATGCGGGACAATGGGCCCTCGCTCAGTTGTTTTTGGATGAGCCGGTCGTCGCCGTGTGGGGCCAACCGTTCGTGCTGCGCGATTCGTCGGCCGAGCACACGCTCGGCGGCGGCCAGGTCTTGCAACCCGTCACCGACAAGATCCGCCGGCGACACATTGAAGTCTTGGAACGCGTCGAAAAGCTGTGGGGCACCGATGTCGTCACGCGGGCCGACACGGTCGCCTGGTTCCGGGGCACACACGGGACAACTGTCGCCGACTTCGTCCGCGGCGCCGGTGTCGGCCCCGGCCAGGTGGAAGGTTTGCTGCGCGACTTGCACGCGGCGGGACGAATAATCGAGCTCGCCTCCGGCGGGCGGAAAACACACCTGCACATCGACCGTGTAACCGAGATTGAAGAACGTCTTTTCGGCGAGCTCGCGTCGCTGCACGAGCAACATCCGCTCATGACAACGCACGAGCGACAGAGCGTGCTCTCGCATCTTGAATATGTCGGCGACGATGCGGTCGTTCAAGGGGTTGCCGATCGACTGCTCAAGGCGAAGAAACTCGTCGGCGACGCCAAGCGAATCGCTCGTGCGGACTTCAAACCGAAGTTGAGCGCGAATCAGCGCAAGTTGAAGGATCAAGTCGTTGAATCCACGCGTGCCGCGGGCTTCCAGCCGCCCGATCCCGCCAGCTTCATTCCAAAGGCCGGCGGGATCGCCAGCAGCCTCAAGGACATTTACGAAGTCGCCCTGGCGGAAGGCCTATTGGTCCGGGTCACCGACGAAATTTACTTGCACGCGGACGTCGCGGCCGACATGCGTGTCAAGTTGACGGAATGTTTCGCTGGCGGCAACGGCCTGACGGTCGCCGAGATTCGCGATGTCTTGGGGACGACACGGAAGTTTGCGGTCCCGCTGTGCGAATTCCTCGATCGCTCCGGGCTCACACGTCGCGATGGCGATCTCCGCTACTGGACGCAATGACCGTCGCACCCGCCAACGCCGATCAGCTCGCGCACGCGCTTGCAATCTTGTTTGGACATGCGGAGCCACAAATTGGTCATGCCTTCCGCCTCGTTGCACGCGGCGACCTGAACGCGAGCGATTTTCTTGTTACGCGAGCGCATTCGAGCATCGACGGGGCAATCTACGCGCGCCGCCTCGCAGGAGGCATTGCTGTGATTTGGCCGCCGCGCGGCGTTAGCGGGGAAGTCGAAAGAGCGTTAGTCGAGTCGGCGATCGAACATGTCGCCGGCGCGAACGTGATTCAGGTATTCTTGCCGCCCGATGAGGTACATCGCGCCGAACCTCTACTCTGGGCAGGATTTCAGCACGTGACCGCCCTTTGGCAGATGGCCCGGTCCGTTGTCGCAACATACGCGCGACCCGAGTGCACGCCACTCCTGTCTTTGGCTCATGATGCCACCCAAAGCGAGTTGGAAGCTACGCTTCTGCGGGCTCATGAAGATTCGCTCGATTGCCCAGAGTTGAATCGGTGTTTGTCGCCGGCCGAAGTGCTTGCTGGCTACGATGATGCTGCACCGGATCGCTCGCAATGGTTGCTCGCGCGCGACAAAGATCGGCCCGTCGGCGTCGCCCTATTGGATAGCGATAACCTCATGTTTTTGGGGGCAATCCCTGAGCGGCGCCGGCAAGGCATCGGTCGCTGGCTACTGAATCGCGTGCTCGAACTGGCACCGAACTTGTATCTGAATGTTGACGCGCGGAACACTCCGGCCGTTCAGCTGTATCGATCCGCTGGCTTCGAGGTTGTCGATGTCCGTGAGGTCTTTCTTTATTTGCAAAATTCTCGGAAATCTTGACCGCAGCGAAGGTGTTCCGGTTACGGGTTTTGGAGCAAGACGAGTCCATCGTGTGGGGCGCGCGAAGTTGACGTGAAGTTTCGTTTGCCACCCATGCCTCCCATACTACACGTACCCCTCCCAGGGACTCCGGGCATCGGGCCAAGCTCTCCCAAGCTGCGTCCTCACCCTAACCTCTCTCCGTCGCGCGCACGATGCGCGCAGTCGGAGCGAATCTGTGCCGTCCCCCGCGTCGATTGCTCCCGCAGTCGGCATTGAAGATCGGTTAGCCGAGGCGATTGCCCAACGCATCAGCGCGCCGCGCTACAACTTGTGGTTCCGCGACCATACCAAGTTCGTCCCCGTGGGCGACGGCGTGGTGGTCGGTGTGCCCAATCTCTACTTCCACGACTGGCTGCAAAAGACGTTTGGCGCCGACGTTCGTGCCGCCGCGGCCGAGGTTTTCGGCGCAACCGTCAACGTTCGCTTCGCCATTGATCCCGAGCTGTTTCAGGCACAGCGCAGCGCGGAAGGCGCTGCGGCAACGGACGAACCGAAGGCGACAGACGAGCCGCCAGCGCCGCGCGAAAAGAAGAAAACACCGCCTGCGAAAACCGACCCGGCGCCGACCAAGCCCGCGTCGCGCAAGTCCAAGTCGACGCGCCGGTGGCGTTCATTGAGAGATTTCGTCGTCGGCCAATGCAATCGTGTTGCGATCGCGTCCGCTCAGAGCGTGATCGACGAACCGGGCGCCGGCGCTAATCCGCTCGTGCTGTACGGTCCGACGGGCACCGGTAAGACACACCTGTTGGAAGGGATTTACGGAGGTATTCGCAAGCGCCACCCCGAGCAACGAATCGTTTACGTGAAGGCCGAAGACTTCATGAATCGGTTCGTGGCGGCCATGCACCAGGGCAAGCAAGCTGCCTTCCGCCGGCAGTTCCGCGAGTGTCACACGTTGCTCGTGGACGACTTGAGCTTCCTGGCTGGCAAGAAAGCGACGCAAGTCGAGTTTTTGCACACGTTCGATGCGCTCCTTGCGGAAGGCTGCCAGGTCGTGGTCACGTGCGATTGCCATCCTCGGCTGACCGACGATCTCATGCCCGAACTTGCCGATCGCCTGCTCGGCGGGGCGATCTGGGGCGTGCTGCCGCCGGACGCACAAACGCGACTGGACTTGCTCAAGGTGAAAGCCGCCGGCGCGGAGCCGAACATTCCGATCGACGTCCTGCAGTTTCTCGCGAACAATTTGCGCGGCAACGTCCGCGAACTGGAAGGGGCGATCCACAGTCTGCGCCACTTTGCGCGCGTCACGAGCCAACCCGTGACCAAGGACCTCGCCCGTGACGCCCTGGGTGAATTGCTGCGCCATGCGATTCGCGTCGTGCGCATTGCCGATGTGGATGCGGCGATCAGCGCGGCATTGGGCCTCGGGGCCGGCACGCTCAAGTCGAAATCGAAAGCGTGGTCCATCAGTCACGCGCGCATGCTGGCGATCTTCTTGGCGCGCAAGCACACGGCGGCCACTTACGGCGAGATCAGCGCCTATTTCGGCAACAAGACGCACAGCACGGCCGTTGCTGCCGAGAAGAGAGTTCGCGGCTGGCTGGCGAAGAACGAATCTGTTCGAGCCGGCGATCGCGCCTGGAAAGCACGCGACCTCGTCGAAAAGGTCGAGCGCGAAATGCAGAAGTGAGATTGACTAGGCATCCTCGCGTGAGCGGATCATTCGCCCGACCCAGTTCACGCCGCGTTCGCCGCCAAATGTGCCGGCCACAAAGCCAATGATGGTGAGAACCGCGATCGTCTTTCCGCCGCCACCCAGGCGAAAGATCGGAATGCGGCTGACGATCAGCAAGCCAAGTCCGAGTCCCAGCAAAGCCCCGCCGCCACCGTAGAGCACGCTTTCAATGAGCAGATCGACGGGTCGAAGCACCTTGCACCTTCCGTTATTTTCCTTCGGGACCTTGAGCAGATGTTTGCACGAGCAGGTCATGCGCTCGCCGACGCGTGTGTCAACCACTCCATACTTCTTGCCACAGAACCAGCAGCGAAACAGGATCATGACGGACCACCTCGTGTTGGTCGGTTGGCGGACATGAACTAAAATCAACGCACGCCTCAAGGAGTTCTCGTGCCGGAACCGTGGTATGCCGACGGCCTCAAGTTCGCTTGTACCCAGTGCGGCAACTGCTGCACGGGCAAGCCCGGCTTCGTCTGGGTCAACGACGGGGAAGTCCTGGCGCTGGCCGAATTTCGCAATGAACCACTCGAGCAAGTCCTCGGCTTGTATACACGCCCGGAAGGCGGCACGCGACGCAGTCTGAAAGAGAAAGCTAACGGCGACTGCGTGTTTTACGATCGCATGGCTGGTTGCACCGTTTATCCAGTACGCCCGCGGCAATGCCGCACGTGGCCGTTCTGGGAAGTCAACACGACGAGTCCGGAAGCTTGGGCCGCGGCCGCCGCCGAGTGTCCGGGCTGCAATCAGGGCGAGTTGATCTCGGCCGAAGAGATCGTGCGACGGGTGAAGGTGATTCGGATATGACCCCCGAAGTCCGCTCCCGCGTCCTCGCGATCTACGCCGAAGCCGACGCTGCCGTCGCCGCCTTCGGGCCACGATGCGATGCCTCCGGTCGGTGCTGCCGGTTCACGGAGTATGGTCACACGCTCTTCATTTCCAACCTCGAAGCCGAAGTCTTGCTCGAGTCTGCACCCGCGTACGCCAAACCGGTAACGGGCGACTTCTGCCCATTTCAGGTCGAGGGCCTTTGCACCGCCCGTGAACCACGGCCGCTCGGCTGCCGCGTCTATTTTTGCGATCCGACCTATCAGGAGACTGGCAACGCCATCACGGAGACGCATCTGCGCAAGCTCAAGGAGTTGGCCGAGGAACTCAACACCGGCTGGCGATACGCCCCGCTCCACCAATTCTTGAACGAGGCTGAGGACCGACGGCCCACCGCTGTGCCTGAACTGCCTTCGCGCATTGCTCTGCCGCTGACCGCTTGACCGGCTCACGTCTTGCCTTCTAACCTGAGAACAGCGTTTTCAAATTGGAGGAACTGGCTCGTGCGTTCCATCGTCACCCTCATTTTCGCACTCACCCTTGTCTCGATTGCGCCTGCCGGCGATTGGCCACAATGGCTAGGACCCGATCGCGACGGCTCCACGACCGAAAAAGTTGCACTCTGGAAAGGCGACCTCAAGAAGGTCTGGCACATCGCCGTTGGCGAAGGGCACAGTTCGCCGGTCGTCGCTGGCGGGCTCGTCTATTTACACACGAAGGTCAAAGAGAAGGACGCCGAGCTGATTCAAGCCTTCGACGCGAAGACCGGCGATCTGAAGTGGGAGCAGAGCTACGAAAAACCCAACTTCACGACCATGTTTGGCGCCGGTCCGCGGGCAACGCCGTGTGTGCATGATGGCAAGCTCTTTACGTTCGGCATCACCGGCACGCTTGCCGGTTGGGATGCCGCGACCGGCAAGCCGCAGTGGAAGGTCGACGTCCTCGCTGACGCGAAGAAAGAGAATCTCTTCTTCGGCCTCTCCGCGTCGCCGATCGTGGTTGGTGATAACGTCGTGATTCAAGGTGGCAACGGCGCCGCGAAGGGCCTGAAAGCGTTTGATTGCAAGACCGGCAAGCCCGTCTGGACCGCCGGCGCGGATGCGCCAAGTTATGCCGCTCCGGTCGTGTTCGGCAAGGACATTGTCGCTCTCACGGGCGCGCACCTCGAAGCAATCTCGCCGGATGGCAAAGTAGTTTGGCAGCACCCATTCCGCGATGCGCTGAACGAAAGCTCGACCACGCCGATCAAGGTCGGCGATTTGTACATTGCCGCGTCCGTCACGGCTGGGGCAATCGCTCTGAAAATCGTTGACAAGGACGGCAAGCCGACGCCGGAGGTGGCTTGGAAGAACCCGGCACTTTCGTGCTACTTCTCCACGCCGGTCGCGATCGACAAAGATCACCTGTACATGGTCACCGGAACGATCTCGGCCAATCCGACCGTGACGCTTCGCTGCGTCGAGGCCGCAACTGGCAAGGAGTTGTGGAAGCAGGGGAAAGTCGGCAAGTACCACGCGGCCCTGTTGCGCCTGGGAGACGGCAACCTGCTCATGCACGACGATGTGTCCGGCGACGTTTGTCTGTTGGCCCCGAACGTCAAGGAATACCAAGAACTGGCGCGCTCGAAGGCGTGCGGTTCGACCTGGGCTCATCCCGCAATCGCGAACGGTATGATCTTCGTCCGGGACAATAAAGAACTGGTCGCTCTGTCACTTGGCGGACAATAGAGGATTCTCGTGCGCACACTCATCACCGGCGGAGCCGGGTTCATCGGATCGCATCTCTGCGAGCGCTTTCTCGCGGCAGGTCACGACGTGTTGTGCGTCGATAACTTCATCACGGGCCGACCCGACAACATTCGCCATCTGCTCGACAATCCAAAGTTCCGACTCATCGTTCACGACGTTTCACGGCCGTTGCATGTGGACGGTCTGGTTGACAACGTCTTGCACTTCGCGAGCCCGGCTAGCCCCGTCGATTACCGCGAAAGCGCGATTCAGACGCTCAAAGTCGGCTCGCTCGGCACGCACGTAACGCTGGGCATCGCACGTGCTCATCGAGCGCGCTACTTGATTGCGAGCACGAGCGAGGTCTATGGGGACCCGGAGGTCCATCCGCAGACCGAGGATTACTGGGGCCGCGTCAATCCGGTCGGCGAGCGGAGCATGTACGACGAGGCCAAGCGCTTTGCCGAAGCAATGACGATGGCGTATCACCGCGAACACGGCGTCGACACGCACATCGTGCGCATCTTCAATACCTACGGCGAACGCATGCGGCTCGACGATGGCCGGGTCCTGCCCAACTTCGTCGGCCAGGCCCTGCGCGGCGAGCCGTTAACGGTCTACGGCGAAGGCCAACAGACGCGGGCGTTTTGTTACGTCTCCGACCTGGTCGACGGCATATCTCAGCTCCTTGCCGCCGACTATCACTTGCCCGTAAACCTCGGCAATCCGTCCGAGCTGACCATCCGCGAGTTCGCCGAGGAGATCTTGCGCCTCACGGGCAGCAAGAGCATCATCGTCAAGAAGCCATTGCCGCCCGACGATCCCAAGCAGCGCCGGCCGGACATTACATTGGCGCGTCGGTTGCTCAATTGGGAGCCAAAGGTCGGGCGCGACGAGGGGCTCCGGCGAACGATTGAGTTCTTCAAGAAGAAAGTCGCGGATAAATCGAGTTGACGACAATCGTCCAAAAAATAACTGGAAACCCTGGACAGCCGTGGTACAATCTTCATCAACCTGAAGGCCCAAGATCCACGATGGATCAAAACGCCAATTTTTCGCGCCGTGGCGGCGCGTCTGTTGCAACCGTTTGACTGAATCCCTTCGCTCACTCCAAAGATTCGAGTTGGTCGTGTCCGAAGGGCAGTGTGATTGAACCCGAAGATACCCCGCACGATGCGAGGCTCTCCAACCCCGTGTATTTCGCCTTCCCACTTGTTTTCGTAACACTTTTCTGACACCGAGGATCCCGTCATGCCCGTCGCCGATCGCGACGAAGGGCCGCACAAGCCCGCTCCCGTTCGCCGCCGTGTTCCCAGCGGAGGCCACCCGACATCCGGGGGCGACGATCGCCCCGCCCCGCCGCCCCGTCGTCCTGGCCCGCCCATGCAAGGCCCGCCCATGCGCCGGGCACCCGTTGCTCCGCCGCCGGCCGATGGTGCCCCTCCCGGTCCCGGCTCGCGGCTCGACGATCTTTATCGCCTGGCCATGCCGAAGCTTTTTGCGCTCGCCGAGCGCGAGGGCATCGCCGACCATACGGGAATGAGCCGAGCGCAATTGATCGTCGGCATCGTTCGCCGACAGATCGAACGCGGTGAAGTCGTCCGCGGCTCCGGTACATTGGAAGTGCTCCCGGACGGCTACGGCTTCCTCCGCAGCCAGGCGCACAATTACCTCGCCAGCCCGGAAGACATTTACGTGTCGCCGAGCCAGATTCGGCGCATGGGCCTCAAGACCGGCCTCGTCGTTGAGGGGCCGATCCGCTTGCCGATCGAGGGCCAGGATAACTTCGCCCTGATGCAGGTGGAGTTGGTCAACAACGCTTCGCCGGAGGAGACGGCGAGCGTCACCAATTTCGAAGACCTGACGCCGCTGCACCCGAACTCGCGCTTTGTGCTCGAGACCGCCGGCGAGGAGTTGATGGGTCGCGTCGTTGATATTGTCACGCCGATCGGCAAGGGACAGCGCGGCCTGATCGTCTCCCCGCCGCGTGCGGGCAAGACCGTCCTGTTGCAGCGCATGGCCCTGTCGATCTTGAAGAACAATCCGGAAGCGTACGTCATCATCCTGCTCGTCGACGAACGGCCGGAAGAAGTAACGGACATGCAGCGCGTCGTCGTCGGCCCGAACGTCGAGGTCGTGGCCAGCACATTCGACGAGCCGCCCGACCAGCACATTCACGTCAGTGAGATTGTGCTGGAGAAAGCGAAGCGACTCGTCGAGCGCAAGAAGGACGTGGTCATCCTCCTCGATTCGATCACGCGCCTCGCTCGCGCACACAACACCGAAGCGCCCGGTGGAGGCAAGCTGCTCTCCGGCGGTCTCGATTCCAACGCGATGCAAAAGCCGAAGCGGTTCTTCGGCGCCGCGCGCAGCGTGGAGGAAGGGGGCTCGCTCACCATCCTGGCGACGGCGTTGATCGATACGGGCAGCCGCATGGACGACGTGATCTTTGAAGAATTCAAGGGCACGGGCAACAGCGAATTGCACCTTGACCGTCGGCTCGTTGACAAACGCGTCTGGCCGGCCATCGATGTCAACCGATCAGGCACACGCAAGGAAGAGTTGCTGGTTCATCCAGAAGAATTGGAACGCACCCGGTTGCTCCGCCGCGTTTTGGCTGACATGAACCCCGTCGAAGCGATGGAAATGCTCGTCAGTCGCATGAAGCGCACGAAATCGAACGTGGAGTTCTTGACGGGAATGAACCTGTAGCAATCCGAATCTCCGTTTAGCGTTCGAGCCGTTGGCTCGAACGCTAAACGAATATCGCACTATTTCTTCTCTTTCTTGGGTTGTGGTCCCGTTCCCGCGACCTTCTTCGCTTCCGAAGGAATCGGCATCGCTTCCTTCGTCACTTCCTTGCAATCCGTCAGCTTCTTAAGGGTGATGTCCTTGAACTGAATCGTCATCTCACCCATGCCCGCGTGCATTTGCAAGGCGATCAACCCGTCCATCGCCCGCTTGTCTTTCTGCCAGTCGATGAATTCGGCCGTCGTGACACCGTTGATCACCTGCTTCAGGTGATTGGCGCTCGCAATGATGTGGTAGTCGTTCCAGTCCTTGGATTTGGTCGCCTTCAAGATGTCGGCCGGTTCCGTGAGGCGCTGTTCGTAGCGCGTGCCATCTTCATCGATAAACGTCTTGCTGCCGCGATTGCAGATAATCCCGCGACCGCGCTCCTCGTAGTTGATTCCGGTGTAAGTGTCGTTCTTGGCGCCATCGATGTCGGCCTGATAGCCGCCAATGTGGAATTCGTCGGGCTTGCCAAAATACTTGGACCGGTACTGAATGCCCGAGTTGCCGCCAACGATCTTAAACTTGGCCTTCAACTCGAAGTTGTCAGCGGTGCCATCCCAGACGAGGAAACTATTGGCGCCGCCGGGAAGCTTGCCGTCCTTGGTGTAGCCGGTGATGGCGCCATCCTTGACAGACCAGAGATCGGGATGTCCCTTCCAGCCCGTGAGGTCCTTGCCGTTGAAGAGTGATTGTCCGTCGTCCGCACGGACGGCCAAAGGCACCGCCAAGACGAACGCGAAAGCAAACAGGAGAGGTCGACGCATGGATGTCCTTTCAGCGCGAACGGGCGAAAGTAGGAAGGAAGTCGGGATACGACCGCGAGCGGCGTGCGGCCACGTTGAGCGTCGTTCGACGGGATTGCGATTGAGCCGAGTCGTATCTGTAATTGCAATCGCCGTTCACGAGAGAGCGTTATGTCCCCGGAATCCGCGTACGCCGAGTTGATCCGCCGGTCCAAGGAAGCCGCCGTCTTGTCGTCGTGCGGCGCGGTGCTGGGGTGGGACGAACGGACCTACATGCCGCACAACGGGTCGACGTTTCGCGGCGACCAAATGGCTCTCGTCGCCCGACTGACGCACGAGATGACAACGCACCCGCACGTCGGCGAATGCTTGGCGACGATCGAGAGTTCATCGCTGGTTCAGGATGCCGACGCGCCGACCGCAATCAACGTGCGCGAATTGCGCCGAGCTTACGATCGGGCTGTGAAGCTGCCGAAAGAACTGGTTGAGGAGATCGCGCGCGTCACGACGCAGGCCCAGCAGGTTTGGCAGGAGGCGCGAGCGAAGAACGACTTCCCCGCGTTTCTTCCGTGGCTCGAACGGATCGTCGCTCTCAAGCGGCGTGAGGCCGATGCCGTTGGGTTCAAGGAACATCCCTACGACGCGCTGCTCGACGAATATGAACCGGGGATGCGATCGAGCGAGGTGCGCGCGGTCTTCGCGGCACTGTCCGCCGAACTCGTCCCGCTCATCGCGGCGATTGGGGAGTCGAAGCAGACGCCGCGACGCGACGTTCTTGAGGCCGATTATCCGGTCGAAGTGCAGCAAGCGTTGGTGCGCGAGGCTGCGGCAGGCATCGGCTTCGATTTCGAGGCCGGCCGCCTCGACGTGACGACGCACCCGTTTTGCTCAGGCATTGGACCAGGCGATTGCCGGATCACGACGCGCTTCAATCCGCGTTTCTTTAACGAGGCGTTCTTCGGCGTGCTCCATGAAGCCGGGCACGGCATCTACGAACAGGGGCTTCCGACCGAACATTTCGGCACGCCGCTGGGCAGCTATTGCTCGCTGGGCATCCACGAATCGCAATCGCGACTGTGGGAGAACCAGGTCGGCCGCGGCCGGCCGTTCTGGACGCACTTCTTCCCAAAGGCGAAGAAAGCCTTTCCAGCCGCCTTGACCCGTGTGAGTCTCGATGAATTCCTTTTTGCCATCAATGGCGTGCGGCCGTCACTGATTCGCGTCGAGGCCGACGAGGCGACGTACAACCTGCACATCATCTTGCGCTTCGAGCTGGAACTGGCTTTGCTGACGGGTGACCTACAGCCCAAAGACGTGCCCACGGCCTGGAACGAAAGATTCCGCACCATGTTCGGCCTGACCCCACCGGACGACCGGCAGGGCTGCTTGCAGGACATTCATTGGAGCATGGGTGGACTGGGTTACTTCCCAACGTATACGCTGGGCAACCTCTACGCTGCACAACTCATGGACGCTTGCCGGGCACAGCTGCCGAGCCTCGAAGAGGACTTTACCCGCGGCGAATTTGGGCAACTCAAGAGCTGGCTGAACGACAAGGTACACAAACCGGGTCGTTCGTATCGATCGGACGAGTTGTGCCGGCGGGTCACGGGGAACGGCCTGCAACACGGCCCGCTGATCGCGTATTTGCGCGAAAAGTATGGGCAACTGTATCGCCTGTGACGATCGCGCCGGCGAAGGTGCCGCGCCGTCACCCGTTCGAGAATAGCAAGTCGCAATTGGCGCAACGATCGCACACATTTCAGCGCCCAATCACGCTCTCGCGCCGTCACGACGGCGCGGAATACGCGGATCTAGCAAGAAGCACCCATTGGCGCGAGTCCGCAGAGTCGACCGAATGTACCGGCCGTGCCGGGCGCCTTGATGAAGAAGTACGCCAGAATGCATCGGACGAGCCGCAGATTGGTCATCATTGCTGATATGGAGATATTTAGATTCGTCGGTGTGACCCCGAGACTCGCCGATGCCAGCAGTTGCCGAACACCCAGATTACCTTTCCCAACTGGACGACGTCGACGTCACCCAGACGGCCGTGATCGGTAAGACGACGACGGTTGCCGATGCTTCCGAGCCCGACGACGTGCCGTTGCCTCCCCTGGGGGCGTTCTTGGGACGTTGCCGCCTGCGGACGCACATGGCGGCGGGGCGCAACTCAGCCGTCTACCTCGGCGAACTGTGGGACCTGCAGATCCCGGTGGCCGTCAAGGTCCTGGCGCCGCGCCGCAAGGGCGATCGGCATGTATTGGCGAGCCATTTGCGCGCCGAGTTTCAGATTCTCTCACGCTTGAGCCACGCCAACGTAGCCCGCCTGTGGGACTACCGCGACGATCCCGAGTCGCCGCACCTGGCGACCGAATACGTCGAATCCATGACCCTGGAGGCGTTGCGCACCAGTCACGGTGGTCGATTGACACCCAAGCTGGCCATCCGCATTGCCCTGAAGACTCTGGACGCACTGGCGGCCGCCTGGAGGCTCGGTTTCGCGCACCGCGACATCAAGCCGGACAACCTGCTCGTCACACCGTTCGGCGACGTTAAAGTCATTGATTGGGGTATGGTCGGCGAGATCGGCCACGAGCTGCCGCCAACGCCATCGGCGGAAACGATCCGGTTCCTGGGTTCGCCGGCGTACCTGCCGCCCGAAATGGCCCGTCCGAACCGGCCCTTCGACCATCGAACGGACATGTACGGGCTGGGCGCTACGCTGTACCACGTGGTGACGGGCCGCCTGCCCTTCAGTCACAAGAAGCCGACGCAGATGGTGTTGGCCCACATGAATGAGATGCCAGTCCCGCCCCTCGACCACGTCCAAGAGCCTGGCATGCTGCGGCTCACAGATATCATTCTGCGGCTCATGGCCAAGAACCCCGCCGATCGCTTCGAACGGCCGGATGAACTGCGTGAAGAACTTACTCGCTCTCTCGCGGAGTGCACCTCGAGTCAATCGAAGTTTGTGCGCGTGCGCTGATGCGATAAGATTGGGGAATCATGGCGATTCCTCTATTCCTGGTCGATGCGTTCACGGACCGACCATTTGCCGGCAATCCGGCAGGCGTCTGCCTGCTCGACAGTCATCGCGACCCTCAGTGGATGCAAGCCGTTGCCGCCGAAATGAACCAGGCCGAGACGGCGTTTCTGCATGCGCGACCCGACGGCGAGTGGGACCTGCGCTGGTTCACGCCGACCATCGAGGTCGACCTGTGCGGCCACGCGACTCTGGCGTCGGCCCATGCGTTGTGGGAATCCGGTCGCGCGAAAGTCGAATCGCCCATCCGCTTCCATACGCGGAGCGGCGTCCTGTCCTGCACGCGCAACGGCGAGCGCATTGAAATGGACTTCCCAGCCGAGCCCGCGACGCCGGTGGCGGCGCCTGCGGAGGAAGCGTTCGCCCTGGGAGTAGCACCCATCTTCGTTGGCCGCAATCGCATGGACATGCTGGTGGTCATCGAATCCGCGGCCGAGCTTCGGCAGCTTGTCCCGGACTTTGCGGAAGTGGCCAAGATCAAGGCGCGCGGCGTCATCTTGACGGCACAATCGGATGTCGCGGAGGCCGATTTCGTGTCGCGGTTCTTTGCGCCCCAGTCCGGCATCGCCGAGGACCCGGTCACCGGCTCGGCCCATTGCTGTTTGGGCCCGTATTGGCGAGACGTGCTTCACAAGGATGAATTGGTAGGTTACCAGGCCTCAAAGCGCGGCGGGACGGTGACGATGAAATGCGTTGGGAATCGAGTCATCTTGGGTGGGTCTGCGGTGA
>DATANR010000049.1:0-2655 GCA_036266155.1 Gemmataceae bacterium | reverse complement strand
CATCCAAACAAGCTTGCCTCTCGTGCTCGGAAAGCCGAACGATATACTTCTTGTTCAACGGAAACCTCCATGTTTCCGCAGCTTTTCCCATGAACAAGCCTCGATAATCAACCCCAAACTTTAGTGCTGGCGGGGCACTAGCCGCATTTCTCGCCCCGATCGCGGCTGCCGAAGAGAAACTGCCGCCCACGGCCATGCCGCGTGACCACAAAGACCCCCGACCCGCGGCGCGACCCGCGCGTGAAGTCGAGGCGGTTCTGGCCGGCGCGCCGGCTCCGGCTGCCAAGGTTCGGCCAATCCGCATTGTGTTGGTCGCGGGCAAGAAAGATCACGGCATCGGCGAGCACGATTACCCGGCCTGGCAGAAGGCATGGTCGGCCTTGTTCAAATTGGCGGACAAGGTTGAGGTCGTCACGGCCTGGGAATGGCCGGAGCGCGATGAGTTTCAGAAGGCCGATGTGATGGTCTTTTATCAGCACGGCGACTGGACCGCGGCGCGGGCCGCGGACATCGATGCATTCCTCGAACGTGACGGCGGGCTAGTCTACATTCACTGGGCGGTCGACGGCCGGGCCGACGCGCCCGGCTTTGCCAAGCGCATCGGCCTGGCATCCGTCGGCGGCAAAATCAAGTTTCGGCACGGGCCGCTCGACCTCGAATTCAACAAGGACGCGAAACACCCGGTGGCGCGCAACTTCGAAAAACTCAATCTCGTTGATGAGAGTTATTGGATGCTCACGGGCGACCTACCAGCTGGTCGTGTGCTCGCGACACAAATGGAAGAGAAAGAGCCGCGGCCGCTCTTTTGGACGACGGAACCGGCGAAGGGCCGAGTGTTTGTGTCGATCCCCGGTCATTTCTCCTGGACCTTCGACGACCCGCTCTACCGCGTGCTTCTGCTTCGCGGAATCGCGTGGGCCGCCAAGGAGCCGGTCGATCGCTTCAACGAACTCGTGTGGCCGGGCGCCGACTACTCAAAATGACGCCGACACCAAAGAGGATTCGCGGTCGGCAAAATGTTTCGGTTGTCGCCAAATGAAAAACCTGCCGATCGCGGTTCGCGGGACCGAAAGTCGGTTTCGCGCGGCAATAGGTACTCCAAGATGAACCTATCGCCTCACGTGACAGGGATCGTGGGGCAGACCGAAACTACCGGCGACCACGAACAGAGCGGAGAGTGTCATGCGGACCATTACCAAGAAGTGCGTGCGGTTCCTGAAGCAAGAAGATGGCCCGACCGCGGTCGAGTATGCTGTCATGTTGGCGTTGATCATCGTCGTGTGCATCGCTGCCATCACGACGCTGGGTTCAAACGCTAACAACACGTTCTCGAGCGTGTCGACCGTCGCCGCGCCCGCCGGCGGCACGTCGAGCTGAGTTTGAAGGCGAGCGGAGCGGCGTGAGCCGCCCGATAACGTCACGACTACGTCATCGGGCGGCTTACGCCGCTCCGCTCGCCCAGTAAGCTAGTTCTTCTCTTTCGCGGTTTCGTCAACCAATTCCTCGACGGCTTTGTCGAGAACGTCATTGCCCGGCGAGCCAGTCCATTTCTTGCGGATGACTCCCTTCGCATCGATCAAGTAGAGAGTTGGGAACGCGTTGACCCGAAACTTCTTGGCGAGTGGGCCGTGGGCGCCGTCCCACCAATGGTTCCACGGCATCGTCTCTTTGCCCAAGAACTCCGTGAGCGTCTCTTTTTCGTCATCGACGCTGACACTGATGAGCGCGAACGGCTTGTTGGCCATTTTCTCAACCATTTCGCGTTCGTGCGGGATCATCGCGCGGCAGGGCGGGCACCAGGTCGCCCAGACATCAAAGAGCACGACCTTGCCCTTGTAGGTGCTCAGCTTTACTTTCTTGCCCGCGAGGTCGATGCCTTCGACTTCGGGCAGGGCATTGCCAACGGCGATCTTCATCGCCTCAATTTCATTGGCGACGACCTTGGCGAGCGTGTCGTCGTCGACCTTCGCGTCCGGTGCTTGCTTGGCCGCTTTCTCCATCGCCTCGACGACTTCGGCGCGGGCCATGGCGACTTTCTTCTCGTCCGTGCCCGGCCCCTCGGCTGCATTGATGCGATTGCTTTTGGCGAGCGCGTTGTAGTAGATCGCGAGAGCCTGCACTTCCGAGTTCATCGCCTTCTCGAGGACCGTCTCAAGGAAGATCTGACCGGGCCGTCCGCAATCGACCATCACACCCAGCACGGCGCCAATCTTCGGACTATCGAGGTGGTTTTCCAGGACGATGGTCGTTGCCTTGTCCATGTCCGCGCCGGTGATCTGAAACTGGCCGAGCATCTTGAGCGCGAAGACACAGGCATCGAGCGCGCCTTCGTCCTTCTTGTTTTCCTCGGCCACTTCGATCGCGTCGCTCGCCGCAAACGCATTTAGCTCCTTGATGAGGAACTTGACTTGCTGCTTGTCCTCCGGGTCCTTGGCGTTCGCTTCCTTCTTCTTGAGTTCCTTCAGATCGGCATCGAACTTCTTCTTGATCTGGGCGAGCTTGCGGCCCTGAGCGCTATCGGCGGCCTTCGGCTCGTCAGCTAAAGCGACCCACAAGCCGCCCGAGATCACTATCAAGCTGGCAAAGAGGACCCGTCGCATGGGGCACCGGAGGTGAGACTGGGAAATCGCCCGGCGAGCCGGGCAGCGGTTAGCA
>DATANR010000048.1:0-12199 GCA_036266155.1 Gemmataceae bacterium | reverse complement strand
CGTCCATCGCAGAACTGCGCTCTATTCGAACGAGGACCGAGGAACGGCTAGCCAGGCAGCTGACCGCCATAGCCTCCTTCGTTCACCGAGTCGCCCAATCTAAGGCGGATTTCGGCCTGATCGACCGGTAGCCATCAGGCCGCCGCCCTTCCCAGCAAGGCTCACGCTCATGAACCCTCTCATCGTTTGCCCCGCCTGCGAACACCAGTTCGCCCTCCCCGTGCAGCCCCCCAAATGGCAGTTCGAAGGCCCCTGCCCGTCCTGTCACGTTGTGTTCCGGTGCAAGGTTGTGAAGATCCGGGCCAAGCGCTCCCGCGGGCACCGCAAGTCTAACTCCCGGGTTTTCTCCGTTCGAGTAGTGGACCTCGGCGGACGTGAGCACCTGTTCGAGTTCTCAAACGCCGCGTATGAGGGCTTTGAACTGCGGCAGGGAGACTTGGCCGTGTTTTCCTACACCAATGGCCGGCTGAGGATAGTGCAAAATCTTACTGTTGCTCAATACTACAAACTCGTTTCACGCTCCTGCTGCTACATCTGCTCTTCCGTGTTTGGAGAGGAGAGCCCGCAAGTCGAGACACTCCGAGCGTTCAGGGATCGCTTCCTTTCGCCGAGAATGCCCCTCCGCATCGTCGTCCTCGCCTATTATCGAGCTGCCCCGACCGTCTTGCGTTATCCGTCGCTCAGTCGAAGTTTGACGCCTCTGATCCGCCCGTTCCTTCTTGCAACCGTCGCTATCTTCCAGAAAGCGGGCATTGCCGGGTCCTTCGCTCCTTTTGCGACATGCGTCCCGGCCAAGGTCGGGGATTATTCCCAAGGCGGATACCCTGTACTCAAGAAGTGGCTGTCGTATCGGCCCAAGTAGATTCTTGGGCGTGATCTGACCGCGGAAGAGGTAGGCAGTTTTGAGAATATCGTTCACGGATGAAGTAACACCCGAGGAAGACGAGGACGAAGAGGATGACGAAGAAGCTTCGGTAGACTCCGCGGAATAGCCGAACATTCGCCCGTGGCGTTTTTCTGCAATTCTTCTGCAAATGTTGGCAACGCGGAGCCAATCCAGGTACAATGCGAATGAAGGCGGAATGGACGGAAAACCGCTATTTTTTTCGGATTTTCGATGCCAGTGCAGTGCCGGAGCAACGCAGCAGAAACCAGAAACTTCTAGGTTCGAATCCTAGCCGGGTAACTGCCCCGCAAGTCATCGCGACTTGCGAGGCTCTTTCATCTGTTGCTGGTCAGAAGTTCTTGGCGTTCAACGGCACCCCCGGATCATCGGCCACGTTGATCCAGATGTGGACATGTGGGTGGCCGCGGAAGTACCAGACGAACGCCGGCCCCTCCAGGCGCCAGTTGTCCCACTCGCCGTCGTTCCCAATGTCGCCGTCCTTGTAGAACGCCAGCCAGCATTTATCGAGCCCGCCCTGCTTCTTCAGGCATTCGAGCACTTCGTCGCGATCCTCCTGGCGGTATGGCTCCAAGAGGCTCGTGAGCACCTTTTGCACGCCCTCCTTCTGGTCGCGCGACATCTCGGCACACGGCAGGCCGGACAGGCGTTCTTCCATTCCCTGGAATGCGACGCTGAACTCGTCCTTGGGCCGATGTTCGACCAGGGCTTGCTTCTGTTGCTTGCCGCCGAGGATCGTGTAGACCTTGTTGGCCTGCTCCGCCTGGTGCCAAAAGATGTTGTCGGGGTGATGCACTTTCTCCGTGTAGCCGCTCGGGGCGTGGCCATGGAAAATGGGCCCGCCGAGGGCGACGTGCGCGGCGCTGTTGCCGTCGGCCCGGATCGTCATGTGTCGGCCGGACATGACGAACTCGAACTGGTCGGTGCCCGGCTTGCCGAAGATCGCGGCACTCAGCCCGCCGCCCCACGGCTTGCCGTCGTGATCGTCCTTGAGTTGGCGAACGAACCGCTCGTGCCAGTCCGGGTTGAAGACGCCCTTGAAGATGTCGAATAGAATCGCGCGCTGGTCTTTCGTATAGAAGTTGTCCGTCAGAAACGGCTTCGTCACGGGCCAGAAGTTGGAGACGTGCGTGCGCAGCAGGGCGCGCTCCGGATGCTTGTAGTCCCAATCAAAGCAAATGGTCTTTTTCTGAGTTTCGGACAAGGTATCGTACAAGGCCTTGACGGCCGTCTCGGCGCCGGACTTCGGGCTCGGCGCGGCGAATGCCCGCGGCGCGGCCCAGATCGCTCCGCCAAACGTGGCCGCGGTTGCCGCAGACGTAATCGATTTCAGAAAGCCGCGACGGTCGAAGCCGGCCGGCGCGTCGGCCTCGCAATCCGGACACGGCGTGTTCATTTTCTCGTTCACGGTCACTCCCTACAGCGTTCGAAAGGAATAAACGATAGCCTACACGCAGATGAACTTCCAACTCTGCCGTTAGCCGCGACACGCTAGTGGAGCGCGTCAGGCGGGCGCTTCGGGGCGCTGGATTAGGTCACCGAGGCGCCGAGGCGACGCGCTCCGCTGGCGCGTCGCGGCTAACGGCAGAGCGCTTTGGTCATTGCGCCGCATTATTTCACTGTCAGCAGCTTGTCTTCCTTGGGGAACGTCTCCAGCGTCAGTCCCTTCCAGTGAATCTCTTGCGGCACGCTGTTGGAGTGCAATTGCAAGCCAATCGGCCCGGCCTTGATGCGGTCCGGCTCCGGGTCGCGCCAGTCGACGACGGCGGCGCCGTTGATCGCCACGCGAACCCGATTGCCCTGAGCCAGGATTTCGATGTCGTTCCAATCGTGCTGCTTGCCGACCTTCTTCGCGGGGCCGCCGTCAACCGGCAGACCATTGCGGCCGAACAGGTCGTACATGCCGTAGCCGGAGGGGAACATCACGAGGTGCCCGGCGTAAGTGTGCATGCTGCGATCTTTCTCCGGCTCCTTCGAGACGTCCGGCTTGACCACGCCCCAGAAACAGACGCCGGAGTGCATTTCGCTCTGAACCAGTTTGGCGGCGAACGTCAGCCGGAAGTCGGTGTATTTGTCTTTGGTTAGCAAATACGTGCTGAACTTGAGCGGGTCCTTGTTCTTGGCGATGATGATGCCGTCGTGGACGGACCACAGGTCCGAATAGCCTTCCCAGCCGTCGAGCGACTTGCCATCGAATAGTTGCTTGGTCTCGGACTTACCCTCGCGTGGCGGGACGACGGGCGCCTCTTTTTTCGGCGGATCCTTCTTGGCTTGGCCAGCCGCGAGGCCGGCGACGAGGAACGTGAACACGAACGCGATGCGACGCATGGAGAAGTTCCAGAAAGGGGAGAGATTGGCGGGCCAGCCGATGATACCAGACGATTGGGGCGCGATGCGAAGGCATTTCTGAAAAATGGTCGGGAGATGTTCGTGCGTTGCCGCCGGTGATCGGTTACGCTGCTTCGGCAATCACCTACAGGAAATGCCGATGCGCAACCTACTTGTCAACTTCGCCATCGCGTTCGTCGTTGCTCCGGCAATCGCGCAGGCGCCACCTCTCGACGCCAAACGACCGATTGAAGCTCTGGACTCCGTCTTCATCGAAGAACTTACCTGGATGGAAGTCCGCGACGCGATGAAAGTCGGCAAGACGACGGTGATCGTAGCGACCGGCGGCGTCGAGCAGAACGGTCCCTACCTCGCCACGGGAAAACACAACTATGTGTTGAAGGCCACCACCGAAGCCATTGCCCGCAAGCTCGGCAACGCTCTCGTCGCTCCCATTGTGCCGTTCGTTCCCGAAGGCGATATCGATCCGCCAACGGAGCACATGAAGTATCCGGGGACGATTAGTCTGACCGAGGACACGTATCAACGACTCCTGATCGACATTTGCTCGTGCTTCAAGACGCACGGCTTCGAAAACGTCGTACTCATCGGCGACAGCGGTGGCAACCAGGATGGCATGGAGGCGGTCGCCGCGAAATTGAAGGTCAAATGGGCCGGCAGCAAGACGCGCATCTTCTATATCGCCGAGTACTACGATCACCCCAACATTGACCGCTGGCTCGCACGCCAGGGGGTCAAGGAGAAGTCGGAGGGCTTACACGATAGTTTCGCGATGACTGCCCAGATGATGGTCGTCGACCCGACCACCGTGCGCATGAAGCAGCGCATCGCGGCGGACAAGTTCCGCATCAACAACATCGAACTGGCCCCGGTTGAGAAGACGATCGAGCTGGGCAAGAAGATCGTCGATCTGCGGGCCGAAACGACGGTGAAGGCCATTCGCACTGCCATCAGCAAGAAATGACGGCGGACGAATCAACCGCTCGCTTCCACCTTCGCTCGCCGTGCGAACGCCGCGTCCAACTCTCTTGCCACGCCAAGCGGAGAGTTGTCAAGCGCAGCCGGCTCGGTCGATTTGCGCGTGCGAAAGCGTTCGATCCCCCAGACATGTTTCGCGAAGAGAGCCGGCACATCCAGTCCCGGGCACACCTTGTAATACATGCCGACTTGCGGGTGGCTGTTGACGGCGCCGTTGGTCGTGGTCGTCAGTGTCGAGTCGTCGCCGAAGCGCGTGAAGAACTCCTGCCCGAGGTACATGGTCCGTTTGCCCATCAAGATTGCATAGCTCAGACCGTCGCGAGCGATGTAGGTGCGCAGCACGATGTCGCGTTGTTTTTTCGCAACCAGATCGCCGATGTGCGTGAAGCCGAGATTGGCGAGTTGGTCATCGATTTTTTGCCGGGTCTCCTGTTCGAGTTCGGTGAGCTGGCTGAAGTCCGATTGCCAGTAGCGGCCGTGCGTCCCATCGAGCAAGATGGCATCGTCATGCGGCGCGGCCCGGCGTCGAGCTGCCGCGGCGCCGGCCTGTCGCATCTGGCGTTGGAGGGCCAGATGTTCTTCACGCTGGCGCGCCGCTTCGCGATCGTGGGCGGCCACGTCCCAGAAGGCTTTGAATCGATGTCGAAAAACCGCCTTGGGCAGGTGCGGAACGATGTCCGACTCGCTCCAGATGGTGAGCCCTTTGCGCTGGAACTTCATGTTCCACATTTGTGGGTCGCGTGACACGACCTCCAAAAGCGCATCCACCTCGGCCGCATCGCGGGCCTTGAATTTGGCCTTACCAGCCGAGCGGGCGATTCGAAGAGCTTCCGTCAAGACCTCATGAGTCAACGGCGGATACGTTTCGGCAATCTGCCAGGCCTCTTCCATCACGGTGCCACGATAACGCTGGGTGAGCGCCGGCTTCCCCTCCAGAGCGAAGGCCACATCGAGCGTGGTCCCGTCCGGCAGATGGTAGAGGAACCGTGTCAGCTTCTTGCCCAGCAAATTGGTCAGGTCGCGCTTGCGGAACCAGAGGTGGTTCAACATGCCGATGCGCAATCCGTCCGGACGAAGTTCGACTTGCCCCGGTGTCGACGGATCGACCGGCAGCTTGCCCGGCGGTTCGAACGAACCGGGAACAGTGACCATGACGGCCACATTGGCCGTGTCCAGGATCGACACGGCATCGGGAAAGAACTGGATGAGCGTCATGTCCTTGAGCGGCAGCGGCACCGGCCCACCAGCCACTGGCGTCAGCCCCAGCGGTTCAACGATCGCGAGGACCGGGCCAACATAATCCTCGGGCGGCTGCGGTTCCGGCGGAACGTACTCAACCGGTTCCGGCTCGGGCCCTGGAAGCGGCGGCGCCTCGGCCTGGCGAATCCACTCGTCCCAATCGCCGCCCAAACCGAGCACGGCCAGCAAGCGCGGCAAATTGCCGAGATCGCTGCCCGATTCGTTCTCCGAGATGTTCTCCCAAAGCAACACCGACCGCACCGCGGGCACATCAACCGGGATCCCGACCGCGATCAGCGCGGCAATCACTTGATCCGCATGCCACTCGCGGTACTGGCGCAATGCCTGGCTGTAGGGCAAATGAGCGACTGACGCACGAAACTCCTCCGCGACCGACCCGCCGATACTGGTCAAACTGTCAACGACGAGGTCGAACGGCGCCTTGACTCGCGCTGGCCCGGGAATCGGATCGTCTTCCAAAAATGCCAGCTCCGGATCGACGGGCGGCGGTTCGTCGCGTTGTTCGAGCTGTGCTTGCCGCTCGGCATCTTCAGCCGGATCGGGCACGTGGGCCAGAACACTGAACTCATGCAGAAAGTGGTTCCGGCCTGACGGTCCTCCATGAACCGTCAGATACCAGCGGTCACCGTCCGAGGTCGTGAACTGCAAGGCCGGCCTCGCGAGCTTGCACAAGCCGCGATTCAAATCGCCCGCACTGACGCCCCAGACGCTCGTGGAGAACCAGACCCAGCCGTTGTGTTCGTGGATGTCCAATTGATCGCCAACCGGCGGACATTCGTTGCCCGCACAAGCCACACGAATGACTTCCGACATGACCGAGCGAACTTCGTCCGGCGGGCAACTGCGAACGGCAGTCACGTTGATGCGGATGGCCATGCGGATGCTCACACGCGCGGTTGCTAATCGTAGCGGTGACTATAGCGAGACTCGTTCGAATAACCTGACGGACACGGGCGGCGATCTGAGAGTTCGTTAGATTCGTTTGCCGCGGGAAAGGTTCTTGTCGAATTGAATGCTCGGCGGAGAATACTCGGACACGCAACCAATTCGCCGGAGCCTCAGATGAAGACGGGCATGAATCTCCTCCTCTGGACCGGACACGTCACCGAGGAGCATTACCCCATCATGAAAGACATCAAGGCCGCCGGCTTTGACGGCGTCGAGATTCCCGTCTTCGACACAACGGTCGATCATTACAAAAAGCTCCGCAAGGAACTCGACAACCTCGGCTTGATGTGCACCACGGTCACGATCGTCAACCCGGACGCGAACCCCATCAGCCCGGACGCCAACGTTCGCAAGGCCGGGCTGGAGTTGATCAAGAAGGCGATTGACTGCAATCAGGTCCTTGGCTCGGAGAGCATGGTTGGCCCGTTCCACTCGCCGCTCGCGGTGTTTTCGGGCGTCCCGCCAACCGACGACGAGAAGATGCGCGCCGTCGACGTGCTGCGTCAAGCCGCGGAGCACGCGGCCACGGCCAAGGTGCAACTCTGCATCGAATATCTCAACCGCTTCGAGTGTTACTTCTTGACGACGGCCAAGGATGCCGTCGAGCTCGTCAAGGCGGTCAATCATCCGAGCTTCAAGACGATGTACGACACGTTTCACGCGCACATTGAAGAGAAGAGCCAGGCCGGTCCGATACGCACGGTGGCCGCGCACGTCGGCCACGTCCATATCAGCGAGAATGATCGCGGCACACCCGGCACGGGCCAGGTGCGCTGGGAGGAAGCGTTCAAAACGCTCAAGGAAATCAAATACGACGGGTGGCTAGTGATCGAAGCGTTCGGACGAGCGTTGCCGGACCTGGCGGCTGCCACACGGGTATGGCGTGACCTGTTCCCAAGCGCGAAGGAAGTCTACACCGAGGGCTTGAAGCACATCAAGACGATGTGGGCGGCGTGAATTACTTACCGACGAATTCCAACAAGAAGGCCTCTTCGGCGTCTTTGGCGAACCGGTCGAGGTCGGCCTGGGTCAGCACGTTCTTGTTGGCCAGCACCGTGTCCATGTCGCCCGCCGGGCGAATCCTGGAGACCAGCCAGCGATCGGCCGAGCGGCGAAAGGTCCAGAACTCCTGGTAGACATAGCTCTTCTTGTCGCCGCGGAGAACTTCACGCGATTTGGCGTCCGCGTAGTAGTCACGCGATTTTGCGGAAATCAAAGCAGTAAATGTGTGCTTCTCGCGTGACTTCGGTGCTTCAATGTGAACGATGCCGATCTCGGAGACTTCCACCGGTTCAAAGATATGGAGCTCCCCTTTCTTGCGGAGCTTTTGAATCTGAGCTTCCAGGTCTTCCAGGACTTCCGACGTCACCTTCTTTTCAATGGTCTTGACCGATCGTGACTCGATTGCGGCCTTCACCGCCTCAAATGCTTTGAGCGCGGCAACCGACACTGCCTTGGGGCTAAAGTTCTCATCCGATTTGGCCAACATCTTGAGGCCGGCCAGCGTTGCCTTTCGACGTTTGCCGATTTTCCAGTCCGGTACTTTCTCGCCGAGGTAGAGGATTCGTTTCTTTTGCTTGGGCATGTCCTTGTCGTCGAGCACGTCTTCCATGACGCGTCCCTTCTTACCGCGTGACGACTCCGCGATCATGCCTTTGATGATGTGCATTCCCACAAGCAACGTGACACCCACCGCTACGACAGCAATCACGCCGCCAAAGATCATTCCGTAGCCGCGTGTCTGGGCCTCCGAGCCCATATCGTCGGTTGGCTTTTGAGCAAACGCGGGGAGCGACAAGAGGAATATGCAAACGATAGAGAGGACAACAACTCGTCGCATGGGAAGGCCCGGAGGGGGAACAGCTAGGCAGTTGGTGTTGATTCTAGCCGTGCGGCAGCCGTAACACCAGCACAGTCCGGCCATTGCCATGCCGACTCACTGTGCCCCAACCGGTTCCTCGATTTCCGTTTCCTCACCGGGTCGGCCGTTCGTCGCCGAGTATTGTTCCAGCTTCTTGTGCAGCGTATTTCGATTGATCCCGAGGCGATCGGCGGCCGTGACCTTGACGTCGTCGCATTGCCGCATGACCTGCTCGATCAACTCGCGTTCGACGCCGCCGACCAAATAGTCGTAGAGCTTTGATCCATTGGGCGGTGCACTGCGGATGCCGACTTCAATGAGCCGGCGCACGAGGCCTGGAACGTCGTCCGTTCGAGGTCGGCGATTGCGCAGCGAATATTTCGGACGACCAAACTTCAGAAGTCCCGCCGGCAGGGATTTGCCATCTGACAACACGACGAGCCGTTCAATGGTGTTCTCCAACTCGCGGACATTGCCCGGCCAGTCGTGAGCGAGTAGCGCCTGCATCACCTCGGACGTCAACTCGGGCACATCCCGGTGGTTCAGCTCGCCGTAGCGCTTCAAGAAAAACTGGGCGAGCAATGGAATGTCGTCGCGCCGCTCCCGCAACGGCGGCAAGGGAATCGGCACGACATTGAGCCGATAGTACAGGTCCTCGCGAAAACGCTCGGCCTCAATTTCATCTTCAAGTGACTCGTTCGTGGCGGCCACAACACGCACGTCCACGCGAATGGTTTTCGAGTCGCCGACGCGCTCGAACTCTCGCTCTTGCAGCACGCGCAACAGCTTCACCTGAAGCTTGGCCGACATGCTGGAGATCTCGTCAAGAAAGATCGTCCCGCCGTGTGCTGCCTCGAACCGGCCCGTCTTGTTCTCGACAGCGCCGGTGAACGCTCCCTTGACATGCCCAAACAGTTCGCTCTCAAGCAGGTTCTCGTGCAGTGCCCCGCAGTTGACGCGGATGTAGGGACCCGTGGAGCGTTGACTGCGCTTGTGGATCGCACGGGCGATGACCTCCTTGCCGGTGCCGGTTTCCCCGATGAGCAACACGCTGGCGTTGCTCGGTGCAGCCATCCGCGTGAGTCGATAAACCTCGCGCATCGCCAGGCTTGAACCGACAATCTCCGGCAGCAGCGGTTCATCGGGCTCGGTCCGTGCCATCTCCGGCCCCGTGTACGAAACGTGGGAACGAATCATCCGAATGATATTAAACTAGTCAAGACTGCGCCAAAGATCAACAAGAAATCGGTCAAATAACTCGGCAGCCATGGGTGATATCGGAATCTCAGTTCACAGGAGACCTTTGTCTAGGGTCAATATGCTAAGGTTTTGATAATTCATGCTAGTTTTATAGGCACATCTTTTCAGCGCAAACGAGCACGCATAGATTCCGGCATGGTTTTCTCTTGCTGGCGGCCGTCCGAGAAAATCGGGCGGGTTGATCAACCCGCCCGTGAACGAAATGGGTTACTTTGCAGGAACGTAATTCAATGTGTAGTAAGCCTGCGGGTGCAAGAGCGGCTGGCCCTCGGTCGAACGAACGCCGGCGAGCGCGAGGTCGTGGATGTGGCCTTCTTGCAAGCCATCGACATACAGCCGGGCGCTCCTTCCATCTTTGCCGACTTCGACCTTCGTGATCGTCGGCTTCGTCTGATCCACTTCCGGGCTGCCGTACTCGGCGCGGTAGATGTAGGTGAACGTTTTCATCGCGTACGACTCAACGTTGCCCGCGGTTGCCGGGTCGATGGGTTTCGTGAACGTCAACTCGAAGCCGTCCGGCTTGGCCTTCATCTCGCTAATCTCGAACGGCGTCTTGCCCGTCCAGACGAGCCGTTCAATCGCGAACGGCTTGGTGCCACGCGAGCCCCAGCCGCGGTTGGTGCCGCCGACGAACAGCGAGCCGTCTGGCCCGAAGCGAACGGGCACGCAGCCGGAGCCGAAGCCTTGCTTGAATGGATAGCACGCGCCCTGATAGCGGCCGTTCACTTTTTCCAGCGTCACGCGCATGATTGTGCTGTGCGTCTGGTCGCCCACGAAGAGCTGCTTCTCGAACGGCCCGAACTTGCCGCCCGACAGATCGCAATCGAACCCCGCAGCCGACTGGCCCATCGGCCCATACGGGAAGAGCACGCACGTTGGATAGAACTGCGGAATCTTCTTCGCCTCGGTCATGATCCGGCTGTTCGACTTCGGAACGGCCGGTGGGTCGCCGAGATACTTGGCTTCCTTCTCCTTGTACCAACGGAAGCTATCCGGGTGGCCGACGAACCCGCCGACGGTCAGACACTTGAGGCCGCACGCCCCATTCCATGGGCCCTGGTTGTCCGTGTAGAAGACGTCGCCCTCGGCATTGAAGCCGACCCCGCCGGGCGAACGCACTCCGCTTGTGGTCGGCACCCACTTGCCGTCCGGCGTGACTTTGCCGGCCCAACCGCGGAACTTGCTGTTCGAGTTGAAGCTCCCGGTCAGGCAGAGCGTGATCCAGATGTTGCCGTCCTTGTCGAAGCGCGAGCCGAACGCGTATTCGTGGTAATCGCCGTTCACTTCCCAGCCGTCGCTGACCACTTCGAACTTGTCCGCCTTGCCGTCGCCGTCGGTGTCCTTGATGCGCGACACGTCCGGGCGCTGTGTCAAGTAAAGCCAGCCGTCCTTCTGCGCCAGCCCCAGCACCTCGTGCAGCCCATGCGCGAAGCGCGTGAACTTGGCGTCCTTCGGATCGCTGGCGTACGCGTTGTCAATCATCCAGACTTCACCGCGCCGTGTGCCGACCGCGACCTTGCCGTCGGGCATGATCTCGATGGCGCCGGCTTCGAGCACGTCGCCGGGCGGCGTCTCGAAGCGCAGGATCTTGTAGTAGTCGTCCTCGGCGTCGTTCTTCGTCGGCTTCTTGCCCTGTGCGTTCGCGGTGATCGCAATGCCCAGCAAGAACACGGCGGCGAACATGTATTGAAAGCGAAACATGGGTTGAACTCGTTCGTTGTCTTGATGACGACTACCACGCGAACTCTTGGGTGAACTTGGCTTTCCCGTCAATCAGGCGAATCGGCACCAGCAATTCCGCCTTGCCGCCGCTCGGCCGGATCGTCGCTGCGGCGCCGTCAATGCGCACCTTCCAACCGTCGACCTTGAACCAACCGTCGCCGGCCGCTTCGATCTTGTTCCCGACGGCGGCACGGAAGGTCAGGCCATCGACGGGCGTCGCACTTGTCACCTGAAATGTTCGGCGGAACGTTGCATTTTCTTTGCCCGATGGATTCGGGAAGTCCTCAATCACGGCGCCGTTCACGGAATACCGGAACGTCGGCCGCTCGTCTTTCGAGAGCGAGTAGCCCAGGAACTTTTGCCCATTGTCCCGCGGATTGTCCTTCGGCCACGCGGCGTCCGTTTTCGCCAGCACCGCGAAGCCGGGGCCGGCGGGCATGTTCAATACGTCGTCGCCCAATGGTCCCTCTGCCCCCGTACCGCGATCGGTCCAGTGTCGCGCTGCGTCGATGAAGCCACCCTTCCAGATCATCGCAAGTCGCAGTTCGTTCGCGTCGAACGCCAGGTTCAACTTCTCTGGATAGCCGACGCCGATCGCCCGATTGCCCGCGCCCTGGATGAAGTTCCGATAGATGATCGCCTCGTCCGTCGGCACCAGCGGCATGAACTTCTTCCCCATGCCGACGGGGATCGCGGTGTCCTTGGCGGCGAGGTAATTCCAAATCGCGTCGATCTGCGTTTGCGCTTTGCCATCGAGCACGTTGGGCAACACACTCTGGCCGTTCGGCCACGCGGTCGGCATCCGTGTGCCGGGCCGGATCTTCTGCGGGTCGATGCAGTACGCCTGGAACCAATCGCGTTGCAGCCGCTTGGTCATGAGCCGCATGTCGATGCCTTGCACACCCTCGGCTTTGTTG
>DATANR010000047.1:0-10046 GCA_036266155.1 Gemmataceae bacterium | reverse complement strand
GACCAACCAACGAATCAAAACCGCCACTTCGGCCGGCAACGCCGCGAGGACTTCCGGACTCAGCTCTGGCGGTTCCATGCCAGTCGCCAACACTACAACGACAGCAAGACCATTCCAAGAGCAGTTCGTGAACGGTTACTGGAAACAAGGCTTTTCTTGTCGACCTATCTTGGGTTCGCCCGACGACACGTCCTTTTCGTTCGCTCATTTGTTCGGCAATCCATTTCGTCTGATGCGCGGATGCCTAGTGTGCGTGTTGCCATCCCGGCAACACCTGCCGGGCACCACGCCTCAACCAAGCGAGGCGCCAATGACCCGACGGTTCCATGATCTGCCCGGCCGCGAGCTAGACCCGAGCGGGCGGCTCGATGCACCTGCGCACGTGGCGCGCTTGTCAACGATGGTTGCCGAGAGTGCCATCCCTTTTCCCAGCGATCTGCACGAACAGGAGGCCATTGCTCTTGGGCACCTCGTTCGGCGGCTGCGTCGGAACAGGCTTGTGCGTCACATGGCCAGGGCAATCGCCGTAGACCTGGCCAGTAAACGGCCAAGGAGCAGTCCGAATGATCAAGAAGATCTTTGACCCGACACAGCCCCTGTCCGTGATTTTCTACCTGCGGATGTCTTCGTCCATGCAAAACCCCCGCAGCCCGGATCAACAACGCGATACGATCGTCGATGGCATACGTCGGAATGGCTATCCGTGGAAGACGGTGGCAACATATACCGATGCCGGCATATCCGGTCGGCTGATGCGCGGCCGTCCCAGGTTTCAGGCGATGCTGCACGACATCGCCATGGGTCGGGTGCGGGCCGATGCTATTGCGACCGATACTTTTGAGCGTTTCGGCCGCGGATCGCGGTTCGATGCGTTGCGGACGCGGCTGCGTGAGCAATTCGGTGTGCTTGTTTTGACGTGTGACAGTAATTTTATGGATCCGAATACGGCTGCCGGCCAAATCACGGCAGCACTGGAAGGGATTCGCGGGGGCGAGGATAATCGCATCAAAGCGCACAACGTTTTGCGCGGCAAACGCGACGCCGTCAAGCTCAAGCATTGGCCGGGGGGACCGCCTCCATTTGGATATCGAATCGAAAATGTGATGACGGAAAAGAACGGACGTCAGGAAGTGGCCTACAGCATTCTGGTGCCCGACGCGCAGAAACGACTTATCATCGTCAAGGCATATACGATGGCCGCAGATCACGGACTCGGATGTGTGCGCATCACACGCCAATTAAACAATGATCCATCGATCCCCGATGAATTCAAACCATTCGTCGATCAAACCGTGTTGCACTGGCTCAAATCGAAAATCTACAAAGGCGTGCTGGTCTATCCAGAATATGCCACGGATATCGTCGACGACCGTAAAATCAAGGAGCGCAACAGTAGTGATGAAGTACTGATCATCAACGATTACTGTGAGCCACTGGTCACGGAAGATATGTGGGAGCGTGCACAGATTCCTCGTCGCGCCCGCGGCGAACGGGTCGCTGCAGCGCTGCGGGCCGCGCGCGAGCAAACGGACAAGACCGTTTCGCCGTTGGTCCCCGGAATCGCGCTCAAATACATTTTGAGCGGCATGGTCCGATGCGGTGAATGCCGGCGTGCCATGGTGTGCGGTTCGTCAGCCGTCTACACGATGGCGTCCGGCGAAGAAAAGCGTTACGTCCACTATCATTGTCCGGCGCGCCCGTCCGGACTCTGCACGCATCGGCGACGATTCCCGGAAGAATGGCTCCGCGGCGTTGTTGTCGATTTGGTGCGTCGTCGTCTTTTTCCGGTTGCGGGCGACTGTGACGCGCCCGCAAGCGCGGGTCCGCGAATGCCGATCATCGACGTGCCCACATTGCTCAAGACCGATTGGTTTGTCGAATTGACATCCATGATTCAGGAGGAACTCGACCGTACGATCCGATCGCAACCGGATCAACGCAGTGCGCTTGAAACAGAACTGCGAACCGTCGAAGCGCAGTGTCGCGGCTGGATCCAGTCGATTTCAAACCCGAATCTCGCTCCCGAAGTTCGACTTATGCTCGAAACCGAAATGACTGCCGGAGCTGCACGCCGCGCTGACCTTGTTCGCCGGTTGCAAGTCGTTGCCGCAATGGACCAGAATCGAAAGGTGGCCATCGATCCGCAAGCCGTACTCGAAAAACTCCAACGTCTGTCCGATGTGCTCGCGGCCAACGACCCGACGCGCGGCAACATCGAGCTGTGCATGCACATCGATGGGATTTATTGCTATGACGACGGCCGTGTCGTCGTTCGCACCTGCAAGCTGGGGGCACTAGCTGGGGTCGCGGACCTGCTTGGTGGCGGTACTGAAACATCCTCGTTGGCGGACTCGACGCTGCCAGGCGTGTCGCTGGGAACGCCGCGTCGCCTGGCCCGTCGCCGCCTTCTGGGCGCGGATCCGACGGACGAGGATCTTGCGTCCGCTGCGGATTGGGCGACCGATACTGATCGTTTTGCCGGGCTTGGGGACGAGTGGTTCTGGGAAGACTGGTTCCAGTTGCCCAGTGGTCATTCGTGGGCCGAGGCTAATGCCCGGGCAGTGAGCGTAAAGCGAAAGGAAACAGGTTGGACCATTGAATTGCTCGCTGCGCATTTTGGCAAAACCGCGCCGACGATCCGCAAGGCCTTGAAACATGCGCACGCAATTGACCCGGAATTGGCGCAAATGCCTCGCAAAATCCCGCGTGCCCGGTGGGAGGATTCACATTACCTGGAGGTATTAGCGATGCGCAAGGTGCCAATGACCATCGCGGCAATCGCAAAGCAACTTGGAATCAGCACGACCATCATCCGTAGGGCGATCGCGCTGGGCAAGGAGAAAGCGCGTGAAGAGAGCTCAAGCACGTCGCAGCCGACGAAGCCGCACGATGAACTCCCGCCGGAGAGGGAAGCATGATTGTCCGTACGTGTTCTACTTCCTCGACAGGCGGCCCGGCACAACCCGGGCCGCCTTCTTTCGTACTCTAGTCGGTCGCATCGACGGCTCCAGATTTCATCATTGATCATCGCCGCATGTCAACGCGTTAATTGCGAGACAATTCGCGTCAATGATGATGGAAGTCGATTTCTGGTCGAATTAGTTCATGCAGTTCGAGCAAAGGAGGTCCGATGTCCAAGTGGCTCGTGATCGACGAGTTCCGCGTCGCTGTTTTGGTTCCCATTCGCCGCACGCCACCTGGGGCCAAAGGCACGCTGGACAATCCCAAATTCCTGAAGACGATGCGCGCCGCCATTCGTCGGCTTGTCGAAAAAACTCCCGGCCTCACCAAGGTCCGCGTTCGCGTCTCACGCTGATGCCCGCTCCATGAAGAAAACAACATCGATGCGCGGCATCGATGTATGGCCCGCTTGCCAGCGGCCAAATTCTTAACCAGTTCGTCCTCATGACCACCGGAGATGCTATCGTGCGACCGACCGACGTCCTAAAAACCCTCGCCGCGCTCGTCCCGACGCGGCGACCGATCTACCTGTGGGGACCACCCGGAGCTGCCAAGAGCAGCTTGGTCCGCCAGACGGCCACCAACTTGAAGCTGGAGTTAGTCGACATTCGCGCTACCCTGCTCGACCCGATCGACTTGCGCGGCCTGCCGCGCCTGGACAAAGACGCCGCCGTCTGGGTCCCGCCTGCCTTCCTTCCGCGCGGCGGCGCCGGCGTGTTGTTCCTCGACGAACTGGCGCAAGCGCCGCCCTTGGTCCAGGCCGGCTGCCTGCAGTTGACGCTGGATCGCCGGATCGGGGAGTACCGGTTGCCCGACGGTTGGACAGTGATCGCTGCCAGCAACCGTAATGAGGACCGGGCCGGTACGCATCGGCTCATCAGTCCGTTGTTGAACCGCTTTGTTCACATCGATGTGGAGATTTCCGCAGACGATTGGCAGGCCTGGGCGGTTGCCGCTGGCGTCGCGCCCGAAGTGCGTGCCTTCCTGAATCATCGACCCGGCCTATTGGCCCAGTTCGACCCGACGACCAACCCGCGTGCCTTCCCGACGCCGCGAAGTTGGCACTTTGTCTCCGACGTGTTGGCCAGGACGCCATTGGAGTTGCTGCATCCGGTCGTCGCCGGCTGCGTGGGCGACGGTCCCGCAGCCGAGTTCATCGGCTTCTTGAACCTGTACCGCGAGCTTCCCGATCTCGATGCGCTCTTGGCACACCCCGACCAGGCAGCGGTCCCACGCGAGCCGGCCGTGCTGTACGCTTTGGTCGGCGCCCTCGTGGAGAAGTGTCGGAATGCCCGGACGCCGCTGGGGAATCTGGTCACCTTCCTGCTGCGCTTACCCGACGAGTTCACCTTGCTGGCCTTGCGCGACGCGCAAGGCGTGAACCGCAAGCTGGCCACGCTCCCGGCCGTTCAGCAGTGGATCGCCCGCGCGCGCGGCAAAGGCCTGTTCGTCGCCGCCTAGTAACACCTTTCCACCCAACCATCCGATTCAACAACCTGGAGTATACCCATGGTCGAGAATCTTCTCGACGTTGGCGGAGCTGTCGTTTTCTGGTCTCTCGCCGAGTGGAGCGATCGCCAGCGCCTGCTCGCCCACTTCGCGCCGCTCGACTTGGCAGCTCTGGTGCCCGAACCGCGGCCGGCGCCAGCCTGCTTGCGCAGCGCCCTGGAAGAAGTTCTGGCGGGCCCACGGGTCCTGATAAGGCCGCTGGCCAGTCGCGACGGTTTTGCCGTGGTCAAGGAGGACCGCGGCCTGGCCGCCAATCGTTATCAAACCGAACTGACGGCCCGCGTCCACGGCAACCCGCCCGCCCTGACGTTTGATCCCTGGGACGCGCGGGCGACGCGGATTGACGACGCGTATCAGACCCAGCTTGGCCGCGTCCCAGCCACCCAGCTCTCCGCGGCGCTCGTGCGCGTCGTCGAGTCCTTGGGCGGGACCCGTTTGCGACCATCGGGCGCCGTGTATTGGATACCGGGCCCGCGGCTCGACGACTGGGTCAACGTCGTTCGCGCCATCGAACGGGCCGCCGATGGCCGTCCGTCGAGCGTCTACGTCCTGCGCCACCGCATGGACCGCGACGCCGTGCGCGCCATTCGCGACGCCGTCGTTGCCGAGGTGCAGTCCGAAGCCACGCGCATCTGCTCGGACGTGGTCGCGGGTGATTTGGGGACGCGCGATTTGGAAGCGCGCAAGAAGCAGGCGGCGGATCTCCGCGCCAAGGTGTTGCTGTACGAGGAGCTGCTGGCAGTCGGCCTGCAGGGACTGCATACCGCCGTGGACGAGGCTGATCAAGCGGCGGCCACCGCGGCCTTGATGCTCGGTTCGGCGGCGAGCGAACCACACGTCGTTCATGCTGGTTAGGCAATGATTTCCATGTTGGCCCAATACTTACTTCCAAGTGAGGTGACATCGTGCGCCCGACGCCGGACGAACCGTTCGCGGCGCTGGAGCAAGTCGCTGCCCGACAATCTGCTGAAGAGCGCGCCGGTCGCGCTTTGGCCGCAACGCGAGCGCGGCTCGTCCTTGGCCGGGACGCCAAGTCGGTCTTCTTCGCGACCTTGTTGTTGCGGCTCAGGCCGGAGACGGCCTGGGATCTGGATACCATCGCTACCGACGGCCGGGTCTTGCGCTACCACCCACCGTTCGTGACCGGGTTGAGTCCGGACGAGTTGGCTGGGGTGTTGGTGCATGAAGTCATGCACTGTGCCCTGACGCACCCAGTACGCCGCGGCAACCGCAATGCCGAAAATTGGAACGTCGCCTGCGACCTGGCCATCAATCCGCTGCTCCTACAGGCCGGCTTCGTCTTGCCAGCGGGCCGGCTGCTGCCGGGCGAGGGCCGGTACGCTGGGTTGCCTCCCGGCAAGTCGGCGGAGGAGTATTACGCGGGCCTGCCCGACCCGTCCGGTTCACATCAACAAGAAGCCGATGCCGGCTCGATGCCCACTGACCCTGGCGGCTGCGGCCAGGTGGTCGATCCGAAGCACGGCGATCCCGCCGCTGCACGCCAGGTGGAGTCCGAGTGGCAAGTGGCCGTTGCGGAAGCGCAGCAGACGGCAGCGACGTGGGGGCCGCTCCCGAGCGGCATCGGCCGATCCGTTGCGCGCGTCCTGAGCCCCTCCGCCGATTGGCGCCGCCTGCTGCGCGATTTTGTGTCGTTGCAGGCCAGGAACGATTACTCGTGGCTGCGACCCAATCGACGGCTCCTGGCCCACGGACTGTACTTGCCCGGCTTGCAGAGCGAAGAGCTGGGCGACGTCATCCTGGCCGTCGACACGTCGGGCTCGATCGACGACCAGACGCTCGGCCTGTTCGCCAGCGAGACGAACGGTGTCCTGGCCGCTTTCGAGTGCACGCTCACCATCCTCTACCACGACAGTAGAGTTCAAGCGGTCCAGAAGTGGCGCTCGTCGGAGGGTCCCTTGGTGTTGCAGCCGATCGGGGGTGGTGGAACTAGTCATGCCTGCGTGTTCGAGTGGATCGATCAGTCCGGTCTGGAACCAGCCTGTGTCATTTGCCTCACAGACCTGGAGACCGAATTTCCCGCCACGGTGCCGAGCATGCCGGTGCTTTGGGCGGTCGCCGGCGCCGCCGGCGCCCACCCGCCCTTTGGTCAAGTCGTAGCGCTTTCCACTTGAACACACACCGCTCGCGAAGGAGGTTGCCCAATGATTACGCTTGCGCGGGCCGACGCCCGGCGCTTCCGCGCTGTCACCCGGCGCTGCTTACCGAGTTCCGGGCCCCGAGGCCCCGCGCCACCCGTCCGGGTTGTCGCTCAAAAAGACTCCCTGACGTACACGGCGTACTTTGGCGAAGTTGTCGTGGCCTATTGCGTTCGTGCGCAGTCGACAGAGTCCGAGACGATCGCCCTGGGCCTGGCCGCGTTGGCGGCGTTCGAGGGCGCTGCGGGGATCGTCACCCTCGAGCAAACGCACCAGGGCACGGTGACCGCGTGCTGGGAGGGCGGCACCGCGAAATTCGACCCGGTCGCCCTGGAGTTGAGTGATCCGGGCGTGCCGCAGGCGTTGACGTCGCAGCCGACGTCGTTCCTGACGGCATTGCATGAGGCGGGCCGCACGACGGCACGCGACCTGAGTCGGTACGCGCTCACGCGCATCCAGCTCAAAGGCCGGACCGGGCAGATTTCGGGCTCCGACGGCAAACAGGCCTTGGTCCTGGGCGGCTTCACGTTTCCGTTCCACGACGATTTGCTGGTGCCGGCGATCCCGGTCTTTGGCACCAAGGAACTGTTGACCCATGCCGAACTGGGCATCGGTGTCGCGGACGATTGGCTGTATGTAACCGCCGGCCCCTGGCACATCTGGTTGCAGCGCGATGGTGAGGGACGTTTTCCCGATATCGCCGCCGCCGTCCCACGGGCGGTCACCAACCGCGTGACGATTGCCGATGCGGACGCGGCCAAGCTGATCGCGGTGCTTGCCCATCTGCCCGGCGCCGGAAGCGCCGATTCACCCCTGACTCTGGATCTCAGTGGTCAGGTCACGGTGCGGATGCGGAGTGACGACGGAGCACCGGTCACCGAGGTCGCTCTGCCCGACTCGGCCTCCAGCGGCGCACCTACGCGCATCGTGCTGAGCGGCGCGCACCTCGGCCGCGCCCTGATGCTCGGTTTTCGAGAACTGCAGTTCGCTGGCCCCGAGCGCCCCATCACCGCTCGGGACCATGACCGACTGTATCTGTCCGCGACGCTCGATCCGGCGAGCGCCATCGCCCCTGAATCAGCGCCGGCAAATCCACAGCCTGTGAGGAGAACTCTTGTGCGTAATCGCCAGAACCCGCTCCCGGATGCGAATGGTCACGCCGACGCCAACGGCGTCAGCGATCCGCTACCGACCGGGGAGTTGATCGATCCGCTCGTCGAGGCCGAAGGGCTGCGGGCGGCCTTGACCGAAGCGGCGGCCCGTGCCACCCGTCTCGTCACCAGCCTGAAGCAATTTCGCCGTGAACGGCGTGCGTTAGTTTCGGCGTGGTCGAGCTTGAAACAACTCAACCTGGGACCCTAGGAGCTTGCCATGTCCGCGATGGTAACTGAGCAGTTGCGGCAACTGGCCGGATCGCTCGCCGATCTGCAATGCCGCGTACGGCGCGCCGTGGCGGGTGAAGTGGGCCGTGCCGTCGCCGAAGCGATCGGTGAAGTCCTGGTCGCGGTCCTGGGTGGACACCTCGCTACCATGCCACGTCGGGTCGGTCGGACGACTGACTATGACCCCCATGCCGCGACGCGCGACGAATGGGGCGATCCCGACTCGGCTGGCTGGGATCCGTCATTCGAGCACCTGAACCGGCCCGCGCACTCAGCTCCCGCTGATTTCCCCGAAACCAACGCGTCAATTGACGACCCAATCGGGCCGGCGGCGCTGGCGGTCTCGGTGGCGGCCGGGCGCTGGTGGCTGGCGCGTCGGGGATCGCCCTGGGGTGCCGCCGGGGCCGGACTGGCTGCCGGAGCGACCTTGCTCGCCGGCGGGCCGATGGCCCGCACGGCGCTGGCCGTGTTGATGGCGGTCCAGCGCCTCTTGGCGGCGACGGACGCGCTGAAGGAGGGTGCCGAGGCCCTCGATCGGGCCTGATCGGATTGCTGCCTCAATTGACGAGTGTGCCTCAGGACCAGTCAAGATTGCAACCACGACGGTCGGGTTGATAAGGCCGTCGAGCCCCGTTTCTTCTCACCAACCAAAAGTACCAAAACAGGAGTTTCCCATGACCGCAACCGCGACGATGAATGGCAAGCCACGGAAGCAACTGGCCGATCAGCTCGATCGCCTGGATGAACAGATGGAACGGCACGACGCGATCCTGGATGCCCTCGCCGAGGGTCTCAATGGCGCCGTCACCGACGCGACCCGGGAAGGGACGCGCTTGGCCGTCAAGGATGCCGTGATCGAGTTGCTGACCGACCCCGAGCTGCGCGCCGCCTTGCACCAGGCAACCGCGTCGACGGCAACGGCCAAGGTCTCACTCTGGTCACGGCTCCGGCAACGGGCACGCGACTTAGGCAAGAAGGCACGGGCACTGGGCGTGGCCACCCTGGCGACGATGACTGCACAGGTGCCAGCGATCCAAAGGGCGGCTAGGTCGGCGGCCGGATACGCCGGCCTGATGTGGAGGGTGAAGAAGGTGGTGCTAGTGGGGCTCGGAGTGGGCGCGGCGGTAGCTGCGGTCAGCTACCTTTCCAGTCATGGACTGGCGGCAACGCTTTCGGGTGTCGGCGCCGCGGTAACGACCGTCGCGATCCAGACTGGACTGTGGGTGCGGCGCACCGTCCGCCGTCTGGTGCTCGTGTAACATCGCGGCCGTTGTGGATGTGGCGACGGAATCGTGGAACCATTGTTACGAGGTGGCCGGTCAACCGCGGGCGCAGGCCCGCGGTTCAGCCCGTGCACGTCAATTTGCCTTGGTGGCCAGTCCCGATCCCGTCGCGGCTTTTGCGGCATCTCGAGGCCATTCGACAAATGGATGCCGTTGCTCACTCCGTGTGGGTGACGGCACCATCGCGATCACTGCACGATCGCGGCGCCTCGGGGCTTTTCTTTAGCTATTGGGCGAGTGTCGCGGACGATTCAGGGTGACCTAATTATCGGATCGCCCGTTCACGCGAGACCGGCCATCAAGTCGGCGACCGACGTGCGCAGTGCGCGGGCGATTTGACGCAAGTTCAGGATCGAGACGTTTCGCTCGCCGCGCTCGACCGAACCAATGAACGTCCGATGCAGTTCACACTTGTCGCCCAGTTGCTGCTGCGTGAGTTTTAGCTCGAGGCGACGGTCATGGACGCGTTCACCGAGGGCTCGCAGAAAGGCGCGATCGTGGAGGTTCATGCTGGACAGCAATGCTGCCGTCTGGCATGATGTGTTTAAGTAGCATTTGCACAAAACCCGTGTAATCGATTGGGGCAGCCGACGCGCATTTGCCAGTACGGGCATTCAGGATTTGTAACTTATTAACTTCCCTGTTTGGTCTTTTTGGCACGTTGCTTTTTCGGTAGCCTTGCTGGTCTGAATAAGGAAACCGTTGGCAGGATGCCATCATGGCTACTCGGTTTGTCTCGTCGACCGAAGAGGCGA
>DATANR010000046.1:0-8606 GCA_036266155.1 Gemmataceae bacterium | reverse complement strand
CGCCGCTCCGCTCGCCGTCACTACTTCGGAAACGGCGGCATCATGCCGGGCTTGCTGCCGGGGCCGCTGACGTCGACGATCACGACCTTGCGGCCGTCGACTGTCAACACCTTGCATTTCGTGTCAATCTCGGCTTCGGTGATCGGCTCGATGCCGGCTTGCAGTTCGCGCCAACGATTGATGTTGTCGAGCAGCTTGCCGGTATTGGCTGTGACCGCCAGGTCGACGGCCGTCTCCGACTTTTTCATCCGAAACGTCGCGATGCGCTTGAACTGGGTCGCCACCGACACTTCCCGCCAGCCCTTGGGGACGGTCCAACTCGGTGGGCCATCCTTATTGAATTTGAGCGATCGAATGAAGGCATCAAAGTCCGCCATGTGGCGCTCGATTGCCCGGGGCGAATAGGTTTCCTCCATCCGCGGGGCCTGGAACTTGCAAACAAACCACGCGTCCTCGCCCGGCGCTCCGCTGGGCACGATCGCGCCGACGATGCGCACCGGCGGTTCGTCTTTGCCGGGCTCGTCCGAGATGGAATCGAAGTCAATGGGGTCCTTGGGCGCGGTATATTTGCTGACTTGCTCGGCCGGCGTGCAGCCGGTGAGCACGGCGAGCAAACAAGCGAGCGTCAGCCGCCGGCGGGCGGCGCGCGACAGACCATGTGTCCGCAAGGGCATTCCGAGGGCTCGTGTGGATCCGGCGGGGCGATCGGCCGGCGAGGAGGCGGGAATCGTCGGTCAACTGCTATGTTAAGCGACTGGTCCAGTCGGTCAAGGCGAACGGGGCAACTCGGCGAGCGGCGCGGCGTTAGCCTGCCGTGTGGAGAAGCGCACGGCGGGCTAACGCCGCGCCGCTCGTCGGAAGCGTTGCAACTATTCTGTTCGCCACTCAGATCAATCGCCATTCCGAGCGCGACTCGTGAGCATCAGGGGAGGGCGGTGGTTCTTCGGTGCCATCGTGAGTCGGCACGTCATCGATGTGCCAGAGGCGGAAGCCGCCACGAAAGGCGGCCAAGTTGTTGCCGAGCCGGGCGCCGCTCGGCGGATCGCGGAACAATTTTGCGTTGCCGCCGCCGATGACGACGTCATCGGCAAGAAACGCCGAACGAAGATCAGCCACCGTCCGGGCCACCGCGCGTCGCCACAGGCGATTGCCCGCTGCCTTGCGGCCGGCATCGCTGAGCACGCGCCCGAGCCTTCGGCCACGATTCCCCCGCACTCGGCCCAATTCCAGTTGAATGATCACGTTGTCGGCAATCAACGCTGAGCCGAGGCCGGTGCCGAGACCCAGGAACAACATGCGGCCACCTTCGTAACAACCGAGCGCTTGCATGGCGGCGTCGTTGACGATGCGCACCGGCTTGTCGAACGCGGCTGCGAAATTGAAACCGACCCAGCCGGGGCCCAGGTTGCCCGCCTCCGAGCGCGGCCCATGATCGCCGACGGGGCCGGGATAGCCGACCGAGATCGCTTCGTATTCCCAATCCTTCGCTAACTCGGCAACGACCTCAATCAAGCGTTGCGGCGTGAACGTCCGGCCCGTGGGGGCTCGACGGCGTTCGGTCTGCCCGGTGACCAGGATTTTCATGTTGGACCCGCCGATGTCGATAGCAAGGATCGTCTTCGGCGGTCGGTGAGAGGCCATGGGTGAATTTCCTCTTCCAGACTCGTTGTGGGCACAGCAAGAGTTGTGCCAAAGCGAGCAGTTGAGGATGTCCGCCGTACGGTCTACTGCACGGCAGCAACGTGAGTTCCACAGCAACAACGTTCCCAGTTGGCGCAGCTTTCAGAGGGCTTCTGGCACTAGAATTGAAACTCCGCATTTTCAACCCATCTCCTTTGCAGGCTTTGGTATGGGCGCGAAAACGCAGGCAGAGATCGGGGGGGAGATAAGGCCATTTTGCGAATCGTCGGAATGCTCGTTGCAGTCCGAACAACGTCTGTGTGCTCGGGCGTTTGCTTACACCTCATTCCCCTGAGAACCCGCCGTCAGGCTTGGACGCCTGTGCCGGATTTTCCCCAAGGTTTACCCCAAGCAATTACCCCACCATGAAAACGTCAAAAACCACTGGTTTCCCAGTAGTTTTTGAGTGGAGATGAGGGGGATCGAACCCCTGACCTGTTGAATGGGTCACGGTCGAACTCGCCTTGTCGACGGTGACGGTGAAAGTCGTCGCCGCCGTCTCGTTGTCGTCGTGGCGTCGAGGAAGTTGGTTCCGCCCGATCCCGAGCCGTCGGCGAACCCGATTGTGTCGGGCCCGATGTTGGCATTCGCGTCAGCGACCGCCTGTCGCGGCGAGCCGGCGCCGGTGTCATTGCTGTTGAGCACCGTGAACGTTGATGGAACCTGCCGATCCTCGAGCGACGCAAACCGCAGGTTCGCATAGAGAACGACGCGGCGGGCCTTCAGTCGGGCTCGCAGAAACAATCGGCTAAATCGACAGGGGGATAGAGAAAAGCGCATCGGGTCCCTTAGGGCGCGTCGGTGCGCGGTGCATCTCCGCCCCGACGCGCGAAGCCAAGACGGAACGGGTGATGCTGACGAACGACGAATTCGAGTTCGTCCGGACCAATCAACGAGTCAAACAGCGGTCATCGGAATTCAGGGCGGGAAAAGTGCGGGCGTCCTTAGCCGCGGGCGGAGAGGGCGGGTCGAGCCGCTGGAGTCCCGGTTCGACGGTCTCGGAGCGAGCGCGCCGGTTCGACGCCCGGTCTTCCGAACCCCTATCCCCCTAACCTCCCGAGTGATCCACGACCTAGACAGGAAAAACAGATAATTGCGAAACAATGTCACAAGCGGCGTACAGATAACCTTGCGCTGCCGGAGTTTAGATGCCGGAACATTTTGGTTGAAGGAGCATCGACAGCGCGGTCCTTTTCAAGTCGGCTCGCATAATGGACCCGCAAGGAGCGTCTTTGCGTTGGTTCATTCAATAGAGGTGGTGCCAGATGGCAAACGCAGCCGGCGAATCGCTGTATCTCCACGGCACCGATCGAGATGAACAAGCACGGCTGTCGCGCCTAAACGAGTTGATCAACGAGCGTTCGCTTCGCGAGATGGGTTTGCGGAGTGGTGAACGCGTTCTGGACGTGGGCTCCGGACTTGGGCAACTGACGCGGGCCATAGCACGTGTAGTTGGAGCCGGCTTGGTCGTCGGCGTGGAACGCAGTGCCGAACAACTCGCGGAAGCTCGGCGGTTGGCGGCCGCAGCAGGCGAAGCCGCGGTCGACTTTCGTCAGGGTGACGCCGCCCGTCCGCCGCTGGGCGAAAAAGAATGGGGAACCTTCGACGTGGCGCATGCGCGCTTCGTCATCGAGCACGTTCCGGATCCGCTGGCGGTCGTTCGGGGAATGGCCCGGGCCTTACGCCCCGGCGGGCGCTTGATTCTGGAGGACGACGGCCACGACATCATGCGCTTGTGGCCCGAACCTGCAGGGTTCGATCGAATTTGGCGGGCGTACATGCGCACCTACGATCGTGCGGGCAACGACCCGCTAGTCGGTCATCGGCTCGTCGCACTACTGCACGAAGCCGGCGTGGCGCCGCTGCGCAACACGTGGTTGTTCTTTGGTGCTTGTGCCGGCCAGGCGGACCTGCGTGCCTACACGGAAAACCTGGCGCGCATCCTTGAAGGAGTGCGTGAGCGCATCCTGGAACTTGGCGACATGGATGCGGCCGGCTTTGAAGCGATTTTGAAAAGTCTTCGTGAATGGGCATCGCGCCCGGATGCCGCGCTTTGGTATGCCACGTCGTGGGCTGAAGGGCGGCGACAATAGAAGTGCGATGGGCGGTGTGCGTCGCGCAATTCGGCGACGCACACCGAGATGCGGCTCAGGCATTCGCCGCCTTGAAATACTTGCCGGCATTCTTGGTGTCGATCGTTAACGCGCCCGGCTTCCAGTTGGCCGGGCACACTTCCCCGTGTTGTTCGAAGAAGTGCAGGGCATCGATCATGCGGATCGACTCATCAATGTTGCGGCCCAGGGGCAGGTCGTTCACGAGCGCGTGCCGCAGGACACCGTTCTTGTCGATCAGGAATGTGCCACGCAGGGCAACGCCGCCGTCGAGCAGGACGCCGTAGTCGGCGCTTATCTTCTTCGTGATGTCGGAAACCAGTGGATACTTCAGGCCGCCGAGACCGCCGTCGGCGCGCGACTGGCGAATCCATGCCAGGTGGCTGAACTTGCTATCCACTGAAACGCCCAGCACTTCCGCGCCACGCTTGCGGAACTCTTCGATCTTGTCGGAATAGGCGATGATTTCGGTGGGGCAGACGAAGGTGAAATCGAGCGGGTAGAAGAACAGAACGACGTACTTGCCGCGATAGTCGGAGAGTTTGACGGTCTTGAAATCTTCGTGGACAACGGCGTCGGCGGTGAAATCAGGGGCTTCCTTGGTGACAAAGGCCGGCATGCGGAGGGACTCCAGAAGGAATTGTTGGTGGTGTAAGCTGTGGTTAGGAATGAGATTAAACGCGGCCCACAAGGATTCAAGAAACGGCCGCGAGAATGCCATGGATGCGAGCCAATGTCGATTCGTTGCAAAGCTGGCACGGTCGCATCGTGCGGGTCCAACGTTCAGTCCAGGTGTGCTTTGCAATGAAACAGTTTGGCGCGCGGCGGATTCGTTTCCTCCAGAATTGAGAGATGGCCAACACACACACTGGGGTTGACCATCTCTGCCTGCGTTTTCGCGCCCATCCCAAAGCCCGCAAAGGAGATGGGTTGAAAATGCGGAGTTTCAATTCTAGTGCCAAAAGCCCTCCGAAAGCTGCGCCAACTGGGAACGTTGTTGCTGTGGAACTCACGTTGCTGCCGTGCAGCAGGCCGTTCGGCAGTTTCCTTGCAAAGCGATGCCCCAAAGCGGTCCGGTGTGACGACTCAGTTCTCAGCTGCAATGCAACGAATCTTCGGCCAATACGGCAGCAAGATGTACGAACCGCACGGCAGATGATGGCGAGCCGGATCGTCGGCTGTTGAGATTCCTTCTTGCCGCCTTCGCCAGCCGAAACAATCCCCCGTTGGGCAGAGACCCAATTCATTAATCTGAATGATCTTGCGTCTTTCGACCTGACAATCTGACAATCGATATCACGATTTGTTTTCAAAGAGATTTGATGGTCCGAACGTCGTAAGAGCGAATTTATCGTTGACATTCAGGTTGCGAATCTTTACGATAAATGGTGTGGATGTGTCCGAATCCGGTTGTGCCGTAGGAAGTTACGACAAACTACTGCCAACAGGTTTCCGTCCCAGGACCGCGGGCGTTCCGGGCAGCCACTCCCACCATCGGTCCGTACGCACGACGATATTCGGCAGTCCCGTTCCACCTACAATGGGGTGCCGGTTGTTGATTTTGTCCTAATCCGGTCGGGCCGATGCCCGGCTGTGGTGTGACGCGCTCGCCGCGACGGATCCGGCGCGTGGAAAGCCTGGCACGATGCCACCATCAGTTCCCGGCCATAACGGGGCCAGGGGACGGAGTTGCCGCGCAATGAACATCGAACAGCTCCTGAATGCCTCCAAGAAGGACCTCGCGGATCGCGCTCGTTCTCTCGGCATCGCCGGGCACGCGACCATGCGCAAGGAAGACCTGGTGAAAGCGATTACCCGAGCCATGAAGAAGAAAGAAAAAGAAAAGGAACGCGAGCGCGAGAAGGCCAAGGCCGCCAAAGTCAAAGTGGCGCCGGTCCCCGCTCCGTCGCTGAACGGTAAGCACCACACAAATGGCAAGCCGGCGGCTGTCCCGCCGCCCATCGCACTGAATGCCAAGAAGAAGCCAGAAATCAAGAAGCCCGAAGTCAAGAAGCCTGAATCGACTCCTTCGGTTCACCTGAACGGCAAACCGCCCCGCCATTTGCAGGGTGGCCATGCAAAGGATCGCATCGTTGTGGTGGTCCGTGATCCTTATTGGCTGCATGTGTTTTGGGAATTGACGCATCAGTCGGTGCAACGGGCCGAGGCCGCCTTGGGCCAAGACTGGCACGGCGCGCGGCCGATCCTCCGCGTTTGCGACGTCAGCGCTCAGGACACGACCAGCACCGCCGAACGGATCGTTCGCGATGTCGACGTTCATGGCGGCTGCAACAACTGGTACGTGGAAGCGGATCAGCCGCCCCGCTCCTACCGCGTCGACCTTGGGTACGTCTCGCGGCGTGGTCAGTTCTACGCGCTCGCTCGTTCCAACGTGGTCACGCCGCCAAAGGCCGGCGTCAGCGATGCGGTCGACGAGAACTGGTCGGATCAGGACGCGAAGCAGGCGGATCGGCTCTATGCCATGTCCAGCGGCTTCGACCCTTCGGCCGGCGACACCCGGGCATTGAAGGAGTTCCTCGAAGAGCGCTTCCGCCGGCCGCTGCATGCCCCGGCATTGCCCAACGCTCCCGCCCCGGCTGCCGCAGCCCCCGGGAAGGATCGCAAGTTCTTTTTCAACATTGATGCCGAGATGATCGTCTTCGGCCGCACCATTCCGGGCGCCCGCGTCACGGTCCAGGGCGAGCCCGTCAAGCTCCGGCCGGACGGGACGTTCACCATGCGCTATAGTTTCCCGGACGGCCGGCAGATTCTCCCGGCTATCGCCGAGTCGATGGACGGTGTGGAAGAACGCAAGATCGTCCTTGCCGTCGAGCGGAACACCAAGGAGCTGGAGCCGTTGATTCACGACGGCAATGATGAAGCCAAATGATAAATGCAAAATGAAAAATGCAAAATGGCATCAGGCTGATTTTTGCATTTTTCATTTATCATTTGAAAAGCCTGCCCCCTAGCCTCTCCCTCGCCCATGCCGTTGGAAATCGCCCGCTGTAAGATGGTCCGCCGTCGGACCATTGATCCCCGATTGTCAAATAATGGAGTCTGCCGGATGCTGCGCCTCGTTGCCGCCCTGATTGGCGGTTCCATCGTCGCCGTCGTGTTGTGCCTATCCACACCGGTGTCGGCCGACGATAAGAGCATGTCGATCGAAGACATCATGAAAAAGCTCCACGGAAAGACGGGGAGCCACAAGCAAATCAACAAGGCCCTGGACGGCACGCCGGACTGGGACACGATCACGAAGCATGCCAAGATCTACGCCGATCTGGCCGGCATGTTGCCCAAGGCCAAGCCGGAAAAGGGCGACGACAAGTCCTGGAAGATGCTGTCCGAAGCCTACGCCAAGGAGGCCAAGGCCCTGAACGAAGCCGCCGCCAAGAAGGACGCAGATACCGTGAAGACGGTCTTCGGCCGGCTCAAGGAGTCCTGCGACGGCTGCCACGAGAACCATCGCTAACGTTGGCCAAAGTCCAATGACCAATGACCAATGACCAATGACCAAATAAACTGATGGTCATTGGTCATTAGTCATTGGTCGTCGATGGTTGAACCGAAGGCTGCCGTAAGTCATCTCGAAGCCGCGGGCTTCACGCACGTCGTTTGGATTCCCGATAGTTCGTTGGGTCCGTGGGAATCCGCTCTCGTCGCTTCGCAAAAATTGCAATTGATTCGTCCGTGCCGGGAAGGCGAGGCGATCGGCATCGCCGCCGGTCTGATTCTCGGCGGCGCCAAGCCCGTCGTCGTCATCCAGTGCACAGGCCTGTTTGAAGCGGGTGATGCGCTTCGTAACGTTGTCCACGATCTAAAGCTGCCGTTGAAACTGATCGTCGGCGTCCGCAGTTATCAAGCGCACCTTGCCGGCAAGTCGACTGACAATTGTCCGGCATTCACTGAGCCGATTCTGCGGGCGTGGCAATTGCCGTTCACGATTCTGCCGGATGTGGATGACGCGGGGTTCGCGGCAGCGACTTGGGAACTGGCGGATGCCCCTGCCGCATGGGCTCTCCTCTTAGGCGAATGACATGACGCACCAAGAGGCCCTGACCGTCCTGGCCGCCCATCGCGGCGACCGCATCGTGCTCACGACGATGGGCTCGGTCGGCATCTGGCCCGCTCTGTCGGACACGCCGCTCGACTTCGCTTATCTGCCTTCCAGCATGGGGCAAGGCGTCGCCGTTGGCTTGGGGTTGGCGCTGGCAACGGGCCGTGACGTGGTGGCGATCACTGGCGACGGATCACTGCTGATGAACCTCGGCAGCCTGGTGACAGTCGCCAATCACCCGACCAATCTCACCGTTGTACTCATCGACAACGGCTTGTACGAAGTGACGGGCGGCCAGGACGTTGTCGGCGCTCGGCGGATCAATTACGAACATTTGGCCTACGCTGCAGGCTTCGATCGCGTGTACATTTTTGCCGATCTCGAACCGTGGCAAAAGAAAGCCGCCGAGGTCCTATCCGGGCCGGGACCGACATTCCTCTGGCTCGAAGTCGACGGCGAACGCGGCCACAAGACGCCGAGCCCGCCGCGGCCAATGGCGGAGCAAATTCAACGATTGCGGGTCGCCCTGGCGCAATAGAGGATCGAGTGCGGCGGAGACCGAAGCGCAGCGAGGGCGACGCCGCTAATGATAATGGCGGCGTCGCCCTCGCTACGCTTCATTGATATACGGTGAAAGTCCTCGCGGTTGGCGCGGATTTTAGGCGGCGTCGAGGCGGGTGATGTCGCTGGCATGGGCGGCCAGCAGACAGGTGACGATGCGCCGGCCTTGGGCGCTCAGGCGATAGCGATGCGTC
>DATANR010000045.1:0-8567 GCA_036266155.1 Gemmataceae bacterium | reverse complement strand
AACAGCCTGTTGAAGTAATGCCTTCATTGCGCTAATCTTGTCCACGTGCAACGCTTCGCGTCGGGAGTCGAGCGATGGCGATGGGTAAGCGGAAGCCACAGCAAGAGTCGTTGTTCATTGCCACCGACCGCTTGATTCCGTCCTGTGGCCACCCCTTCTACCAACAGCTCAATGCGCTCTTGGCCGAGGCGCAGTTCGACCACTGGATCGAGACGCGCTGTCAGCCCTTCTACGAATGTGAAGAGAATCGCGGCCAACCGAGCCTGCCGCCGGGCGTGTACTTCCGCATGCTGCTGATCGGCTACTTCGAAGGTCTCGATTCGCAACGCGGCATTGCGTGGCGCTGTTCGGACAGCCTGTCGCTCCGACAGTTCCTGGGGATCTCGTTGGACGAGCGGACGCCCGATCATTCAACGTTAACTAACACGCGCAAGCGGCTGCCAGCGGAAGTCTTCACGGAAGTGTTCGAGTTCGTGCTGGGGATCGCGGCGGCGAAGAAGCTGATCGCGGGCAAGACGGTCGGTGTGGACAGCACAACGCTGGAAGCCAACGCGGCGATGAAGAGCATCGTGCGGCGTGACACGGGTGAAGACTGGAAGGAGTATGTGACCCGTCTGATGCGCGAGGAAGGCGTGATCGGCCCCGAGGACCAGCCTTCGGACGAGGACGTGCGGCGCTTCGACAAGAAGCGGAAGAACAAGAAAGTCAGCAACGCCGAGTGGCAATCGGCGACCGATCCGGACGCGCGGATCGCGCACATGAAGGACGGCACGACGCATCTGGCTTACAAGGCCGAGCACGTGGTCGACCTGGAAAGCGACCTGGTGTTGGCAGCCGAGATTCGCCCGGCGGATCATGGCGATGCCGCGACCTTGGTCGACAGTGTCGCGGCCGCCCAGCTTCACTTGAATGCGGTGGGCAGCAACACGACGATCCAGGAAGCGGCGGCGGACAAGGGCTATCATGCCGCGTCGACCATCGAGTTGAGCGACAGTCTCGATGTGCGGACGTACATCCCGGAACCGCAGCGGCAGCACCGGCTCAAGCTGTCCAACAAGTCGAAGGCCGAGCAGCAGGCGCTCCGGAACAATCGCCGACGGATGAAGCGAGCGAAGGGCAAGGCATTGCAACGGCGTCGGAGTGAGGTGGTCGAGCGGACGTTCGCGCACATTTGCGAAACGGGTGGATCGCGGCGCAGTCATCTTCGTGGCTTGGTGAATGTGACCAAGCGTTACGTGATTGCGGCGGCCGCCCACAACTTGGGTCGGATTCTGCGCCAACTGACCGGGATTGGCAAACCGAGGTGCCTGCAAGGCGGTGGCGCTCTTGTTGCGCTTGCGCAATCGCTGCTCCGGCGGCTCGGCCGAGCGTCAAAAAATTGGTTGGCCCAGCTCGGCGTGAGCATTAAGCGGTGGCGGCGCTACGAACAATTTCAAGTTGTTCGTCTGGCAACCTGAAGTGTCGCGTGGAATCTGGTTACTTCAACGGGCTGCTAAGGGTGAAGCACTCGACAAGGTGCCCGAGGCGGGCGTGGCTGCCGAACCGGCGGACGGAGATGCGGACAAGGCGCGAGCGGCCAGCATGGACAACCTTAAGCGACTGGCGCTCGCGGTCCATGCGTATATGGATGACCACGATAGCAAATTTCCCAATGACATCACTGACAAGGATGGCAAGTTGCTGCTCAGTTGGCGTATCCGTTTGCTTCCGTACCTCGAACAGGCGGAACTCTACAAGCAGTTCAAACTCGATCAGCCGTGGGATAGCGAGGCCAACAAGAAACTGCTCGTCAAGATGCCGACCGCGTTCAATTCGCCACGTGTCCGTGTGAAGTTGCCTGGTCATACGGTCTATCAAGGATTTGCCGGGCCGGGCTCCGTATTCGAGCAGGGCCAAGAACTGCGAATATTCTCAATCACCGACGGGTTGTCCAACACGATCTTGGCCATCGAGAGCAGCGTGGCTGTCGCGTGGACTAAGCCCGTGGACCTGCCGTTCGATGAGAAGAAGGATCTTCCGGACATCGGCAAGGCGTACGGCGCAAAGCCGTTGGCGGTCCTCTGCGATGGCTCGGTGCGGACGCTAGATCTGACGACGTTGTCGGCCACGACTCTGAAAGCCGCGATTACGAGAGCAGGAGGCGAGGTCCTGGGTTCGGATTGGTAAGGCGATGCAGCCTCCGTCTGGAATGTTTCGCTACGTGCGTGACGAATGACGGAGAGCCACCATGGGCGTTTTGGATCGCTTCCAATTGACCGGCAAGCGACTGTTTATCACCGGCGGCAGTCGCGGACTCGGCCGAGAAATGGCGTTGGCCTGTGCCGAAGTCGGTGCGGACGTCGCTTTGGTGGGCCGCGACTCGGACAGCCTGGAGCAAACCGCCGCTGACATCCGCGCACACGGCCGGAGTGCCTTGACCATCCGAGCGGATGTGAGCATCCCGGCCGAGTGCGAGGCGGCCTGTCACAAAGCCCTGACCGAGTTTGGCCCGATCAACATTCTCATCAACAATGCCGGAGGTCGGCGGGTAAACATGCCGACCCAAGATCTGCCGCTCGACACTTGGCAGGAGTTGATCAACCTCAACCTGACAAGCGTGTTCCTGTGTACCAAGCTGATTGGCGGCGCAATGGTCGAACGCGGTCATGGCGGGCGCGTGATCAATGTAGCGTCCATTAACGCACTGGTGGCTGGGCGAAAGATCGGCGGTCGGCAGTACGAGGCGGCCAAGGCGGCCGTGGTTCAGTTCACACGAGCTGTGGCGGCCGATTGGGATCCGCACGGCATTACCGTGAATGCGATTTTGCCAGGCGGCTTCATGACGGAGCCGAACCGCCGGTGGCAGGCGCTTCACCCGGAGGTCATCACCGAGTTTCAAGCGCAGATCCCGATGGGGCGATTTGGTGTTCCCGAGGACCTTGGGCCTCTGGCCGTGTACCTGACCAGCGATGCTGCTCGCTACATGACCGGGGCGGCGCTAGTGATCGATGGCGGGTACACTCTTTGGTAGCGCAGACAACGTGCGAAGTCCGTGTATCCGTCCGACGGATTTGGCAGTTCACACGATATCTCTAGGCGGATAGCTTTACCTTTTCAGCATGAACCTCCCCACGGTCGCCACGACGCAACCGTGATCTCAAAGGATGTAGCCGATGCGTAGTCACCTATCCGTTCTGGTGGCATTGTTGGGAGCGCCGTTGCTGGCCCAAGACAAGTCGGACGCCAAATTGCCGCCGGCAATATCGGTGACGCTGACACCCGGTGACGCGGCATCCAAAACTGCCCCACGCTACTCGCCACCTGGACGTCAGCTCAAATTGGAGGCCAAGGACCATAAGGGCCTGCCCGGCTTCGATCACCTGGAGGGCCGTCTCCAACTGGGGCCGAACGCCCAGGCCAGTGCAGGTCACATCCTCGTCCTGGCTCGAAGTGCCAAGGGCAAACCCTATGACCAATTGTTTGTCGACGTGGACGGCGACGGGAAGTTTGGCGACAAACCCGTCGTCGTCGAGCCCAAGCCGAATCGCAACAAGATTTGGTCATCGTTTGAGGCCACCGTTCGGGTCAATCATGCCAAGCCGGGCGCACCGCCGGCGTTCGAGGATTACCCTGTCGCGCTGTGGATCGTGGTCGAAAAGGAGGGTGATGTGCTGGACGTCGTCCGCGTCTCTCGGCGCGGATACCTGTCAGGCAAGGTGCAAATGGGTGATGCCGCGTTCGATCTGATGTTGAGCGACAGCAACAATGATGGAGTGTTCGGTGCGGGCGACTGGTGGGAATTGCGCGGCATGTCGCCGGCGACGGACGGGATGCGGACCGTGGGTGACTTTGCCTGGGCCGGCGGCAAAGCGTGGAAACTGGAACTCGACGGAACCAATGGCCGGAAGGGCCGGCTGGTTCCATTCGACTCCGGTATGACGCAGGCCGAAGATGCGATCAAGCGCGACCGGTTGCGCGAGGACCGGTTGGCGAAACGAGCCGACAAGCCTGTGTCATTTCGCAAGGACGTGGACACGGCACTCAAGGACATTGCTGCGAAGAAAGGCGCGTACTTCATCAAGTTTGAAACCGACTGGTGCATGCCGTGCAAACAGATGGCCGAACTGGTATTCACCGCCAAAGATGTCGCCGATGCTGCTGGCGGACTCACTTGCCTGATCGTGGATGGAGACGCCCGCAAGGATTTGACCGAAAAGCGCCAGGTGAAAGGTTATCCGACCGGCATTTTGTTCGACGCTGAGGGCAAAGAGGTAGCACGGTACACGGGTTACCAGAGCGTGAAGGAAACTGCCGCGTTCTTCTTGAAGGCAAAGAAGTAGTCGGCTGCCTCGCCGATAGTCCAATTCATCGCTTCGGGACCAACCGTGGAGTTGGTGAACGATTTCCCCGGCCTCGCTGGTATATCTCCGTAACTGAGATTTTCGTACTGTGCTGACACGACATCGTTCCCATCGAGAACTGGGATTGTCGTGGAGACCCTTCGGCCGATGAGACCGTAGCCTCGCCGGTTCGCGAAACCGGAGCGCAGTGTGATCCTCGGTCGAACTTTGTAGTCGAAGTCCGAATAGTCACTCGGGGCCATGGAGCCCGCATTCACCAGCGCGGATGCGACCTACAAGCGGTCATCGCACAGCCAAGGAAGGAACCCATGAGCGAGTCATTTGTCGGTATCGATGTTTCCCGCGACCACCTCGACCTGCACGAGCGGCCGAGCGAGCGCTACCAACGGTATGCCAACGACGCCGCGGGCATTGCCGCCATCGCCGAACGCCTGGTCGAGGTGAAGCCGACCTTGATTGTGGCCGAGGCGACCGGCGGGCTCGAAGTGCCCCTGATCGTGGCGCTGGTTGAGCGCCAGTTGCCCATCGTGCAGATCAACCCACGCCAGGCCCGCGACTTCGCCAAGGCCAGCGGTCGCTTGGCCAAGACCGACATCATTGATGCCGCGGCACTCGCGCACTTTGCCGAAGCGATTCGACCGCCGCTCCGTGATTTTCCCACCGAGGAAATGCGGGCCTTGCGAGAGTTGCTCGATCGGCGGCAGCAGTTGCTCGGCATCCGCGTCATGGAGCAGAACCGATTGGCTTCGACCGCGCTCACGAGCGTGCGGCGCGACATTGAGGCGCACATCCGCTTCCTCAACAAGAAGATCGCCGCCGTCGAGAAGCAGATGAACCAGCAGATCCGAGCTTCGGACTCGATGCGCCAGAAGGACGAAGTGTTGCAATCGGTTCCCGGCGTCGGCGATCAAGTCGCACGCACCCTGATCATTCGCTTGCCGGAGCTGGGCACGATGGAGCGATGGCCGCTCACCTGCTTGGTCGGCCTGGCGCCGATGAGTTGGGACAGCGGCGCGATGAAGGGAACGCGACACATTCGCGGCGGTCGGTCCGACGTGCGCGTCGCTCTGTATCAGGCCGCCGTCGCCGCGATTCGCGTGAACCCGGAATTCAAAGCGATCTATGCACGCTTACGGGCCGCCGGCAAAGTCGCCAAGGTGGCGCTCGTGGCCGTGGCACGCAAACTCTTGGTCCTCGTCAATGCCCTGGTCGCCAAGAACGAAATGTGGCGGGCAAATTCCGTATTGCCCGCCTAAAAACACTTGACAAACGTTATAGTCACTGCGCTTGCGTCTGGGTTGTCTGACGCGGAAGGCGAGCGCGTCTACCTTGATTGCGAAACGACTGGTCTCGACCTCCGAACAGCTCGGGTTCGATTGCTCACCCTGTTGGTTCCAGCCGGCGCTGGCCGGGTCGTGTATCTGATCGACTGCTTTCGCGTCGATCCGACGACGCTGTGGCAGTCCCTGGCCGCGTGCGAAGTAGTTGGACACAACCTGGCGTTCGATCTCGGCTTCCTGGTCCGGCTCGGCTTTCAGTCCGGCCGTGTCCGCGACACGATGTTGCTGTCGCAGGTGCTATACGCCTCGGGATACGCGAAGGGCACGGCCCCGGTGCGACATGGCCTCAAAGACTGCGCGGTTCGCGAGGTCGGTGCCGTTCTCGACAAGGGACTCCAGACGTCGGACTGGTCGGCTCGATTGACCGACGAACAGATTGCCTACGCGGCCACCGATGTGCAAGTCCTCGAACCGCTGCATCGAGCACTGACAACGAAGCTCGCCCAGGCCGGGCTCGACCGAGCGGCGGCAATCGAATGTTCCGCTTTGCCGGCCATTGTGTGGATGGGCGCTGCCGGTGTGCCGATCGATCGGAATTGCTGGAAAGCCCTGGCCGCGACTGCAAACGCAGACGTCCAACAAACTCAAGCCGTTCTTGACGCAGCCGCCACACAAGATCCTTCCACACTTTTCGCCAATGGATGGAACTGGGATTCTCCAGATCAGGTGAAACAAGCCTTGGCCCTCGCCGGCTGTCAGGTGGAGTCCACGCGGGACGATGTCCTGGCCAACCTCGATCTCCCGCTCGCCAATCTCCTGCGCGACTACCGGGACGCTCGGAAGCGGGAAACAACCTACGGCACCGCCTGGCTCGAGCACGTCTCGGCCGACGGACGGGTGTACCCGAACTGGGTCCAGCTTGGCGCCAATAGCGGCCGGATGGCTTGCGGCTCACCCAACATGCAGAATCTCCCACGCGGCGAGTACCGGAAGTGTTTTGCGGCGGGTTCAGGTCGCGCTTTGGTGAAGGCCGACTACTCCCAGGTCGAACTAAGGATCTCGGCAAAGGTAAGCGGGGATCAGGCATTGTTGGCGGTGTACCAACGAGGCGAAGACCTGCACACGTTGACGGCGCGACAAGTATTGGGAATTGCCGAAGTCACGAAGGAACACCGGCAACTGGCGAAGGCATTGAATTTTGGCCTGCTCTATGGAATGGGCGCAACTGGTTTTCGGGATTATGCGCGGACAACCTACGGGGTCGATTTGACAGAGTTGCAGGCGACGTCCTACCGGGACACGTTTTTCAAAGCGTATCCCGGCCTCCGGCATTGGCATCGTTCAATGGGCAATTCGCCCCGCGACACTCGGACGTTGACCGGCCGGCGGGTCAAGGGTGTCTCGCAGTTTAACGAGAAGCTGAACCTACCGGTACAAGGCACCGGGGCCGATGGGTTGAAGATCGCTTTGGCACTCTTGTGGGAGCGGCGCGCCCATTGCCCCGATGCTGTTCCCATCTTGGCGGTCCATGACGAGATTGTCGTCGAGTGTGACGCCGAGCGAACGACCGAGACGATGGCGTGGCTGCGGGCCGCGATGGTGGATGCGATGGCGCCGCTCATTGAGCCGGTGCCCGTTGAAGTCGAAGTAAGGGCAGGACGGACGTGGGACGGTTAAATCCATCAATCGAGTTTCCTTGCTCGCGTGTACACGGCGAGCCAAATCGCAGAGTCGGCAAGGGACTCGAACTTCGTCGGGCGCGGATAGTCCCAGCGCACCCAGCAAAGTGTTAGCGTGTTGCCCTTCACCCCACGATGCCGCGCATCGCCTCCACTCGCAGTTCGCCCCTGCGCGGAATTTGAAAAGGCACATGCCGAACCACAATCAGGTGATCGACACAATCACTTCCAAAGTTGTCCTCATTCTGGGTCGATTTACGGCGAAGCGAAAAGAGGTCTTGGACGCGTTACGCGAATCGCTGCGCGCACTGGGGTATTCGCCCGTTATGTTCGATTTTCAGAAGCTGGGAAGTCGAACGTACCGGGAGACAGTCTCGACGCTAGCTCACATATCGCGCTTCGTAATTGCCGACCTGACCGATCCGAAAGTCGTGCTCCAGGAACTGAAGGTAGTCGTCAAAACGCTGCCATCGGTGCCAGTGCAACCCATCTTGCAGGCGCGCGCCAAGGAATGCGTCGTCGTGCCCGAAGACTACGGAGCGTATCCATGGTTCTTGCCTCTGGTCCGTTACCGAGGAGTTGCCGACGTCACTGGAGCACCTCTGAAAGCTGCCGTGGCGGCTGCCGAAGCGATGGTTCTGCGCCGAAGGCTGCCGACACCGGTAGCAGAGGTGGTCGGATCGCCGGCTCCGAACATGGCAGCAGGCGATGTCAAGGTAGCGCGTCGATCGAGAAATAGTCAACAAGGAAGTACCAAGAAGTAGCGCTGGATAATTGGTCCTTGATTTGAAGTGAGTGGCATCGTGAACGAATTGGAACGGATTGACGACCAGTTGCGGCGTGCACTTGAAGGTGGCGCATGGCATGGGCCGGCCGTCCTTGAATTGCTTGCCGGCGTCACTCACGATCAAGCATTGGCCCGGCCGGTTCGCGGGGCACACAACATCTGGGAGGTGGTCCTGCACCTGGGAGGGGCATACCGACTCGTGCTCCGACACTTCAGGGAGATGGGACATCATTGGCCCCCGACGAGGATTGGCCGCCAATGCCACCTCCAACCGCTGGCAACTGGCAATCGGCGATTGCGCAGCTGCAATCGCTCAACGAGCAGGTCCGTCACGCGATCACTAGTGCCCCGCCAGCACTAAAGTTTGGGGTTGATTATCGAGGCTTGTTCATGGGAAAAGCTGCGGAAACATGGAGGTTTCCGTTGAACAAGAAGTATATCGTTCGGCTTTCCGAGCACGAGAGGCAAGCTTGTTTGGATG
>DATANR010000044.1:0-9921 GCA_036266155.1 Gemmataceae bacterium | reverse complement strand
GGAGCACCGCTCGCCCTCGTGGAGCTTCGTCGTGCCCAATGGAACCGAGCCCGTCATCGACATCGATCATGCGACCATCCGGTTCGGGACGTTCACCGCGGTCGACGGGGTTTCCTTTTCGATTCAGCCCGGCGAGGTGTTCGGCTTGCTTGGTCCCAATGGGTCCGGCAAGACGACGTTGATTCGCGGCCTATGCGGGCTCTTGCCGCTCGCCGGCGGCTCGGCCCGCGTGCTCGGTCAGGATGTGAAAACGAACGCGGAGAAAGTGCGTGCCCGCATCGGGTACATGTCGCAGAAGTTCGCGCTCTACCCCGACCTGACGGCTGTCGAGAATATCGCGTTCTATGCGGGCATTTACGGGATCACGGGCAATCGCTTCCGCGAGCGAAAGGACTTCCTCGTCAACCTCACGGGCCTGGCGCCGTATCTGGATCGCCGGGCCGGCCGACTCTCGGGAGGCTGGAAACAACGGCTCGCGATGGCCTGTGCGCTGTTGCATGAGCCGCGGCTCGTGTTCCTCGACGAGCCGACGGCCGGCGTTGATCCGGTTGCACGCCGCGACTTGTGGGACTTGCTCTTCCGCCTCGCGGCCGACGGGATCACACTGGTCGTCACAACGCACTACATGGATGAGGCCGAGCGCTGCGGGCGAGTCGGCTATCTGTACCTGTCAAAGTTGCTGGTGGTCGGCACGCCGGGTGAGTTGAAGAAACTGCCGCAAGTGACGCCGGAAGGCACGCGGCGCGTGGAGATTATCGGCCCGGACATCGCGGAATTGCTCGCGTATCTGCGCAAGCGAACCACGGTCCACGAAGCCACGATCTTCGGCGAATCGATCCATGCCCTCGCGGACGTTAGCGAAACGTTCGCCGACCTGAAGGCTCAGGGCGTCATCGTTCGCGATACGAATGCGAATTTGGAAGATGTGTTCGTGACACTATCACGCGCGGCGAGCGGAGTTGCGTAAGCAACCCGATGAAGTTTCAAATGACGTGCTCATTATCGGGTTGCTTACGCAACTCCGCTCGCCATGAGGTCCCCCATGTCCCCCGCTCTCCTCCGCGTCTGGTCGATCGCTCACAAGGAGTTTCGGCACATTCGCCGCGACCCGCAGACGCTGTTCTTCACGCTGTTCATTCCCATTGTCGAGTTGTTCCTGCTCGGCTACGCGATCGACACCAACGTGCGCGATGTGCGAACGGTGATCGTCGACCATGCCCGCACGCAAGAGAGCCGGGCCGTCTTACGGCAATTTGAGAACTCGGGCGACTTCGCGGTTGTGCGAACCGTGTACTCGGACGCCGATGCGTATCGGTCGATCGTCTCTGGCGAAGCGCTCGTCGGCATCGTCATCCCGGAAGATTACTCGCGTCGGCTCGAAAGCGGGCAGACCGCCGAGATTCAGGTGCTCGTTGACGGTTCGGTATCGAGCATCGCGGCCGAGGCGGTGGCCGCCGGCAACGCGATCGCTCTACGCGAGTCACTGCAACGAGCGCTCGGCGATCGGCCGCTTCCCGTCGAATCACGGCCGCGGATTCTCTTCAATCCGGACACGAAGTCAGCCAACTTCTTCATCCCGGGCCTGATGGTCGTCATGTGTCAGATGATGTCGACCATGCTGTCGGCAACGGCCATCGTCAAGGAGAAGGAGATGGGCACTCTCGAGCAACTTTACATGAGTCCGGTCCGCCGCGGCGAATTGATCCTCGGCAAGGTGACGCCGTACGCGATTCTGACCGTATTCGAATTCTGCTTCATTGCGATGCTGATGCGGTACGCGTTCGGCGTGCCGATTCGCGGCGCGTTCCTGACGTTGCTGGCCTTGGCAGCGCCATTCGTATTGACGATGCTCGGCGCCGGCCTGCTCATCTCAACGCGAGCGGAGACGCGCGACGCGGCCGGGCAGATGGCGATGGGCACGATCCTGCCGTCGATCTTCCTCTCGGGCTATGTGTTCCCGCTCGATTCCATGCCCAAGTTTTTTCAATGGATCGCCAACGCGATTCCCACGACATGGCTGATTGATGCGGCCCGAGGCGTAATCCTGCGTGGCGCCGGCTGGCCCGAACTGTGGCGTCATGCGGCCGTCTTGTGGGTGATGGCTCTCGTGTCGCTCACGGTTGCGTCGCTACGGTTACGGAAGCAATTGGTGTAAAACAAAACGGCCGAGCCACTGATGGCTCGGCCGCAAATGTTTGATTCAAATTCGCAATCAAGCCTTCTGCGGTTCCACAACGGCCGACCGATGCCGCCGGCGATCGAGGGCGATGAGCGTGACCCCGACTAGGATGGTCAACGCCGAAGCGGCCGCGCCGAGGCCGATCTCCGGCACAGACCCATGTGTGCCCGGGGTATCGCCGCCTCCGCCACCGCCCTTGCTGCCGCCGCCACCCCCTCCACCGCCTCCGCCGCCTCCGTCTCCCGGGAAAACTGCAAAAGCAGGAGTAGTCAGAAGCATCAAACACAAAGTCGCGGCTGCAAGCAGCAGTGACGTGCGCATTTTTCGCGTAAACACGGCGATCTGGGATCCCATCGAGCGGCTCCGCAAGACAGTTAAATATACGAATACATGAATTTCAGGTTTTGGGTCAATCCCAACATAGTTCACAATTCTGCCGGACTCTTGCGGACAAACAAGAATTCCCAATTAACACATCCTCTCAGGCCTGAGCGAAATCTGTTTTTGGTCGAGACACAAACACAAGAGACCGGACCGCAAATGCGGTACCGGTCTCTGCTGAAACAGACTTTCGCGCGACCTATGCTACCAACTGAACCGGACACCCAAGCTCACTCCCTGCGCCCAGAAGTTCTGCTGGTTGAACGGTGCGACTGGCCGGTTCGACGTGGCGGCCACACCGCGGCTGAAGTTCGGGATCCGGTTGATGTCGAGCACCGGGTCAATCTGCTCGCCGGGCCGAATCACGTTCGTCCAGTACAAGCAGGTGTAGCCGCCGAAGATTTGGATGTGCTCCGTGCATTGATAGCCGAGGTTCAGGCCGACCTGCGACACGACGGAGCACTCGTTCTTGGTGAACCGGCCAATGTTCCGGCCCGGCACCGCCAGCAGGCCGCCGGCGGTGGTTGACGGACGTCCGGTCGCCGGGATGGCAATCTGGTTGCCGTTGATGTCGATCGACTGATGATTGCAACCGATGCCCACGTTGGCCAGGGCCCCGATCGTCCAGCAGCCGTAGTTGTACGACGCTTCGAGACCGGCGAAGGCGCCGCAGAATTTGTTCTGAGTCTTGAACGCGTCGGTCGCGATGAACTGTGTGTTCGCTCCGCCGACAAACGGGTTGTTCGGCGTGCCGCGCGGCGTCTCGACGATGGTCACCTCTTCTTTAAGGTCCAGGCAACCAAGCCCGGCAACGCCGTCGACGCGCCAGCAGCAGCCGCTCCAGAACGGACAGCGAGCCGCAATCGTCGCGCCGCACAACTCCGTCTTGTTTTCAATGGTAATGGCGCCCGTCGACAGGCCCGGGAAGGCGAGGAACTCCGAGTTCGGGCCGCCCGGGTTCACGTCGCGGAACGGGCGAGCCAGCACCGGGAACTGATTGCTATTGAATCCGCGCGAGTTGTTCTGCTCCGGTATACAGAAGCCGGAGACTTCGAGGCCCCACGTGTGGCACGCGTCCATCCACATACCGCCGCGAAGGAGGACGCCAGAGAGCGTGTTCTGATCCAGCTCGCCGGCGAACAGAACGCGCGTGCCCGGGTTGCCCAGGAAGCCGACTGGGAACGAGGCTGGGCCGGTCGTGACCAGCGGCGGCACCGTGTCTTTCTTGAAGCGCAGAGCCATGTACTCGGCACTCACCCAGTAGCACGACGGGTCGACAGCCACGCCATTACCGATCACCACCGTTTCATTCGGCGTCAAAACGACGCCCCCCGGCGGCAGCGCCGCGATGCCCGGCGCCAGCGGCGTAGCGCCACCGGGTGCCGGCACCGTTGGCACATCCTTGCCCGCCGGCATCTGCGTCGCTGTCTTGGGCAACGTTGCCGGCGGCGCCGTCTTTGGATCGTCCGCGGTCATTGGCAGCGCCAGGACCGCCGCGGCAATCGGCCCCGGTTTGACCACCGGGGCGACGACCGTCGTTTCCGGTTCGCGTTCGACGGCGAAGTCCGATGTGGGAGATTGAGCGGCGGCCAACCCCGTGATGGTCAGGAAGGCGAGCGCTGAGGCGAGACGTCCGTGTCTCATGGACAATTCTCCGATGGTCTAAAGCGCGGGTCGTTCAGGTCCCGCGGAGGATGCCGAACGCATGGCTTGCCGGCGTTTATCGGCGACTCGCCACACTCGTTACAGGTGGTGCAGCCCGCTCGGCGCTGGAATGGGCGAATTGGGGCGATACAACGCGCTCTCTCGGCACAACGCCGAAGTCCGGCTGGCGACGCAACCGACACAATCGTTACAAGCGGAGCGCCAGGCAGAACCGGAGCGGGCCTGGGCGGCAGAATGTGGTGAAGCCCTTTGTCCCCGTTTTCTGACGAAGTCGCCAGAAAACGGGAATCCACTCCCATCGAACTGGCGTGCCTTTGACGTCCCCAAGTCCACCAGCGAGCTAGTCTTATTGACCATGACCGTGGCGCCCCCCGAATACGAATCACCTCCTTCCGGTCCGTCGGGCCGGCTGCCGCTCGTCCGCTGGACGTTGCTCACGCTGCTGTTGCTTGTCGAAGCGGGCATTCTGTCGGCGGCCTATGACGCAGCGAACCGGGCACGCGATGGCGGATGGGCTGGTTCATTTGTCGCCTGGACACCAGCCATCTTCCGCTGGGGACTCGTGGCCGGCGGGCTTGCCGTGGCGTTCGCCTATTGGTTTCTGGATGCCGAGTCGTGGGACGTCCTTCGGCAACGGTATCCGATCACTCGACTAGCCCTGGTCCTGGTCGGCCAGCTCACCGCCTATGGTCTCTTCGCACTTTGCACCCGGTGGGTACTCGGCAAGGAGCCGGCCCTCGAACCGTGGGAACTGATCATCTGGTTGGCGGCCGGCGGGCTGACAGTCTTCGTGTGGGCGCTGGCAATGTTGCCGCCTGGCGTCTGGCCGCTCTTGATCTGGCAGGGCCGCTCCCTGTGGTTAAGAGCGGTGATACTCGCAGCCTTGATTTGCGTCGTTGCGCGCATCGCGCGCGAAGAATGGGATGTACTTTCCGAACCAACCATGCGCTCAGCCTATGGCTTGCTGTGCGCGATCCTCCCTGAGGTGGTCTACGACCCCGAGACTCGCCTACTGGGCACGCCGACGTTCCGTGTCGAGGTCGGCGTACCCTGTTCCGGCTACGAGGGCATCGGTCTCATGGCCATGTACCTCGTTCTTTATTGGAGCCTGTTCCACAACTACTTGCGTTTCCCGCGCGCATACCTGTTGGCCCCACTGGGCTTGGCCGGCGTCTGGGTGGTTAATGTTTTGCGAATCGTCGCGCTCGTGTGGATCGGCGACCGCGTGTCGCCGGCGCTCGCGGTCGGCGGATTCCATTCGCAAGCAGGATGGATCGGTTTCAACGCCGTCACCGTTGGGTTGCTCATGCTTGCGCATCGGTCGCGCCTATTCACGCGCGATTTGGTTGCTGAGAACGAGGGGTCGGACGCCACGCTCGCTTATCTCACGCCCTTGCTCGCAGCCGTTGCCGTGCAAATGGTCGCCACCGCCGTAAGCCCACGGCCTGCGACGCTGTACCCGATCCGGGCGCTCGTCGCTGGCGCATTACTAGCCTATTTCTGGCGACGCTACGATGTCCTGCGCAATCCGGGCCGCGACTCCAGCAGTCTCGGCTTGCTGTGGGCGGTCACTGCCGGCGCCGGCGTGTTCCTGTTGTGGGTCGCCCTCACGAAGCTGGAGCCGAGCCGCCTTCCCAGGGAATGGTCCGATGGATTGAAGACGCTCTGGATCATCGCCCGCGCGATCGGTTTTGTGGTGATCACGCCGATCGCGGAAGAACTGGCCTTCCGCGGCTACCTGATGCGCCGGCTCATATCGTCCGATTGGGAAGCAGTGCCGCCGGGCCGATTCACCTGGCTCTCGTTCCTCGTCTCATCAGTTCTCTTCGGCCTGATGCACGGCGAATGGTGGCTGGCGGGCATCCTCGCGGGAATGGCTTATGGCCTTGTCGTCGTCCGAACCGGCCGCGTCCGCGACGCCATCATCGCCCACGCGGTCACGAACGGATTGCTCCTGGCGGTCGAGTTCGCGCTGTGAGCTGTCTAGTTTCGTTGGGAAAGTAGGCGACAATGGCTAAGAGCGCCAGCAGTCGCCTGGCGCTCTTAGCCACAATCCAACACCGAATTCGCAAACACTTGTCTCGCCGAGACTTTCGTCCGGCGCAAATGGACATTTTAAAGAGCGCCATTGCTTGCCCGCACGTGTCGGGTCAGGCGGACTTTGAATGCAGATTCGACACAATTCATTTAACGGTTGATGTTTGTGTCGATCACGTCGAACAAAAAACTATGCTTCAGATACCGTGCTGAAAAACTGGTACGGGTTGGCGCTCTTCCACTGCAGCTCTTACGTAGCCTTCTCGCTCCGCGAGAAGTATGCAAAGCTGGCCATTTAGAAAGGGCCATTGTTTCGGACCGTGCCTGCCCTGCAATCTTCTCGCGGAGCGAGAAGGCTACGTTCCAATTGCAATGAACCGCTAGAGATGCGGCTCCGCTGGCTCAGGGGCGATCGTCGGCGACCGACGCCGCAGCCACGCATCGAACACAAACGGTCCGAACGGCAGCAACGACGCGACGCCGGCCCAAAAGAGCGTTGCCATCGACCACGGACATGCGAACTTCGCACGAATGGCGACGATCTGATAGAGAATCCACAGCACGCCGTGAAGCAGGCCGATCACGAACACCGCCTCCGGAATCCCGGCCGCGTATTTGAGCGGCATCGCGATGCCGAGCAACAGCAGAAACGAAATCCCCTCGGCATAGCCGACGACGCGAAACGATCGCAAAGCATCCTTGAACAATTCGTTCTCCCAGTCCGTCCCAGCGGATTTCGCCAAGCCATAGCATAGCCGCATCCGCACGATTGGTGAGAAGGAACCACCCCATGCCTCGCCAGCGCTCGCGTTACGACGACGACGATCGGCGCGGCGGCCGTCGGCGAACGCGCGACGATGAGCCAATTGATTCACCGAAGAGCGCACGCAAGAAACGCATTTCACCTGTCCTGATCCTGGGAGCGGCCGCAGGCGCGTTCGTGCTCTTGCTGGCGGCTGGCATCACAATCTATTTGATCGCCCGCAATGCGGGCAAGCCGGCGAGTGCCGACCTGCTGGCTTACGTGCCCGCCGACGCCACGATGGTCGCCGGCTACGATCTTGACGAGCTGTCGAGCAGCGAAGCGTACCGCACGGCGCTCGAGCGCCAACCGCTGCCGGACGTCATCGGCATGGATCGATCCGGATTCCGCCAGGCCGACCTGTCACGGTTCGTCGTCGCCCGTCTGCCGGCCAACGGGTCGGCGTGCGTGGTCCGCTTCAAGACCGCGCCCGAGAAATCGAAATACCTCGGTCCGGACCAGCCCGGCAAGAAATATGGTCCGTTCACCAGCCTGACGACGGTCTACCGGTTCGGCTACTTTGCGGACGCCAGCACGCTCGTCCTTGCCGACACGGAGCAGACCATCCAGGCATTGCGCGACCAGGGCAGCAAGGTTCAATTGGCGAGCGAGTTGAAGGAGATGACCGATCGCGCTCGTGGTCCGGTCTGGCGGGCAACCGGTCGGACGACCCAGGGTGAACCCGGCTTCCCCGTTCGTGCCGGCGCCACGAGCGGGTCGGTGATCTGGCTGGAACCGTCGGGCTCCTTTGCCGACGTGAAGATGGAACTGCGTTTCGGTTCCACCGGTGAAGCACGCAACGGTTCGACCACGCTGCGCGGCCTGCTTGCCCAACAACGCGGCCTCGCCACCGAGTTCGGCGGCTTCCGCACCGGCAATGACCCCAGCGACTGGGCTGACATTCGCCGTGGTTATGACGAATCGCAGGTCGTTGAGAATGGCACTCGCCTGACGGCTCGATTGCGCCTGCCGGCGTCGGAGGCGCTGCGGCTTGCGGCGTTGGGGGCGAACTGAGGTTGGCGGACCAGGTGATACGCTGACTGGAACGTGCATACGTTGACCGAGATGCCGTGATATACTGACCAGCGCAACGAAATAGGTTGACCGGCGCATACATGTGCTTACCGGCGCCGGTCAGCATACTCACCAGTTAACCGTCTGTAACAACATGGCAAAATCAGACGTATTCATCAGCTACAGCCATCGTGACGCAAGATTCAAGGACGAACTCCTTGCGCATCTTCGGGCGCTTGAGAATCAGGGGGTGGCGAAATTCTGGGATACGAGCGAGATCCCAGCAGGAGCAGATTGGTCCACCGAAATCAAGAAGGCAATAAATGACGCGGAAGTCGCCATCCTCTTAGTGTCTCCAGATTTCCTCGCGTCAGAATTCCTCATGAACGAGGAGTTGCCCGCGCTGTTGAAACGCGCTGAAGAGCGAAATACGCTCATTCTGCCGATTCTAGTACGAAATACTGCGTGGTTCACGATCGCCCCCGAACTTGCCCAGTTTCAGTTCTTGAATGATGTTCGGAAACCGCTTGCGGCTTCGTCTCGCCACGGAAGGGAGAGACAGCTTGCTTCGATCGCGCAACATCTTACTGAGTTGCTGACCGCACAAATACGACGTGCTGAGACAGAGAAACAAGTCACTGAAGCCGTACCAGTAACTCCTTCGAAGACTCCAAGTAAAGGCAAACCGCTCGTTTTCCTATCACACAGCAAACTTGATGGTGACTTCGCGGAACTCGCCAAATTCAAATTCGCCGAAGTTGGATTTGAAGCTTGGATAGACAATGATCGACTTGAGCCCGGGGTCGATTGGCGGCAAGAGATTGACGATTCTATTCAAAAATCAATCGCGCTGATCGCAATCATGTCTCCAGAAGCGAGGGAATCAGAATATGTAACGTACGAGTGGTCGTTTGCATGGGGGGCGAAGAAGCACGTTATCCCCGTTATGCTCCGCGAAACACCATTGCATCCTAGACTCGCTGCCTTGCAGTATTTGGATTTTACCAACCGAAGGGCGCGGCCCTGGAGTCGCCTGTTCGAAGCTATACAACGACGCAATGACGGCTAACGCGGTCGTTCGGCGTTGGGAGATCAATGATGCGAACAGCCTTTGCCGTTGCAATATGCGTTGCGATCGTTGGTTGTTCCAAAGAAATCGCGCGCATTCGGCCTTCTGATCGCTCATGGACCAATGGCACAATCTCAGTCGTTCCGACGCAGACAGGCGGAGAATTGGGTGTGACTGTGCGCGGGGAATGGCCTAATTGCCAAGATGACTTGTGGATTCGATATGAATTGTATCTCGTCCAATCCTCCGCGCCTGACGCCTTCTTGGTCGGCAGTTCGAACAAACTGACTGCCTTTCAAAAGGGAGGTGCGGGAGTCAGCGACTATTGTCGGGCAAGCAGTTTCGTCGGCAGCTTTGATCTGACCAAACCTTACATGGCGGTATTCGACTACGAGATTTGGAGAGGCGAACCGACGAAGGGAGAACTGTTGACGAAGAACTCAGTTGCCTCTTCCGCAATTGCGCCTCGTCCCACCCAATGACAAAGGTCTAGCGCCGAACAAAAGAACTGCAGCAGACCGCCGCCTCGAAGGCAGTGATTGAGATTCGTTGTCGTCGAAGGCTGCGACTACTCAATTTTGACGTTCGCCGGCTCGGGTGAGGCGGGAAACACGCTACCTGCTTCTCGACGGCAAGGACTACTGGTTCGACGTCATTCAAAAGGGCTACTCGCCAGTTCGGCCTCTGGGGTAGTGGCATGCTGGCCCGTTACAAGTTATGGCTGAACGTCGTCGAAACCGGGGGCGGCTGGTTCGTTGAGCACGACGGTCGAGC
>DATANR010000043.1:0-7018 GCA_036266155.1 Gemmataceae bacterium | reverse complement strand
GGGCAGTATGAAAAGAGGTCGGATAGCAACAAGTTTCCCTATTGCCACCACCTGGAGTTTACCCAGTTCGTTTATCGCGTCAACACAAATCTCTCATTTTTGCACATCAGTCCGTGAAGGTCAACGTCGTCGCCAAATGTTCACGGCCAATCGTGACGTTTGGAAACACGACCTCCGCCTCGCGTCGGAAGTAGTCCGGATTCGGCAGCGCCGGACTGAAGTGCGTGAACCACAGTTGGCGAGCACGTGCAGCCGCTCCAAGTGTGGCCGCCTCGGTGAACGTCATGTGCTTGTTCTCGATCGCCTTCGGCCGGTCGGCCGGGTCGCCGTAAGTCGCTTCGGTGATTAGCAGGTCCGCGTCGGTGAAGAACTCGACCAGCGACTTGGTCGGCCGGCTGTCGGTCACGAAACCGACCGAGAGGCCTGGCCGCGGCGCGCCCAACACTTCCTCGGGGCGCACTTCACGACCCTCGTGCACGACGGTTTCGCCACGCTGGAGCAATTTCCACTGCGTTACGGGAAGGCCGATCGCCTTCGCCCGCTCCGGCTGAAATGCCGGCGCACGCGAAAGACTCAGCCGATACGCCAGGCATGGGATGTCATGATCAGCCGGGCAGGCCGTCACCTGGAGAGGGCCCACAGACAGCGACTCTGCGGGGTTGCCGGCCAGTTCCCGGTAGCGAACCGGGTAGGGTAGGTGCGGGGCGATGACGCGCAGACTTTCAACAACCCGTTGCACGTTCCGCGGGCCGACGATCGTCATCGGTTCATCGCGCGTGCGGCCGCTGTTGCCGATGGTCAGCAACAGCCCCGGCAAACCGGCGACGTGGTCAGCGTGGAAGTGCGTGAGCAGAATGGTGCCGACGTCCTTGAGTCCCCACCCGAGCTTGCGCAGACTGACCTGCGTGCCTTCGCCGCAATCGATGAGGATAAGTTGTCCGCCGCAGCGGATCAGCATGGCCGATAAGAAGCGGTCGGGCAGCGGCAGCGTACCACCGGTGCCCAAGAGCGCCACGTCAATCATCGAGTCAAGACCCCCGCACTGATGGAAAGCCGTATTCTACGGAGACCATTGCCGTGTACGGGGTTCGTTCGCGTCACTCCAGCGCGGCGTGAGGTCGGTTACTTGCCCATGAGCTTGTTCAGTTCCTTCTGAAAATCGCGAGCCGCGAGGCGATCTTTGCCCGTCACCGGGTCCTTGGCCGCTTCCTTGACGACGACGCGGTAATCGATGTTCTGCAGCGGCTTGTTGGTAGCAACCGACTTGTCGCCACTCTTCGCCATCTCGGCCATGAGTTCCACGGACTTGTAGCCGAAATTGTACGGGTCCTGCACGACCGTCGCGTAAATCTCACCCTTGTCAATCGCCGTCAGCGTATCTGGGTATTCATCGAAGCTGACGATCTTGATACGTGCAGCCGCGTTCTTTGACTTGGCCGCTTCCAGGATCGCCGGCGCGTTGTAGGCCCACAGGCCGACCATGCAGACGTTTTCCGTGCCGGTGAGCTTCTCAATGGCGTCCTTGGCATTGTCCAGGCACGTCGCCCGCTGGGCGCCGTCGGTGATCGCTTCGTTCTTGTATAGCGTGTACTTGCCGATCGTCGGCCCCTTGGCGTCCTTCTGGCCGGCGAGTTCATCGACGACGCCCTGGAAACGTTGTCGCGCGTTGATCGGCGTGATCTGGCCGACGAAGATGGCCACGGTGCCGCCCTGTGGCATCACTTCCTTGACCAGCCGGCCGACGGCTTTGCCCGCCTCGTAATTGTCGGTCCCGATGTAACAGAGCCGACCGCTCGCGGTCGCGTCGTTGTCGACCGTTAGCAAATTGGTCTTGGTCGCCACCTGCTTGAGGTCGGGTGTTTGCTCTTCCGGGTTGATCACGCTGACGGCGATTCCCTGAACGCCTTTAGCGACCAGCTCATTGACGATGTCGCGCTGGATGCCGGTGTCGCCCTTGTCCGGCTTGCGGAAGATCAGTTCGACGCCGTGCTTGTCGGCGGCGTCCTTCGCCCCCTTCTCGGCAATCGTCCAGAAGTCTTCCGGGTTATTCGTGACGAACGCCACCTTGATCTTGCCGGAGTCCCCGCCGCGATTGCACGACGGGAGGAAGGCGAACACCGCCATGCTGGCGGCGAAAAGAAGGCTGCGTCGGGAGAGGGGCATGTGTATGTCCGGGTATTGTGCAGGCGATGGATTGCCGACACGATACGCCGAACGGAATTCCCGGCAAGCGGCCGGAAGTGCAACTAACGCAGCTTCTCGCTTTCGCGCTTGTCGGCGTTATCTTCCGCCTCGCGAATCAGCTGGTCCATGCGTGCGAAGTCTTCAGGCTTGCGGCCGGACTTGACGTAGAAATTCTCACCGAGCGTGCGGGCATCGCGCTTGGGCTCACGGCCATTTCGCGAGCCGCCGGGCCCGCGGCGATCGAACTTCGCCATCGCGGCGAGACGAGTTTGATCGGGCCCATCGCCGCCGCCCACGACGTCCGGCGCCAAGCGCGGCGCCGGCGGGGCATCCAATTCCGCAACGCGTCGTGGCCCATGCTCGGCGGCCAACTTGCCCAGCTCATGGCAAATCACCGCGGCAAGGTCGGCGTCAGTGGCACAGCGATCGACTAGCCCTTCGCTCAGGATCACCATCCCCGATTTGGAATGCGATATTTCCACCTCGCGCACGCCCATCGTGAAGAAGATTGGCGTGACGCCGAGGTCGTCCTTGTTCTGCGTTGCGATTTCCGATCCGATGGCAATGACGCGTGTCGCGGCGCGCGTGGAGGCTGGAGGCAACTTGCTCGTGTCCGGTTCGCGGTCGAAATTGAATGGGTTGCGTAATGCGGACCCATCCCAGGCGCAGCCGGCCAAGCCCAGAACGAAGCAGACGAGCCCAGGGTAAAGGCGTGTGCGCATGGGACCTCCAGATAAGCGGTCGGTCCATACTCTGGAACACGCCCGGAAGCAAGGCGAATTGCGCAACGAAGCGAAGGAATCGGTCCCGCGGCAGACGTACACTTCCCAATCAGCCGCTCGGCCCGCTATTCTGATGAGAGTTCGTTTCGTTTCGCCTCGCCTCGGACGGCATACGATGGACGCCTCCTTGCCTGGGCTTGCCGAGCGGGTTCCACCGCAGGCATTGCTCGGTTATTTGAATTTCTCCGACGGCCGGCCCGACGCGAAGTTTCAGCGGGCCCTGGACGACGCCTACTCGGTACTTTCGTCCCAGGTGGCGGAATCCCCGCGCGACGCACTCGGTGCGTGGCTGGTTGCCAGGGCGCAGGAACTCAACAAATCGGGGTCGGCGGCGTTTCGCGATGTCACTCAAGCGACCGCGGCGGCCAACATCGCGTTCGTTGACGTACCAAAGGCTTATCGCGAGCATCATCGCGACATGCTCGCCCACCAATCGGATCGAGCGCTTTTCAACTCGTTCGTCCTGGCACGGATTTGCGAAGCCGTTCTCTCTCAAGGTGGTCCGTGGGAGGAACGCGACCGCATTGTCGCGGGGGCGCTGCACAAGCTGAACGACTACGTCGGACATCGACCCATCGCGGGCCTCGAGACGCGAGCGCAAACCGAACTGTATCCACACGAACGATTGCGGCCCGTTCCGATCTACTTGCAAAGCGTCGGCGCCGCGACAGGCGTGTATCGGAACGTGGTGGCCCAGGCGATTCGCATCCTCGAACAGACGCCCGACGAGATCAAGATCGCCGCCTGGTTCAACCTGGGGCACATGGATGAACTTGCGTTCGACCCGCGCGCTTACGACCATGGGCATCCCGTGAATCGGCGACCGAATTATCTGTTTGGCGAATGGGACCCGCATCTGATCGACAACAAGGGTCACTACCGGCGGTTCGTCGTTCGTCAGGCCGTGCTCGACGCACTCATCACTCGCATGACGACGCCCAGCCCCAATCATGCCAGCGTGCTTGACCCCGAAGGGGCGCTCCTTTTCGAAGCGGCCGCCGTGCTGGCCGGTACCATCTTGATGGCGTCCGGCGTCTGTGGCGACGGGCCGACGGCCCACGACTCCGATGCGCGGCTGGCGACACTGGTGCCCGAAGTCGCTCGCTACCGCGACACCTTCTACACCAAGTTGCTCGAAACCATCGGCGGCGATCACGGCGACCTCTTGCGTGCCGAGGCCAAGCGGCTCAAGCAGCCGTTTGGCGGCATTCGCCAGCACCTCAATCAAGAATTGGCCAAGCAGCGCGCGGCCCAGTTGCAGAACCACGAGTTGGCGGTGTTGTTGGCGGAACTTGGTTTCCCCGCGGCGAGCCGGCAATATGCGTCGCGCATTCCGACGACGTCAGCGCGCATCCTGTCCGAGATTGCCATCCGGCAAACCGCGGCCGAGCTTGGTGCCGTTGACGGACGCCTGGCCGAGGCCGCCGCGCTCTTGCCCGAGGTGGAGGATTTGACGACGCGTGGTATCGAGTGCGGCGCCCTGGCCGATCCGTGGAACATTCTCGGTTATCAGGGACTCTACCCTCTCTTCCAGTCGCGTGAAGACAGCACGCACGACCACCGCAATGAGGAATTGATCGATGCCTTGATGCGGCAATTTCATCTGTATGCGCGACTGCTGGCAGCGTCGGCGTCGGCCGGCAACGCTCGACTGGGTGAATCATTGACCAAAGGCGTCCGCAAACTGGCGGTTTGGTGGGACAAGTTTGCCGCGTACGAGGTGAGTGATCTTCCCCGCCTTAACGGCGGCGAACGGGCGGACGCGGCCCTCCACGTGGCCCGAGCATTGGCTGAATGGAATAAGCGCGCGAAAACGGGAGAGACCGGCGCCAAGGAAGACATTGCCTTCTGGCGTGAACGGCGCGAGGGCTTCACGTCGCCCGCCGCGTTTGCCCAGGTGATCGAGGCTCTACTGGTGCAGCAAGACTGGCGTGCGTCGCTGGCGCTGCTCATCGCGTGGCTGAGCGAGGCGGCCAGCGTGCCGCTCGAGGACGGCGCTGCATCGTTTCACGAACTCTCCGCACGGTGGCTGGAGGGGGCGTTGGCTTCAGCCGAGCGCACCACAATTGTGCCGCGCTTTTTTGCGTTGCTCGCCGCGAACGCTGACGATTTGTGGCACGTGCCCGCGATCCCGGGGCTGGGCGGCCGCCACTCGGGCGACAATGTTTATGAGTCCGCCTACGAAGGCGTGACCTTCAAGGACTCGGCGGACGATGGTCAGGAGGGCGCGCTCGCCGGCGGCGGGCCGGCCCCAAAGGAGGAATTCGCGTTAGAGGAAGCAGCCCGCGACCTCGAACAGCGGCTGGCTTTTCTCACCGCTGTGGCGGAATTGTGGCGTGCGGCCGCGAAGCCCGTGCAGGCGGTGCAGACGCCGAGCGGGAAAAATCTGGCCGGTGATTCACCCGCGGCATGGCTCGAAACCGCCCAGCAATGGCACATGGACCTGGAAGAATTCGTGCTGGCCCTCCATGACATTGCCGTCCCTGATCCCGTCGGCGGCGTCGACGACGTGATGGAATATGACCGCCGGCGCATGACCAAGGACCACCTCACGGATACGGCGCTCGACACCTGTGTCGAAATCGGCCGTGCGATACGGGCGCTCGCTGCCGTGGCCGGCGGTTCCGCGGCCAGCCCGACTGATTTGGCGCCGTGGGAAGAAGCAGCCGGCGAGGTGGAACGTGCGGTGGCGGCCCGCGGCTCGGATGATGTGCGCGCCCGTCTTCCGGACCTCGTTCACGCCATGGCCGACGAGCCCTTGCTCTTTGTACCGCTTTCCGAAGGCGGCGATCCCCGGCCGATCTTGCGAGCCCGTTCCACGCTGGCACTGCTCGAATCGCTGCTAGAACGCTTGCCGCCCCTCGGACTCATTCGCGAGACCTATCACCTCGTCCGATTGGCGAAATCATTGGAAAAGAACGGGCCCGAATCGGGTCGGCGCGTATCGGAGTTCGATCGACTGTTTCGCATCGCACTTCGCTCGGTCGTCGACACGTTGCTCGAAGCCGCCAATGCCTGGGATAAGGACGAAAGCACCGAGACCGAGCCGCTGGTTGAGATCCTCCGCAAAATCGCCGATTCATTCTTGACCATCTGGGTCCAGCACAGCACGACGCTGCGTCTCTCGGCGATCGAGGCCGTGATGGACGACTCGGAATGGGCGCCGTTCCGCGCGTTCGTCCGCAAGTACGGTCGCGAGTTGTTTACCGCTCATTTCTTGACCTACGGGAATGTGCGCGGGCTGTTGCATCGCGGCGTGGCCGAGTGGCTTGATGGTTTGATCGAGCAAGGAGATGCGGACCACCGCCCGGAGAAACTCCTCGGCGACATCGAACGAGGCAAACTCGCACGCTCGGCGGCCGTGCAGTTCCTGGAGATCGTGCTGCACACGATCGCCGAACACTACGAGGAGTATCGCGACTACAACACGACGACGACGTGGTCGGACTACGGTGAAAACCTCTACGTATTGCTGGATTTCTTACGCCTGAAGGCCAAGTACGAACGCTACGCCTGGCGGATGCGCCCGCTGGTGCTCGCGCACGAGGCATTGTGCCGCAAGGGCTTGCCCGACGTCGCGGAGCGCTGGGAAAAGAGCATCGCCGACTTCTCTCGTCCGCTGGCGACGGAGCTGATGGAGAAGCTGGCAGAGAAAGAGGCCGAGCATGCGGTGCGTTTGCGAACCATTCGCGACCGCATTGAAGAACGCTTCTTGCGGCCACTTGCCTTGGATCGGTTGTGCGCCCTGGTCGATCCCGCCGCCGCCGAGGCACGTGCCGGCAACGCCGTCGGCGGCCCGGCATTTCAACGGCTGTCCGAGCAACTTCAACCGCTGGCCGACAACCCGATCGGCGTCGGCCTCGACGTGCCGCAATGGTTGCGCAAACTCCGCGACGAGGTCGATCGCGTACGTGACGCCGCGACCGTCCCGCCACGGCCCGCCGAACCGGTTCGACTCACGTTTGCCGAATTACAGCGGCAACTGGACGATTGGGAAGAGCCGCTGACGGAACCGGTTTAGGCGAGCGTCGAGGCGTAAGCCCGCCGTGCTG
>DATANR010000042.1:0-2268 GCA_036266155.1 Gemmataceae bacterium | reverse complement strand
CACGGCAGTGGTCGGCGGTGCCGGAGGACGTTGTTCAGGATGCCTTCGTGAAGCTGATCGTCGGGCGGCGACCGCCCGACGATCCAGCCGCCTGGCTGTTCACCGCGGTTCGCCATCGGGCCCTCGACGCGAGCAAGGCCGATCGACGACGCAGCGTGCGCGAGCAGACGGCGCACGTGGGGCGCTGGTTCATTGAGCCGGAGATCGATGGCCTCGATGCGGAACAGGCCGTGCAAGCGCTCGAACGGCTGCCGGCCGAGTTGCGTGAGACGATCGTCGCCCGCTTGTGGGGCGGGCTGACGTTCGACCAAATTGCCGTCGTGTCCGGTTGTTCCGCGAGCAGTGCGTTTCGCCGTTACGACGCCGGCATCGCGGCGCTGCGAGAAACCCTGGGTGTGCCATGCCCGACCGATCCGATCCCATGACCGACCGACTGAATCGCTTCACGCCGAACGCCGGCGGGCTGGATCGCGATGCGCTTCTGTTCGCCGCCGGGCAGCAGGCTGCGCGCGGGTCGTGGGTGTGGAAGGCGATTGCGGGCGTGTTGGCGGCGACGCAGGTGGTGACGCTGTGGGTGTTGTGGCCTCGGGAAGGGTCGGTGGGGGCGCCGGGCGCGCCGGGCGCTACGCCGCAAGCGGCTCCGGCAATGAAACCTCTGGAGCCGATACCGTCGCCGCCGCCGGATATGTGGACCGCTCATTCGCCGCCGGACGTCGTGCTAGAGCCGCCCAAGTCGTCGAGTGTTGAGTTTGCCCCGGCCGGCCCGCCGATGACGGCGTGGTCGGCCCATCGATTTGATTGAATTTCCTTCATCCACTGGAGTGCTGTCGATGCAACGATTCTCCGCGCTGATTCTCTGTCTTGGGATTGCCTCCTGGTCGACCGCGGCCCCCGCCGGGCCGAAGGATCGTGAAGTGCTGCTTGACGTGCAGCCGATGGCCGCGCCGGTGCCGGCGTTGAGGTATCAACTCATGCCCGAAGTGGCGGAGATGAACCCCGGCAACGCGGTTCAAGCATACTTGCGGGCCTTCGGCGGGCAGCACGATTTTTTCTTCTCCAAGGAGCAAGGCGAGGAGCGCGAACGGCTGCTGAAGTGTCCGCTCACCGACATCAAGCCCGGTCAACTGAAGGATTACGGCGGATCGGCGTTGCGACAGGCGGATCACGCGGCCCGAATGGAGTACGCCGACTGGAACATGCTGCCTCAGATGCGTGAGCACGGCTACATGCTGTTGCTGCCGGAGATTCAACAACTCCGCACGCTGGCCAGCGCTCTCGCGGTGCGTGGCCGCGGCCAGCTCGTCGACAAGGACTTTGAAGGCGCGACGCGAACATTGAAAACCCTCTTCGCGCTCGCCCGTCATCTGGGCGAATATCCGACGCTCATCACCGGTCTGGTCGGCTCCGCCATCGCGCAGATCGGGCTCAATCTTGTCGAAGAATTCATTCAGCAGCCGGGCGCGCCGAATTTGTACTGGGCCCTGACGGCAATCCCGCAACCGCTCGTGGACGTACGTAAAGCGGTGTCGGCGGAACGTATCATCGGCGACGCGACGTACGGTCCGCTGATGGATCCAAAACATGTCTGGAGCGTCGATGAGATCGCGACCGCCAAGCAGAAGTTCAAAGAATTTGCCGCGATGCTCGTGAATGAAGCCGACGAACGGATCGATGCTGAACAGTGGCTCAAGGGCCGTGTTGCCGACGAGAAGTGGCTGCAGGCGAGCCGTAAGGGATTGGTCGACGCGGGATACCCGGCGACGCCCGTCAGTCAATACCCGCCGGAGCAAGTTCTTCTTTACCATCTGAGTCACAAGGCCCGTGCTCAACTCGACGAGGTCGCCAAGTGGGTGCCGGTGCCCTATTGGCAAGCGGAGGCGGCCTTGGAGGAAGCCGCGAAGAAGCCGGTCGAAATGGAAGAGAAGCTAACGAAAGCAATGGTCTTCAACCTTGGCAAACTCCGTGCGACGCATGTCCGGCTGGAACAACGAATCGACCTCTTGCGCATCGCGGAGGCGATTCGGCTCGAGGCGGCGAAGAACGGCGGCAAGCTGCCGGCAAGTCTGAGCGATGTGAGCGCGCCGATTCCAGTCGATCCGGTGACGGGCAAGGCATTCGAATACAAGCTCGACGGCATGACGGCGCTGGTGAGCGGCCGCGCAACGCCGATTTCGAGCGGTGTGATGCAGTATCGTTACGAGATTCGGTTGCACAAATAGCTGGGCGAGCGGAGCCGCGTAAGCGGCCCGATAGTGACACCATCGGGCC
>DATANR010000041.1:0-4076 GCA_036266155.1 Gemmataceae bacterium | reverse complement strand
CGCTGACGCGGCTCCGCTCGCCTGAAGTCGCTCGATTACTCGTCAATCGATGTGGAACATTATCGGGCCGCTGACGCGGCTCCGCTCGCCATACCCTACTTACACCCGTTCAAGAACGCCACCAGATCCGCCAACTCTTGCTCCGTCAATTGCTTGTCCAGCCCCGCGGGCATGATCGACACCTTGCCCGGCTGCACTTCGTCGATGTCCTCGCGGGCGATGCGTTGTTCCTTGTCGGCGGCGAGGATCAGCACGATTTCGTCGGGGGCGTCTTTCTTCGGGATGCCATTGAAGACTTTGCCGTCCTTGGTGCGGACCGTGAGCGGCTCGTAGCTGCGCACGAAGCTGGCGCTTGGGAACAGGATCGATTCGAGCAGGTCGCGTTCGTTACGCAGGCTGCCGATGCGCGTCAGGTCCGGGCCGATCTTGCCGCCGACGTAGCCGATCGTGTGGCACGCGATGCACGACGTCTTGGTGCTGTTGAACACCGCCTGCCCGCGACGCACGTCTCCAGCCTTGAGCGTCTTCACCGTCTCGTCGAGCTTGGCCCGCTGCTGCTCGTAGTCGGCATTCAACGCGACATAGAGTTTCTCGGCCTCCTTCTGCACGGCCGGTCCGAAATGCTTGACGCGTTCCTTGACCCCATCGGCCCGCAGCGACGACCGCAACGCCGGATCGCTGAGCGCGGCGACGAGCTTGAGGCCGATCGCGTCGTCCTTGGTCTGTGCGAACGCGGTGAGGACGCGATCGAGTTCAAGGGGGCTGACGGTTGCCAATTTGCTGATCAGGATTTCAACTTGTTCTGGCGTGAATCGAGCCTTCGATGTCGCCTCCGCTGCCAGCCCGCGAAGATCAGCAAACATATCGCGGTGAATGCACGACGCGAGCAACTCGAACTGCGCCCGGTCAACTCGACCTAGTCCGCCGGGAGTCGCGACCATTGCAGCAAGAGCAATGTCGCGCTTGCCGAGCCCGGAACTGAGCAGGGCAAGTCGATCAGCCATTGCCTCGGGCGCCTTCTTGGGCGCTGGCAGAGAGCGCAGAGTCGTGAGCGCGGCCTGAGTGAGTTTGTCATCGCCCGCAGACAGGGCTTGCGTAACCGCGGCGTACCATGAATCGGGCGGAGCCTTCAGGCCGGATCGCGCCATGGCCGTAAGGCAAATGAGAACGGCCGGATTGGTCGCGTTTGGACCTATCGGTGGACCACCTGGCGGGCCATCCGGCGGTCCGCCTGGGGGGCCCCCGCCAAATCGACTTTGGCCCACTACGTCGGCCAGCAGGCGCTGCACGGTCTCGTGCTTGGCCAGGCCGGCCAGCCGGTTGGCGACCTGATCCTGTGCCTCGGCCGTCTTGGCCTGATTCATCATTTGCTTCAACGTCTCGGTCAGTGCGGCACCCCATTCGGGATGCCGCGTGGCGATCCATGTGGCTGTCTCTTTGAGCGCCGGATCCTTCGACTTCATCGCGTCTAGCACAATTTTTGGATCGAGCTTCTCGCCGAGTTGATCGAGAGCCGTGAGGCAGGCCCGGCGAACGCCCGCGTGAGGACTAGCGAGCGCAGCCTTCAATCGTTCGACGTCGCCGCATTGAATCAGCGCAAACGTCAACGAGTGTTCCAATACGCGCTCTTTGCAATTCTCAAGTGCAATAACAAGGCGGTCGACATCACCAGCCATTGGATTTCGTCCGACTAGGTCGGCTAGCAATCGAGTTTCGAGTGGATTGTCGATCGACTTTCGAGCAACTTCATCAGCCATGTTGGCCAATTGAGTGCTGGAGACAGGGATGGCATTGAACGCCGCATGGCGCACTTCTGGATCGGTATCTCGAATTGCCGTTGCAAACGCAGCCGATGAAGGGAAGCCTTCCAGTTCGTCCTTCGGTTTCCGAAGTCGCGTTAGAACCCAAATCGCATTGAGCCGTTGCAGTGGTGTCAATCCGCTTTTGTCGGCGTCAATCAACGCCGTTCCGACATTGTGGCCGTGATTTGCTAGCGCCTCGATTGCTTGCGCACGCACTGCCAGCCGAGAGTCGCCCAATAGCTTCACAAGTTCTGCCACCGGAGAAGCCCAGTCAATCTTGGCGCCTCGTGGGTCATCGACCTTCTTCGCCCCCACCTTCCGCACCCGATAAATCGCCCCCAACACATCCGTCTTCACAAGCTGCGAACTCGGGCAGCAGAGCTTGTACCAGCCGCCGGTGTTGATCACGAGCAAGCTGCCGTCGGCGTCTTCTTGCACGTCGGTCGGGTGGAAGTCCTGGCTGTCGGAGACGAGGAAGTCCGAGTCTTCCGTCGTGTACGTCGAGCCGCTCGGCTTCAAAACGTGGCGGCTCACCTTGCGCAGGTTGAACTGGCAGACGAACAGGTTCGTCGTGAACTCCTTGCCGAACGCGTCGGATTGGTAGCAGCACATGCCGCACGGCGCCGCCGGGCCGAGGTGGGACATCACCGGCATCGTGGTCGGGCTCGTCCACTTGTGGTCGGCGTCGTAGATGACGTCGTGGTCCTTGCCCCAGATGCCGCCGTAGATCGCGTGGATGATGCCGTCGCGTTTGCCGGCCGCGGGGTGTTGCAGGAAGGTGCAACTGAAGAAGCGCTCGCCGTTCGGCAGGAACGCCATGCCGACCGGGTTGTCCATGCCGCCGGTCATCACGGGCTCGATGCCCGTGCCGTCCGGCCGGGCGCGGAAGATGTGCGACGCCCGCGTGGTGAATTTTTTGCCGTTGGGCAGCGTGTATTCCTGCTTCGCAAACGCCCCCTTGCACCAGTAGATCCAGCCGTCCGGCCCGAGATAGGGGCCGTGCAGGTCGTTCGCACAGCCGGTCACCGTCTTGCCGTCGAACCAGATTTCGCGCTTGATCGGTCCCGGCGCGCCGGGATCGTCGGTGTCGGTCAGCTTCCAGATGTGCGGCGGCGCGCCGACATAGACCGATCCGCGATGCCAGAGGATGCCCTCGGGGAACATCATCTTGTCCGCAAAGACGGTCGCCTTGTCGAAGGTGCCGTTGCCCTTGGTGTCTTCGAGGCGAATGATGCGGTGGTTCGGATGCTTGAGCTGTTCGGCCGGTTTCTCGTTCGAACCAGACGAGTCAGCGACATAGAGCCGGCCCTTGTCGTCGAAACTGGCGACGATCGGCCGATCGACGAGCGGCGGCCCGGCGACGCGTTCGATGGTAAAGCCGACCGGCAGCGTGAAGGTCTGGCCGTCGAGCTTGATTTGATGGGTGGCCGGTGCGTCGGCCGAGACAGCCGGAACGAGTGCAAGTAAAACCAAGATGCCAAGGCGCGTCATTGGGGAAGCTCCGCGGCGAGTGCGGATTAGAGTAGGCGGTTGGGGAGCGAGAGAAAGGAAAACCCAGCATGTTCGTAGCTGGATTCGTGAGAATTCAGGTCTTGGGCATTCCGACCACTGAATTCTTACGAATCCAGCTACGAAAGCTTCTTCCCCTCAAGCTGCCCAGTTTTCCCATCCGATCACTTAGCGAATACGCGGTCTACCGTGGCCGGTCGGGGTTGCCAGGATTGGGGAATCGGGTATATCTTCCCATTCTGTGTGGCCGGCCGGAACGCCCGGGATTTGCTGCATGCGCTTCAACCTGGTCGATCGGGTCCACGCGTGGGAGCCGGGCAAGCGGTTGACGGCATCCAAGGCTCTGACGCTCGGCGAAGAGTACCTGGCCGACCACTTCCCGACGTTTCCGGTCATGCCGGGCGTGCTGATGCTCCAGGCGTTGGCCGAAGCGAGCGCCTGGTTGTGGCGGGTGACCAACGGGTTCCAGCATACTGTCGTCGTGATGCGCGAAGCGAAGAACGTGAAGTACGGCACGTTCATGCCGCCGGGCCACACGCTCGAATTGACGACGGAGATGGTGAAGTCCGACGCGACGTCGGCGACGTTTCGCGGCAAGGGCAACGTGCAGGGCGGCGGGCAGACGGTCAATGCCCAGGTGACCCTGGTTGGATACAACGTCCAGGACCGATTGCCGGATGCTCAGGCGACGGACGAACGGCTGCGGGCGCACTGGCAAGAGCGCTGGCGGTGGCTGACAAAAGAGTCATCGGCGAGCGGAGGCCC
>DATANR010000040.1:0-17382 GCA_036266155.1 Gemmataceae bacterium | reverse complement strand
CGCTGACGCGGCTCCGCTCGCCTTTAGGCGGCCTTCATAACCAGCGCGCCGTTTTGGCCGCCGAAGCCAAAACTTGTTGACAGGGCCAGCCGCGGGCTGTGATCGCGCGCGGTGAGCGGCACGCAGTCCAGATCGCAATTCGGATCCGGATTGCGCAGGTTGATCGTCGGCGGAACCACGTTTTCGCTCAGCGACATCGCCAGAGCGACTGCTTCGATCGCACCGGATGCGGCGATCGAATGGCCGATCATCGACTTGATGCTGGAGATTGGGATTGTGCGGGCAGTCTCGCCGAAAACTTTTTTGACCGCGACAGTTTCCATCTGATCGTTCAGCCGTGTGCTGGTCCCGTGCGCATTGATGTAACCAATCTCGCTCGGATCGATGCGTGCTTCGTCCAGCGCGCCGCGGATCGCACGCGCGGCCCCGCGCCCTTCCGGGTCGGGCTTGATGATCGAATAGGCGTCAAACGAGCTGCCGAAGCCGAGTACCTCGGCGTAAACCTTGGCGCCGCGCTTGCGGGCGCGATCGAGGTCTTCAAGGATCAAAATGCCAGCCCCTTCGCCGAGAACAAAGCCGTCGCGCATCCGGTCGAATGGCCGCGAAACTTCTTCCGGCGGCAAGTCGGTGCGCCGGCTTAATGTGCCGAGGGCCGTATAGGCCATGAGCAGAAGCGGATCGAGCCGGCTGTCGGCGCCGCCGGCGATGACCAGATCGGCCTCGCCGCGAGCGACCATCCGGAAGCCTTCCCCAACGGCCTGGGTGCCGGCCACGCAAGCGGTCGTGACCGTGCTGTTCGGGCCCTGAGCGTTGAACATCATCGAGATGTGCGCCGAGATCATGTTGGGCAGCAGCCGCAACAGCCACAGCGGGAACATCGGTGTCGTGTTCGATTGATCGAGATTGTTCAGGTCGAAGTTGCCGTCTTCGCCGACGACCCGCTGGAGCATCGGCATGATCTCGGCCATGTCCACGGGGACAATGCCCGTGCCCACCACAACGCCGACGCGCTCGGGGTTCTCGTTCTCCATCGATAGGCCGGAGTCTTGAATGGCGAGCCCCGCGGCACCGACGCCGAAGCGTGCCGCTCGGCCCATTACCTTCATCGACTTCCGCATCGAATCGGGAATGAACTGCGTCGGATCAAACTCGTTGGGAACCTGGCCCGCAATCTTGATTGGGAACGTGGAGGCGTCGAAGGCCGTGATCTCGCGGACACCACTGCGTCCGTTGACACAGGCGTCCCAGAAATCGTCCTTGCCCACCCCGTTGGGCGCGACGACTCCCAATCCGGAAACGACGACCCGGCGCATGGACAGTGAACCTCGCTCGCCCAGGATGCCCAAACCCCCGGTGCAACTCACGTACCTTCCATGGACTAAATGAGGAGACTTCCTGTCCGCAGACCATTTCCTGTTCAGCAACTACAAAAGAGCCCCGTTTGCCCCGTCGCAATGCTGCTCATCTTAACCACCTTCCGCAAAGTTGCCAATGTGTCAAGCTTTCAAGTTTAGAGCCACACACGCAATTCCACCTATCTTGCCCCGGTAACCGTTGTAATCCTTAAACCTGTTCAACGGCCGAACTTGCCAGGAGATCGGAGAAGAAATTCGGCCTTTGAGAATCAGGGCAATCCTGGGAAGTGGCATGCCGATCTCGTGCAATCTTGATGTCGCAACAAACACTCGCCGCGTGGGGCTGAAACACGGTTCCCGCGATTATCGCTGTCATTTTCCGTTGCGCTGTTCTGATACACACAACGAAGCGAACCTCAGCTTGTCGTGACGCTCAGCAGTGCATTTTGACGGTCGGCGAGCTACCACAGCTAGACGCACTGAGGTGGTATCGACGGATTGCAATCCGCGATCAATTTGGCGGAGCAGACTTTGGTGCGCCAGCTGGCAATGGGGGGTGTGCGGTCGATTTGTTCGGACCGACTGGCAAAACCGACGATAGTTGTGAGACCTCGACAGCCATCACGCAGCGCATGCTTACCATGCAGATGGCAATGACATGAAGCAGGTCACTCGCCCTTTTCAAACTTCTCCAACTCCAGCACGATCAATGGCCGCTTGCCCTCCATGATCGTTTGCTTGACAACTCCGACCCTTTCGGCGTACCAGATGTAGGTCAATGTCTTGCCGCCCGACTCCGGCGTGATCTCGGCGTCGATCTTGATGGCGCGAAACCGTCCGTACGGGACGTCGGCGATCACGTTCGGCGAGAAGAAGTCGCGCTTGAACTTGACCGATGACTTGCGTTCGCCCACCTGAAAATCCGCCTTCCACTCCCTGCTGCGTGCAATTGGCAGTTGCAGCACATTTACAGGGGGAACGACGTCTTCCTTGTCAGCCCGGAAGCGCGTCAGTCCCTCTTTCGTGAATGCCAGATGCTCGGTCGCGACGACCTTGTCTTTCACGCGACCTTCGAGCTGGAAGGTCGTCTGCTCGCCGATCATTTCCTTGCGCATGACGCGAACGACAAAGCGATCGTCCTGGCCGAGCACGCGATACGTCCAGGTGTTGCCAACCGCCAACGGAAAGAAGTCTTCGCCGGGCCCGGCCGCTTCCTGGGCCGCGGCAACGAACGGACAGATGAGCCAGAGCAGAATTACGGAGCGGCGCATGGGTATACTCGAATGTGCCAACAGGTTGGATTCTACCCGGCAACAGAATTCCATGACAAGCGCCGATTTTGCGCTTGCGTTTGCAGACAGATTGTCTTACCATCGGCATCAGACAAAATGTCTATTGACGGAATCGTTATGGCGCGTACTCCGAAAGACGTCACCGAAGCGGAACTCGGGGTGCTGCGCATACTCTGGGAGCAGGGGCCGGCCAGCGTCCGCGGCATTGCCGACGCGCTTGCCGACGAGGGCGCCCCGGCCCAGGCCGCGACCGTGCAAAAGCTCCTCGAACGGCTCGAAGACAAGAAGTGGGTCGCCCGCGATCGCCGCGGACCGGTCCAGCTTTTCACGGCCACGGCCGACCGCGACGATCTGATCGGCCGGCGTTTGCGCGGCATCGCCGAAGAGCTTTGTGAAGGATCGCTGACCCCGCTCCTCAGTCATTTGGTCGAACGCGAGCGCCTGTCGCGGGCCGACCGGCAAGCCTTGCGTGAATTGATTGAACGGCTGGACGCGACGCCGCGACCACGCCGCCGTTGAAGACCCGGTTGCCACCGGAGACGGCCATGCGATCAGTAATCGAACTCGCACTCGCGAACGCCATCGCCGCGACGGTCTTGGCACTGCTGGCGCTCATGATCGGTCAATTCATCCGACGACCGGCGGTGCGCCATGTCTTGTGGGTGCTGGTGCTCGTTCGCCTCCTACTGCCTCCCATGTGGACCGTGCCGCTCACGTTGCCGGCCGCGGTCGATGACACGCCGGTCGCGCCATCGACCGCCGTGATACCGGCGGACACCCTTCCCGTTCCGATTTCCGATGCAACGACTTTGACCGCCCCTTCGCGAACGAATGAACTCGATCAGCCTGGGGAACCAGTCATTGCGAGCCCACCCGCAAGCTCCGCGCCAATTGATTCTGTCGCCATTGCGGCCGAAGCCGCGCCGAGCGCGGGCTCGCCGTCGTATTGGATGTGGACTGCGCTCGTCTGGCTCCTTGGAACGCTCTGGATCATCGGTCGATCCGCTGGTCGAATTGTTAGGTTCCAGCGTGGCCTGCGTGATGCGTCGCCCGCGCCTCGGGTGATTCAACGCCAAGCGGCGGCAATCGGACGCGCCATGGGGCTGCGACAATGTCCCGCCATTTTGCTGGTTCCCGGTCGCGTATCGCCCGCGTTGTGGATGCCAGGTTTACGCGCTCGGACCGCGAGACTACTGCTCCCGTCTGAGTTGCTCCCGAAACTCGATTCTGGCCAGCGGGCCACGGTGATCGCGCACGAACTGGCGCATCTGCGGCGCGGCGATCCCTGGATTCGGTGGTTGGAGTTACTGGTGATCGCACTGTATTGGTGGTTCCCGCCGCTCGCCTGGTTCCGGCGACAACTGCGGGCGGCGGAGGAAGAGTGTTGCGATTTGTGGGTCGTGGCGGCGCTGCGTGAGCGTCGCGATTATGCGACGGCCCTGGTGGAGACGGCAGCTTTCTTGGGTGAATCGGGCCCGGCGCCGCACTTGGCAAGCGGCGCAGCTCCGGTTCGCAATCTTCAACGGAGAGTGACCATGATCATGCGTGCTACATGGCCGGCCAGGCTGACGCGAGTTGGCTTGGCAACGGTGCTGGGCGTCAGCGGCCTCGGACTCGCGTTCGGGCCGGCGCTGGCGCAGGAGCGTGAAGGTGGCAGGGGGCGTGAAGAAAAGAAATCCGAGCGCGGCGACGAGCGAAAAGATCCTGGTCGTGGTGAAGAGCGAAAGGATCCGGGCCGCGGCGACGAGCGCGCGCGAGAGCCGGTGCGGGAACGCGGCGAGGGGCCCGGCCGCGGCGCTCCCGCGGATATTGAAAAAGCACGTTCGGAAGTCGAGCGTGCGCGGAAACTCGCGCACGAAGCAATGATGCAACTCCGGGCAGCCGAGGAAACACTGGCCAAGTTGGAAGGCCGACCAGTGCCGCGCGATCCATTCGGGGAACGCGAGCCCGGCGAACGCGGTCGCCGCGTCGATCTGCCGGCGCCGCCGGGCGTACCAGCCGATCCACGTGGCGGCCCGATGCCTCCGGGGGGCGCCGGTCGCAGTGGACCGGGGGGCGACTTCCGTGAACTGCAGCAACAGGTCGAAGAACTACGTCGCGCCCTCGATCAGATGCGTCAAGAACTGCGTGACGGCCGCGGTAACCGTAAGGAGCCGGAAGCCCCGCGCGGCGGTCCGCCGCCCCGCGAGCGCGGTCCGAAGGACGAGCCGAAGCGGCCGGGCGGTGAACCACCGGAACGGCGGGAATTCTAGAGCGAGGTTCAGTTATTGAGCGGAGCCCGAAGCGCGCGCGAGGTTTTTGGCCCAGGCCTCGCTTGCGTTTCGGGCTCCAACGTGCGCTGGCGCTGCCTCAGCATTGATCGCGGGTGCAATGGCAGAGGGACGCGGCATCTCCGTGTCGATCCCGAGCCCGATCAGGCACCAGGCAAGTGCCAGGACGGCGGCGCGGTGAAACGGGTCTAGACACATCATGCGGCGCTTTGGCGTTGGCGGGCAGTCGGTTCCTCCAGAACTTATCGGCCATGCCAATTCGGCGGCTTCAGAAGAATCGCTCGGTCAGGTTTCAGTCGTTGTTGCGAGGTCGCGTTCGAAGACGGGAAAACTCCCCTGTTTCTCAAAATATCGTTCGTAAAAACTGAGCAAGTGCGGCACGTCGCTGGGCGCTTGGGCAGCCACGAATTCGAAGGAATTCGTTTCCATCCGCGAGGTGCCGTACCAGAGCAGATCTTGCGCGGTCACCACCGCATCCTTACCAGGCGGGGCGAGGAAACTGAACATCCCGTTGACACGCTTGATCGCAAAACCATCGGTTCCGAACGCCCCAAGCCAAGAATTCGGCATACGCGGGTCCAAGCTGTCCACGCTCGCAAACGACTCGTCGTCGATCAAAATGCCCACGCCCTGGATTTGGTTGTCCTTGCGTCGCAAGACGAAGGCCGCATCGCGCGGATAAGCCGAGGCGTCATCAAAATAGTCGGCCAAGACGGCCCCGTTCAGACGCGGCAAGCTGGGCACGAATCGCTCGATTTCGGGCAGGTCATCCGGCTTGAAAAGGGTAATGTTCAATCCTGGCCGTTGAAACATGGTGGGCAAGTCGGCGATCGATTGTGTGAAGTTCACAATGTCGCGTACTTTCACAAAGCCATGGTCTTTGAAGAACTCCACCTGCTCGGCCCAGTCGCCCCGGCAAGCGGCGTAGGCCCGGGCGACTTTGCGGTCACCGAGCGTCCGCAACACCGTTCCAAAAAGATGGTGGGCCAGCTTTTCATGACCGGGCAGGCACCAGGGGTAATTCACGCGGCCATTCGGCTCGAACGAGACGTAGCCGACTAAGCGCCCGTCCACCTCGGCACAGATTCGCGACGAAGATTCGTTAGCGCGAGCGCTTGCAACACGGCGCGCTTGCTCGGTAGAAACCGGCCGAAAACCGGGCAATCGTGCGGCGGCGACGTTATAAACGATCGCTTCCTGGGCGGCGTCTGCGGGCTGGCAATTGCGAATCAACATGATGTCGTTCCGACGACCTCGGGCAGGCGGTTGGCGGCGTCGCACCAAAGCTCAGCACAACCATACTTCGCAACTGCACGGCGTGCCGGGAGTGAGAAAAATTCGGGTTGCGCAGCAAAGTCATGAATCGACCGGAAATGGATGTGCCGCAGGCTAATCGCGCGAGCGCTTGAAACGGATCAGGCAGCCATGCGCCGGCGTCTCTTTGGTCGCCGGCTTGTCGCCTTTCAAAAGCGCGTCGACGGCCGATTCGAGATACTTGTCCTTCACATCGTCCGCCTTGGTCTTGTCGTCCATCGCGCCCATGTACACGATCCTGCGATCCTTGTCGATGACGAAGAACTCGGGCGTGTAGATCGCCCCGTAGTCCTGAGCGATCTTCTGCGACTCGTCGTAGAGGTAGGGAAACGAGAACTTCTTGGCGACGGCCTTCTTCTTCATTGCATCCAGCCGATCCGCCGGAATCGTGTTCACGTTGATCGCGACGAGCGCCACTTTGTCCGCGTATTTCTTGGCGAATGCGATGATGCGATCCTCGTATTCCTCGGAGCAAGCGCAACTATTGCACGTAAAGACAACGACGACGAAGTCTTTGCTCTGGAGATCCGCCAGTGCGTGCTTCTTGTCATCGGTGCCAGGCAGGTCTTTCCACGCCGGCGCGACATCGCCGATGCTCAACTTCTTGTTGAACTCGCCGGCCAACGACAGTGTTGGAACAAGAAGAACTGCGAGGATTATGCGCTGCATCACAATATTCGCGATGGGGAAAAACGGGCGCTCACAATGACGGGCATCGAGAAGTTATAGGCGGGCGAGTGCGAAGGTGATCGAGCATGTGCGCGCAAAAAAATCCGGCCCCCTGGTAAGAGGGCCGGATACCAGACTCACTTTCGGGTCCCGTCCATCCCTAGCGGTTAGCCTGGCTGTCTTATCCACTCCCCCCTCGGAGTGGTTAAGACCCTAGTTAGGTCGGAGGCCGTTGTTTGCGGTTCCGAGCGTCGCGGCCGGGTCAGGTCGGCGACAAATGTTCTTTAGCATGGCCCCGGAGCGATGCAAACCAATCTGTCGTATTTTTCCGGACGATCCGCATAGATAGTACGGGTTGCCGCGACAGTGAAATCGCACTCGCGCCAAAACGAAATTGCGGGTTGAATCGAGTACTCAATTGCAGCTGCCCTGGGCGCAACCCCTTTTCGCGCCACGCCAATCTCACTTCGTCGACGACAGATCGACCACGACCTCGGCGTCGAACATGAGGCGCGGATCGCCGCGGCTTTCGAGCGTCTTGATGAGGACGCCCATTGTCCGAGTTGCCGGGCCGACGAATATCTCTTTGCCCCCATGCGTCACACGAACCGGCTGATCCAGATTGGCCATGCGGTCGTCGAGGCGAATGCACAGCGACTTGATCTTCTCCGCCACTTCGATGTCGACCGTTTGCCCCGTGCGCGTGGCGGTCACAAGCGAGCCGCTGAGCGCCTCTTTGCTCGGCACGCCGAGCCAGTACGAGCGGTCATGGGCCGCGCCGGTCTGCTTCCAAACGACTTTCTCGGGGATAGGGTCACGCGTGAACTTAGCCATCCACGGAAGCGCCGCCTTGTCTTCAAGATTCATCCAGTGGCCTTTGCCTTCGTGAATCTTGACAAAGTGGGGATAGCCCTTCGGGTCGTCCTTCTGCAACTGGTCGAGCAAGTCGCCATACTCCTTGCCGACCTTGTTGCGGTTGTAGGCCGCATCGTTGCTGCCGACTTGAAGCGCGAACGGCACATTCCGCAACGATAGCAGCGAGACGCCATTGGGATGCCCAGCCATCATGGCCGCACCGGCCCAGTAGTCCGCCATGCGCGGCCCAAGTTGGTACACGCCATCGCCGCCGGCCGAGTAGCCGAGCACGTACACGCGATCGGGATTCACGTCTTCGAGAACGATCAGGTCTTCGATGAGGCGTCCGAACATCAGGTCGATATGGGCTTCGTGCCACAAGTTCCACGTGTTCGTCGGGGCCCGCGGCGCGAGGTAGATGCCTTCGTCGACCGTGTAAAGCTTTTTCTGATTCTCGTACTGGCTGTCGTTGACTTCCTTCGGAGCGCCGCCGCCGCCGTGCAATGAGATCCACAGACTCCGACCACTTTGTGGCTTGGTGCCAAAGGTCTTAGAGAAGAACGGCATTTCCAGCTTGTCGTGCTTGAGCACGCGGTCCCTGATCTCGGCCGCCCGCTCTTTCTTGATAAACTCGACGTGCGCCTTCCATAACAAATCGCGCGCGATGGCCGCGTCGGCCTTCGTCAATGGCGTCTTCGCAAAGTCCTTATCCGCCAAATCGCCAAACGCCGCTTGCGGCGTAGCGAGCGCCGCCCGCAACGCCTTCAAGGCCGCAGCAGACTTTTCAACATCCGGCGCCGCGCTCACCGACGAGGCAACGACAAAAGCAATCGCGAGAGAAATGCATCTACGCACGTTTCTATCCAAGTAGGAAGAACTCGATCACCGGCTACCTAGTCAACTCAAACTCCACAACCTGCTGCTCGCCAACCTTGCCCGCGGTGATCTTCTTTTCGACATCGCCGACCTTGACGACGTACGACTTGCCCGGCACCAGATCGAAGCCGAGCATATCGTTCAGGTCGGCCGTTGGTCCGCGCGAAGTTCCATCGAGTTTCGTTTTCTCCCCAGTCACCGTCACGCTCACCGCGACGCGCTTCTTCGCCGCATCGACAACACGCACCAATACGCGAGCCGTCTCGCTCTTTGGGGCTGGCTTAGCATATCGATCCGTCACGTTTTCCGCAGGCACGTTCTTGTTGCCCAGGGCCCAGACCAGGGGGAAATGCTGACTCGTTTTGCGAAAACTGGTGGCGTAGATCGCATGCTCAAACGAGTCCTTCTTGGCCTGAGCGGCGTCGCCGACGAACCAGCCACGATCCAGCCCGCTGGGATCGGGCTCGCAGGCCCCAGTGAAGTGCCACGTCTTGTCCCAGACCTCGACCCAGGTGTGATTGCCGCGTTTGTTCGCCCAGAGCGGCGTTCCGACGAGTCGGGCCGGCACGCACACGGCCCGACAGGCATCGCTCAACACGATCGAGAGACCTGTGCACGATGCCTTACCCTGTTCGATCGACTCCTTGGGGCTCTGATTCGGCGCCCTCCGCTCGGTGGAGTATTTCACCTTGAGCGTCTTGAACAATTCGCCGTTGATTTTGTGCGCCGCCTCGCCCGCCGTCTTACACGTCTTGGCGATCGGCATGCACAGGTCGAAGAATTCTTTTCGCCAAGCGTCGCGTGTTTCGTCGACGTTGGCGTAAGGCAATACGTCGTTCAGAAAAATGTCTTCGGGAATGTCCTTGCCCCAGGGCGCCTCCGCCCGCGCCTTGTACGCCAACTCGCAGTTTAGGAGCAAGAAGTCTGCCTTCAGTGATTTCAAGTCGTTGTCGGGCATATTCCCAATCAGAAACGCCATGCCCTTGCGCTGGTCCTTGGGGACGGCGGTCAGGGCCTTTTCCAGTTCGCTGCGATTATCCTTGGCCATGGTGAGCGCATGGTCGACGACTTCGTCCCACCACTTGTCCGCGGCCACGGCGGGGGTGGCGATGATGAGACAGGCGACGAATACGAAACGGGAGTTCACGGCAACCTCTCGTTGGAGTCCTGGCTACAGCCGGTCTTGAGTCAAAGTCCGGGAAGAACACTTTTTGGCGTGAATGATAATCTTCGACATGACAGCACTTCTGTCAACGACATTCGCCGCAATGTCACTGAACCTGGGTCGTGCGACCCTGCGGCACCCAGCCGACGGCGCCGCCGGCCAATTCGACGTGGAGCCAACCGCCGCGTTCGCTCAACACCTTCATTTCGACGCCGGCCGGCAGCCGGCCTTCAAGTCGTTTCGGGTATTCGTCGCTGTTGCCGGTGCGCAGCTCGACGCCGGATGCGCTAACCACTGCCGTCGGCTCGGCCCAGACTGCCCGAAGCCGGCGATCTTGCCATTGCAGCAAGACACCTGCCGTGGCAGCAGTTAACAGCAGGAGCCCGCCAAACAATGCCAACCCGCCGCGGCCGACGATCCAGGAGCGCGCCAGGACAATCCAGGCACAGCCGGCCAGAGCAATGGCTGCCCATTCGAGCCACGCAAACGAGATCGGCAGCCGGTCGAGCGGCGTATGCGTGTCGCGCGGCCGCGCGGCCTCAGCAACGTCGCCGACCTGAGAATACGCAACCTGTTCGCGTGCAAAGGCGAGGCCGGCACGCAAGTCGGGATCGTGCGGAAATATGCGCAGGCCAAGACGATAATCGCGGATAGCGCCGCCAAGATCGCCGGCAAGGTAGCGGCACTGGGCCATGTTGCGGGCGGTCGCCGGGCTGCGAATACCCACCTTCCAGTCGGATTCGTATGTCTCGGCCGCGCGGATGAAGTGCGGGCGTGCCTGCACGGAATCGGTCGCCGCGGCGATACCGGCCCGGTACTCCGCGTCAGCATCGGCAATGGTCGTGGCGGGCGCTGCTCCGAGTGCGGCGACCGCGATGAACACGGCCACGCTCATGGTTCGCCCTCCAAATGGCGCACCAGGTTTTCCGCGTCGCGAATGATTGCCGCGGTCGACTCAATTGCCGTCGGAGCAAAGCGGGCCGCATCGACCGCGCGCATGAACTCTTCGCAACTCGCAGCCGTTGCCGCGTCGACTCCGAGTTCGGCAAGTCGATTGCCCAGATCGGCCGGAGTAATGTAGAGTCCAGGCAGGTCAAAGCGCTCCGCAAGATAAGCGGCAATCACATGGGCGACCGGGGTGGCATCGTCGGACGCGCGACGAGGCAAGTCGTTCAACATTTTCAACGCTGAACGTGCCGCCCGACTGCGTCGCCGGCGCGCCAATCGAGCGCCCGCCGGATTCATGATCTGCCAGAGTACGCAAATGCCGATGGCCAGCGCCGGCGGCATGGCCAGTGCAAGCCATTGGACCCAATCCGGTATTGCGAACGCCGAATCGACCGCGGGAACTGCGGCGAACGATGGCACGTCCACCGGCACGATTTGAAGCGGTCGCTCGGTCTTGCGCACGCGAATCGCGATCGGCTCGGTTCGCGCCTTACGAAATGGAAAGTCGGGCCGGTCCGGCGGTTGTTCCAAAGTGGGGTCGAAATAGGGAAACACAAAACCGGGAACGGCGGTGACCGCGGCACGACGCGGCCGTAAGCGGTATCGGAACACGCGCTGGCCGGGCGGGTCCGGTTCCGAGTTGGCGTCGTCGTCAATTTGAAAGTCGCGAAAGGCGTCCAACTCGCCCAGTTCAGGTCGCCGAACGTCACTCGCGTTGTCGAGCCGCGAGATCGTTAGCTTTAGGGTCAGGAAATCGTTCGGCCCAAGCTCGATGGGCTCAACATTCGCTTCAACTCGAACGTTCTTGCCCGCGGCCCCATAGAACGGGACCGGCTGTCCAATGGAGGGGATGTCGACTTCGGCGCGCCCTACGGCCGGACTGCTCAAGATCATCGCCACGACGAGCCATCCGCGGATGAACTGCATTTCGACACGGTCGCATCGTGCTGGTCCGGCATTCCATTCCGGTTGTTGTGCCCCGCCAAGTTGGCGACCTTCCTTTTTGAAAAAGCGCGTTTGCCGCGGGTATTTGAGTAAGGTCGCCAAGATCGCCACGCTTTTGCCACACCCCCCTCGGAAGATTGCATTTCGTTGCATGCGACAGTCCCTACATTTCATTGCGAATAATCGACGTAAGACGCAAGGTTGCACGCATGTAGGAATGTAATCGAAACGCATGTCACCAGTCGTTATTCCGTGGCCGCTCACCCTGGGCCGCGTCTTCCCGGAGCTTGCGGCGTTCGCGCTGCAAGCGCAGTTCGGCTCTCTTGAGCGCGGTCCGTGCGTCTTCGATGGTGAGCGATTCGACCACGCCATTGTCGGGCAGCACAGGCAAGTTGCCCGCGCCCGGCGCCGTCTTCTGACTTTCCTTTGGCGTCGTCCCCGCCTCCGGTCCTTTGCCGAGTTCAAGTTTCGGCGCGGGTTCCGTGTTCTTTTGTCCGTTGCCCGCGGCCTCTGCCCCTGGATCCTTCGGCGATTTCGGTGCATCCGGCGGACGCTTGGCGTCGGGCGACTCATCCCATTCCGGATCGCGTTCGCCAGCCGGGCGTCGAGCCCGGGCCTTGGCCCAAAGCAATTTGGCAACCTCAAGGTTGTAACCGGCATCAGTTTTCAAACCGTCATCGACTCGGGCGAGCAAACTCATCTCGTAGCACTCGATGGCCGATTGAAGTTGCTTAACGTCTGTCTCGCCCGCCTGGCGCACCAGACAGTTTCCGAGGTTGTAAAGTGCCCGCCCACGACGCTCTTCGGGAATGGCCGCGTCGCCCAGACAGCGCCGAAACGACAACTCCGCACGCCGGAAGTCGCCACGGCGATACAGGGCTGCGCCCTTGTTGAAGGCCACTAGACCGGGATCATCGGCCCGCTCCTCGGCTTGAGCGTACAGACTCTCGGCGCCTTCCCATTCTCCCCGTACGAACGCATCGTTGCCCTCGCGCAACCGATCGGCGACTGGCCGTTGCTCGCCCGCGGCAACGAGCAGGACGCACACCCATGTCGCAACGACGAGTCGAGTCAGTTCGCGCATCACGGCTCCAATATCCAACCCAACAGCAGAAATATCAACCCGACGCCTGCGAACCAAATGCTCCGATCCTTCGGCTGCGGCATGGCATCATCGGCAAGCTCTCGGCTCGGCCGCGGCTCGATGGTCCGCGCGAACCAATCGCCTAGCGGCGGCACGTCGCGCCGTGCGGGTAAATACTCACCGCGTGTACGCCGGGCGATTTCGCGCAACAAGCCTTCCTGTAGTTTCGTACCCACGAATTCAGCACTCTCGCCCTCACCGAACACCAACTCCGTGGCCCGGAATGGGTCGCCGACCCCTACGACGTACACGGGAACAAGTCGATCCGCCGCGTCCTTGACGCCTCCTTCAGTCTCAACTTCAACGCCCGGCCCATCGCCATCACTCAACAGCAAGATATCCTGGTAGCCGGGGAACCGTGGATCGTGCGCTGTTAGCGCCATGCGCAATGCCGCGCCGATTGCCGTGCCCGTAACCAGCGGCTCATCAGGATCGGGTCGCACTTCCGGTGGAGGGGCCGTCGGGCTGAACTCGTCAAGCCGAGCGCGGAAATGATCGTAGTCCGATGTCAGCGGACATACCACCCACGGCCGGGCCGCGAAGACGACGAGCGCCAAGCGATGTCCGCCTCGCTTTTCGACCTCGGCAACAAGGTCACGCAGGCCGGCACGAGCGGCTTCCCAGCGGGTGCGATTGACGGGATCCGCCATGTCTGCGGCGGTCATGCTTCGACTGAGATCGAGAACGACCACGAGGTCACGCCCGACCACAACGCCCGCGTCACCGCCCTTGCCCCAGCGCGGCCCGGCAACCGCGAGAATGAGACTCGCGAGGCCGAGGAATACCAGCACGCGTGATCGACGCCGGCCGCCGGGGCGCAACGAGGAAAGACCGGCCACGGTTTCCGGGCGACCCATACGGCCCAGCGCGGCCTTGCGTCGCCGCGCGGCGATCAGTGACATCGCCCCAAGAAGTGGGAGCAGGACCAGCAGGTACAGAAATGACGTTCGGACGAATGGAATCGAGAGCGACAACATGAGTTGGCCAGACGTTGACCAGGGGAGCGCAGCGAATGACCACTCCGAAGCAAGCTGCTCAAAGGATACTGCAGGGTTCCGTCACTCGCGGCCGGCGACGGCATACTTCAAGCACGTGGCGGGCCGTTACTCTACCCCCATGGCACGACGAATATGTTGGACCAGGTTTTTCATTTGGAACCCCTGTTCGGGCTGGATTTCAACCTTGGCGCCACGCTTGCGAAGGTTCTCCGATACCAGCGGTCCGACGGACGCGAGTTTCACGCGGTCGAGCGCCCGATGCCAAATGTCTTCCAGCTTGCGCTCCGCGGCAACCTCATAAAGGCGATCGACCTGCGGCGAACTGGTGAACACGATGGCGTCCACCGCGCCGCCGGCGGCACGACTGATCAAGTCGGCGACGCGCTCCGCGTCGGCGGCGGGGGCGTAGACATACGGCTGAACCGTCTTCACCTTCGCGCCTGCTGCCGCCAGAAATTCCGTCAGCGGCGCATTGCTTTCGCTATAGAGTTGGACCCCGACGACCTTCTTGCTCAGGTCCTGTCTCTTCAAGGTGGTGATCACACCATCCGTGGTCGGTGCCGCGGCAACAAGCGTCGGCTTCAACGACAATTCACGCAGCGCTTGTCCCGGCTTCGGTCCGCGCGTGACGATCGAGACTTTCCCAAGCGCCTCGACCGCCTTGTCCTTGATACCGGCCTTCTCGGCGATGGCGATCAGGCGTCGCAGTCCCTCGCCGGTCAACAAGACGACATAGTCGAATTTGCCCGCAACGAGGTCCTTAACCCAGGCCGTGATCGGCTTCGGGTCGGGGGCATCGAGGATGCTCAGCATCGGGCAGCGCAACGTTGTCGCGCCCTCTTTTTCGAGGAGGGCCGCCAGTTCCGCTTGTTGCCGGCCCTCGGCCAGCGCGATTGTTTTTCCAGCCAGCGGCAGTGGCATCGACAGACCCAAGTTGTGAATTGGTAGGCGTCGGTATTTTATGGGAAATGGCGGCCAACGGTCACTTCTTCGTGAACTGTTCGAACCGCAAAAGTGTGAACGGCGCCAGCGTGACGGCATACGGTGTCCCATCCTGTGTCGCCGCAATCCCCAGGGGGACCCAGGGCGTTACCGTACCGTCCTTCTCCCTGCGCAACGTGTGATGCCACGGCTTTGGTTTGCCGTCGGCCGTGGTGAGCACGACATAATCCGGATTCTTGATGCCGACCGGTCCTTGATCCTTCGGGGCACTGTCCCCGTGTGAAAAACTCACGAGATGCATGAGCGGGCCTTCCGACCGGCCCTGTTCGGTGACGGCCATCCACACGATTCCGTCGGGTCCGACCGCCAGCGCTCGACAGTCAGTCGCCTTTGCGTTTGGCAGCAGTTTGCCGAGCGAGCGGCCCGGGATCGCGTCGCCGGCCGCGGTCAGGTCAAAGGCGAAAAGTTCGTTCGTGGACATTTCGACGGAGTACAAGATCTTGCGGTCGGCTGTTGTATCCCAGTTCAGAACCGCGTCATCCTTGCTCAGCGACTTGGGCAACGGTTTGCCATCCACCGTCACGGTCAGCCGATCGAGCGTCTTCAACTTCGGATCGTACCGTGCAACCTGACCGCCGCGCACCGGATGACAAGCACGGTGTTCCTCGTCCAGCACGATGAATGCGTACGACTGCTCCATGTCCCCGAGGTCCGTGTATTGCTTGGTCTTCAAATCGAGGATCATGAAATGCGTGTGATCGATGGGCCGGTCGTCCGAGCACGTCGACACGTAGGCGAGCCCGTTGTCCTCGTCCGGCATCACGCTAATGAGGCCGTGCTTGGCCTTGGCAATGCCGAAGTGCTCGTTTTTCCCCGTCTTCGGATCGTGCGTGAGGACATATCCGCCCGGATAGAGATCACGCGATTCACCCGCCTCCGGATAGCCTTGCTTTGACCCGACGTAGATTTTGCCGGTGACCGTGCCGACGTTGTTGCGTGTGTGAATCTTGGCCTGGGCCGCGAAGCCTGTGGCCTTGGAACCGATCACTTCGTGGACGTCCATGACCATCCGCGTCTTTTCCGTCTTAGGGTCGAACTCCAGCAAATACGCATCGACACCGTATTTCGCGGAGCCGATGTAGAGCTTGCCGTTGTGACCCTGGATGATCGAAAAATAGCCGCTCTCCTGATTCGTGTACTCGCTCGGCAGCTTGTATGCCTTCGCGAGCAACCAGTCGGCCGCGGATGCGTCCGCACCAAAGACACAAAGGAAACACACTGACGTTGTCCAACATGATCGCATGATTAATTTCCTTCCTGCCGTCTAGCGCTCGATCAATTTTGGAATTGCCCCGCTCGCATGCGGCCAATCGGTTGGCTGATAGGCAATGCGCAGGTGCGGCGTTTCGATCCGCTTGCCGCCCTGCTGACGGCTCGTCATGATGGCATCCAGAATGCCCGTCGTCAACAACGTGCGCTCCACCGGGTACGGTGCGTGCCCGGTCGTCACCAGCTTTTCGATCGCCTTGACCAACTCGATGAAGTGGGCGAACGGATCGGATTGCTGCAAATAGAACTGACACGACTTCGGCGCGGCTTCACCCCGAATTTGGCCGGCGAAGCAGAAGGAGCCGCCGTCGCCTTCGTGGATCAGACCATTGAGCAGCGCTGCCGCCGCCTTGAAGCCGTCGCGATATTCGATCAGCCAGACGCTCGCGTCGGCATTCTTCCGCGTAATCTCGCGATAGTCGCCCTTGGCGATCGCGGGCGCCCTGCGAATTACTTCTTCGACGAGTGTCTTCGAGAATTCGCCGCGGTCGCAGGCTTGCCACATCGCGTCGCCGGTCAACGCCGTGACGGCCGCGACGCCCGTCTCGCCGCCTTTGCGACGTTCGACCATGCACTGCAACGCTTCGAGCATGTGGAAGCCATAGGCCTCGTACGGACCATATCCAAGCGCGACGGCGCCGGTCAGATCGCAATTCTTGGGCAACGTGAGATCGGGCTTTCGACAGGTCAACGGCAGCGACGAGCCGGCCAGAAACGGAATCATCAACTCACGAGCGCGGTCGTACATCCACTTCGCGTCGTCCCAACTCGCGGACAAATGCTTGTCGCTGAAGACCGGGACGCTCGTCTTGGTTCGAGCAAAGCACTTCGCGACCTGCTCAAAGAACTGGCGGCGGGGATATTGAATCTGGCCCTTCTCGTTTTGCGGATACTTGCCATGCTCGCCAACGCCCACGACGCCGTCGACTGCCAGCCTGTCACCGCCGAGCGTCAACGCTTCCTCGATCGATTGACACAATCGAAAGCCATGCTTCTTCGCGAGCGCCCGGCTCTTGTCGCCATCGGGAAACTGATCGACGTAGAGCGACGCGAGCCGCAGGTCATAAAGGTTTTTGCCGTCGTGCAGCGGGCCTTCCAGAATCTTGCCCACAATGAGGTCGGCGTGGGAATGGCGCGTGTAGACGGTGACGATGCCGGCAACGGATTTGGCGGTTGGCATGCGCTCGGCTCCCTGCATCAGTCGTCGCCATCATACGGCAGATGAGGATGTCGAGCGATCTTTGGTTACGTCACTCGTCGCGGGCCTTACGATAGACGAC
>DATANR010000039.1:0-1638 GCA_036266155.1 Gemmataceae bacterium | reverse complement strand
CTCCGGAGCCATCTCGGCCGCAGGAGCCGCCGCGCCGGCCCGATCCGCCCAGGAAGTAGTGCTCGGGTTCCAAGCCCACGCCGGCTCGATGCGCGGCCTAGTTCTTCCATAAACCGCTGAATGGCATCGCGTACCCACGCGGATACCAATTTGGCACTATGTGCTGCCCCAGGGGCGCGCGGGGATGTCCCGGGTTCTGTTGAACTTCTGAAGAGGTCGGCGTTGCCCACCTTGAGCCGGTAGGCTCGGGGTGCTGATTCCACAAAGGAGAGCAACGCCATGACGAGGGATATCACACCGGCTGGTTCGCCGGCGACGGGGGCTGTGGACGGAGCGTTTGCAGAAGTGCGGGCAAGCTTCGATCGGTTCTGTCTTGCGGCAGGGATCGAGGTGCTGGGCACGATGATGGAGACGGATGTCACGGCGGCCTGCGGGCCGCGCCACGGTCGCGACCCGGCGCGGCGGGCGCACCGTTGGGGCCGAACGCGGGGACGGATTGGCTTCCACGGCGGCAAGATCGAGGTCGAGCGCCCGCGGGTCCGAGGCATGGACGGCCGCGAGGTCACGATCCCGAGCTGGGAAACGGCGGCGCAGGAGGACTGGCTCGGTCGTTGGGCGATGAACCTGATGCTGATCAATGTGTCGACACGCCGGTTCGGCCGCGCTGTCCGGCTGCCCGAGGGTGACGTGCCAGCACCGCCCGGATCGGGGGTTTCGAAGTCCGCGGCCTCGCGGAGGTTCGTAGCGCTGTCGGCGGCGCGGCTGGCCGACTTCATGACTGCCGATCTGTCCGCGCTCGACCTTCTGGTGGTCCAAATCGACGGGTTGCATCTCGGCGACGATCTCGTGCTGGTCGCCGCGATCGGGGTCGACGGCGAAGGTAACAAGCATCCGCTGGCGCTGGTGGAAGGGGCGACCGAGAACGCCGCAACGGTTCAGGCCCTGCTGGACAACCTGGTCTCGCGCGGGCTCGCCCCGACGGTGCCAAGACTGTTCATCGTCGACGGCGCGAAAGCGTTGTCGAAGGCGATCCGCCGCACCTTCGGTTCGGCCGCCGCGATCCAGCGCTGCCAGATCCACAAGGCGCGCAACATCATGGAACGCCTGCCGAAAGAGCATCATGCGGCCACCCGTCGGGTGCTGCGCCAGGCCTGGGAGCTCGATGATGCCGACAAGGCTGAAAAATTGATCCGCAATCTCGCGCGTCGCCTCGACCAGCAATGGCCCGGCGTAGCGGCCAGCATCCTCGAAGGCCTCGACGAAATCCTGACTGTCGTCCGGTTGAAGCTGCCGAAGGAGCTTCGCCGATCGCTCGCCTGTACCAATATCGCCGAGAACATGATGGGCACCATTCGCCGCGTCACGCGCAACGTCAAACGCTGGCGGAATGCCGGCATGGCCTTGCGATGGGTCGCGGCCGGCATGATCGAAGCCAACAAAGGCTTCAGACGATTGAAGGCGCATAAGCAATTGTCGGTTCTGCGTGCGGCTCTTCAAGCTCACCACGATCGCATCACGATCAAGCCCGTTGCCCACGTCACGAGGGCCGCGTAACATTCATTCCGGCAACGTCGGCCCGATGTAGTTCAACAGCGATCGGGACATCTCCTCATTTGTGCCGCTACCCACACAGCAAAC
>DATANR010000038.1:0-18652 GCA_036266155.1 Gemmataceae bacterium | reverse complement strand
TGGGCAACGCCGTGAAGGATTCTGACATGCATTTCGCCCCGAAGGGGCTCGGCAGGACAGCCCAGGGCAGCGCCCTGGGCAATGTGGCGCACAACGAGCATGTGCACGCTGAAGGCGTGCGGCCGCTCGGCCGCATCCTTTTCAGGATGCCCAGCGAGTTAATTCGATCCCGATTCCCAGGGCGTTGCCCTGGGCTATCCTGCCCGGCCCCTTCGGGGCAAAACCGGGTAAACTCGGGCGTGAAATCCTTCACGGCGTTGCCCGTTGGGGTCGATTGGTATGCTAACTTCGTGTTCCGGTGGTCGAGCTGCCGCTCGACCACCGGCTAATATCTGCGATCCCTTCGGGATCAAGAGGGCGCAAACAATGAGTCGCGACCCAATTGTTGATGAAGTTCGCCGGGTGCGCGATGCGCTCGTCAAGAAGCATGGCGGATTGGATGGATGGCTTGACCATCTCCAGGAAATGGACCGCCGTAAAACGCGAAAACCCGCCGAGAGTTCATCTTCCCTGAAGCCAAAGCGGACTAAATCATCAAAGCCAACCGGTTCAGCAACAAAGGCATGAGTTGCTTTCGTTCCTTTCGTGGTTCCTCCTCTTGAACGATCGTTCGACGGCTGTGGTCATCGTCAACTACCGCACGCCGGGGCTGGTGGTTGATTGTCTGCGCACGTTGGCGGCCGAGCGAGTGGCCGAGCCGGCGTTGCGTGTTGTGGTGGTGGACAATGCCTCCGGCGATGATTCGCTGGCGATCCTGGCGGCGGCAATTCGCGACAACGGTTGGGGCTGGGTCGCGGCGAGCCCGCTCATTCGCAATGGCGGCTTTGCGTATGGGAACAATGTTGCCATTCAGGAACTGCTCACATCAAACAAACCGCCAGCCTACGTGTGGTTGCTCAATCCGGATACGCTCGTCAGGCCGGGGGCGGCGACGGCGCTCATTGATTTCATGGAGGCGCATCCGGACGTCGGCGTGGCTGGCGGCCGGCTCGAGTTCCCGGATGGCACGCCGCAAACGGCGGCGTTTCGATTTCCCACCTTGCTGAGCGAACTGGAAGACACGATCCGCATCGGCATGGTATCGACCATGCTCGGGCGCTTTCGCGTGCCGGGGCCGATTGAGACGCAGCCGCATCGGACGGATTGGGTGAACGGGGCGAGCCTGATGGTTCGCCGTGAGGTGTTTGCCGACGTCGGACTGATGGACGAGGGTTATTTTCTTTACTTCGAGGAGACGGACTTCTGTCGCCGGGTGCGTCGGGCCGGTCGGCCGGTGTGGCATGTGCCGGCGAGCCGGGTCGTGCATCTCGAAGGTCAGAGTACCGGCGTCACGGGGGTGAACCTGGCGCTGAAACGCCGCCCGCTCTACTGGTTCGACTCGCGGGCCCGCTATTTCCGCAAGCACTTAGGCGCGACGCTGGCGCTCGTGGCGGATGTGATCTTTATTGTGTGCTTTGCGAGTTGGCGGGTGCAGCGGCGGCTACGCGGTAAGCCGGATCCGGACCCACCGGGGTTGTTGGGGGATTTTGTGCGGCATGCGGTCGGGAGATGGCTGTAGGACAGGTTTCCAACCTGTCCTGAAACCACAACCACAGGTCAGGTTGGAAACCTGACCTACATTCGCATCACTTCGCCACCCGGCCCACATACTTCTTCTCTTCCGTCTCGATCTTGAGCACGTCGCCCTTATTGATGAACGACGGGACCTGGATTACGAGGCCGGTTTCCATCGTGGCCGGCTTGGTCTGGGCCGCGGCGGTGGCGCCCTTGATGCCGGGTTCGGTTTCAACGACGGCCAATTCGACTGTGCCCGGAAGCTGGAAGTCGAGCGGCTTGCCTTCGTACATGGTGACGAGAACCTCGTCGTTTTCACGTAGGAACTCAATCTTGTCGCCGACGAAGTCGGCCTTGAGCGGGACCTGATCAAAAGTTTCCGAATCCATGAAGATGTAGTTGTCGCCTTCGCGGTAGGAATACTGCATCTTGCGCGTGTCGAGGTAGGCGAGCTTGACCTTGTCGTCCGGCTTGACGCGCGTCTGAGTGATCGACAGGGTCTTCAGATTGCGCACCTTGAGCTGAAGGATCGCGCGCCAGTTCCCTGGCGTGTTCAGGTCGCGGTCGAGACACTGGTAGAGCGAACCGTCCTCGCCAATGAAGACCATGCCCTTGCGAATGTCGATATTCTTGATGTCAGCCATCCGGCACACACTCCAGCGGGTCGTTGGGTAATCCGTTATTGGGACAACTTATTAAATAATGGGGTTCGGGGCTATCCCGCGGCGGGAACCAGCCCGACTGGTGGCTCCGTATCGGCAGGCGTCGACGGTTCCGGCGGCCGACCGGCGAGCGATTCCAGCAATTCGCTTGCCGCCTGGCGGACGCGCGGTGAGGGATCGGACTGGGCCTGTTCCACCACGGTACGGGCGCCGGTATGCGCGGGGTCGACGGCCAAGACCGCTCCGGCGGCGACCAAGCGGACGCGGGCGCTTGGGTCATCCACCAGATGCTCCAGCACGGCGGGCGCTTCGGCGCCGGCCACGTTGCGCAGGGCGAGGGCCGCGTTCAATCGCAAACTGTCGCTCGGGTCGGTGGTGCATCCCGCCAGTAGCGGGATCGCTTCGGTCGGGACTTGTTTGAGTCGGGACAGCGCGAAAGCGGCATTGGCGCGAACCTGGACCTCGGGGTCTTTCAATGCCTCGATCAGCCCCGCGACTGCTTCCGGCGGGACCGATTCGGCCTTGATCCACCCGGCTGATGCGATCATGCGCACCTCCGCCGACGGGTCCTTTAGCCCAAGGGCAAACGCGTCGGCCGCTTCCGGCGGTTGAATGGTGGCGAGCGCCTTCATGGCTTGTTCGCGGGCCGCGGCGTCGCCAGTTCGTGCCGCTTGAACCAGAGCGGGACCGGCGCTCACGGCCGCGGGACCGAGCTTCGCCAGGCCGAGCGCGGCGTGAACCTGCACCCAGGAACTATCGTCGGCCAGCAGCCGGCACAATCCTTCGATCACGGCGTCCGTGGCGTCCGCTTGCCGGGCCAAAACCTTGGTGACCTGAACCTTGACCTGGTCGTTCGGATCGTCGAGCAGTGGCAAGAGGGCCACTTGGACCTCTGTCGCAGTACACTCCGCATTGCTCAGCGCTTCCACGGCCGCCTCGCGGACCTGGGGGTCGGGGTCCTCCAGGGCATTGTGAATCAAGTTGAGCGTCCGCGACGTGTTGGCGCCGAGAAGCCCCAGGGCGCGGATTGCCTGGGCGCGAACGCCATCGTCGTCATCGGTTGCTGCACGTTCCAGGCCGGCGCGTGCTTGCCGGGCATCTGTTTCCAATTTACCGAGCGCCTGGGCCGCGTTTGCCCGCACCTGGGCGTTGACGTGGGCGAGCGCCCTGACCAGGGCGGGCACCGCCGCATCGGCGGCTTCGCCCATTTCGCCAAGGGCTTCCGCCGCCATAGCGCTCACCCAGCTATCGCGGTCGCGGAGGGCTTTGACGAGTCCCGGCACCGCAACGTCCGCCGCCGCTTCGCCAATCTTGCCGAGTGCTTCGGCGGCCTTCGCACGCACCACGTCATTGCTGTCCCGGAGGACGCCGGCCAGGGCCTCGGCGGCATCCTCGGCAGAGGCGCCGACGTCGCCGAGTGCTTCGGCCGTCTGGGCACGCACGACATTGTCGGGGCTAGCGAGCCCCTCGACGAGCGAGGCCGTCGCCGATTGATCAAGCGGACCGGCTTTCGAGATGGCATCCGCGACCGAGTCGCGAACCACTTCATCGCGATCCTGAAGCAGCGGCAGCAAATGCTCGACGGCCGGTTGCGCGGCCGAGCCAAATGACGCCAGCCCGCGAGCGACCGCGGCCCGCACGACCGCTGAGGGATCGGCAAGCCCTTCAATGAGGGCGTTCATGGCTGCGTCGCCGCCAATGGCGCCGAGCGCGGCCGCGGCTTCGCATCGAACGGCCTCGTCCGCATCGCCCAGGCGCAACACGAGGTCCGGAATCGCGGCCTCACCACCCTTGCCGACGCGGCCAATCCCGATTGCCGCTTGACTCCGAACCGCCGCGACATCGTCCGACAATAGTTCGCGCAGTGACTTGAGAATGAGCGGAATGGGGTCGGCAATTGCGGTCGGAAAGCCGTGCTGGCGCAACCAGCGATAGCGGCGCCGCAGTCGGCCGCGCACGCGTGCGACACGGTCAGTGCGACCCGAGGCGGCGGCAATCATGCCCAGAGCATCGCCGAGGGACAGCCGAACGTGGTCGCTCGGATCGCGAGTCAGCACCGACAAGAACGGCAACGCCTCGCGGGCATTCAAGTGACCAAGCGCCAAAGCACAGACGGCCCGAACGTGGTCGTGCGGATCGTCCAGGTGACGCAGAAGAGCAGGGATCGTGGAGGGCCCGATCGCGGCGAGGATTTGCGGCAGTTGATCGCGCTGTTCTTTCGTGAGGACGGTCACCGAACGTAGCGAGACGAGGAGTGGCCCGATCGCGGCGGCGCCGTATTGCGGCAAGGCATTGCGGGCACGCTGCTGAATCGGCTCGTGCGGGCTCCAGAAGTCGGCGATCGTCTCGGCGAGCAGTCGCCCCTGACGGATCGACGCAAAGATCTGTTGCAACAGCACCAACATGAAGAACGACCGAAATGACGTAATGAGCACCGACGCCTGCCAGGTCGCCGGCTTGACGAAGCCGGCCTCGATCAGATGCCGCGACTGCGCCAGGTTGAGCACGTCCACGGCACGAAGCAGATTCAGCAAGGAATACGCGAGAAAATCGAGAAAGCCGACGTCGTCTTCCTCGGCCACATACCAGCTCTGGCCGATCGTTTCGTAGAGGCTGTGATTCAGCAGCGCGAACCCGCCGACGGTCGCCACCGTCGCGGCGATGAGCAGTCGAAAGTCAACTTGCTGACCGTAGAGCGCGAGGTGCGTGGCCAGTTCCTGTCCCTTGAGCGGATTGTGAACGGCTTTGTAGCCGCGTTCCACCTCATAGCGCTCGATATCGATGAACATGTACGCGAGGCATGCCGTCACCCCCATGTAGGTCACGGCGAGCGCGAAGAGCAGGGCGACCCACGGTGCGAAGCCGACGAAAAGAAAGCCTAAGGTGACGACGCCGATCGCAATCAGCAAGATGGCCCACCAGGATGCCCAGGAGTAAGAGTTTTCCCAGGCGCGAAAGCCGATCCGGATAACCCAGCGGACCACGCGACTGAATGCCGCGAGCACGCGATCAACGATGCCAAAACGATAGAGGATGTACGCTACGACGCCGAGGACGACGAGCGTGCCGAGGATCGACGCAGAGGTGCGGCCGCCGCGTAGGTCGATCAGAGAGGCCGAGGCTTCCGCGAGGGGCATTGATGGTCCCGTTGGCAATGGACGACTAAACGCACAAGGAACCGGTTGCATTCCGGGTGCCAATCGATCGACCCGTTGACGCGGCGGCCGTCGCCGGTAACACAATCCTTTGGAGCATTAATAGGAGTGCGACGATGCTGCTGATCGGATTCGTGTGGTGCCTGATTGGCGTGGCCGCCTGCATCGTGTCTCGGTCGTTTGTGCCGGGGCGCTGGGAAGATAGCGGACCGGTGGCCATGATGGTCGCGTCCGCGGGCGCGTTCATCGGCGGGACCGGCACCGTCATTCTTATGGAAGGCCCCAATGGCTACGGCCCCCCAGCTGTAGCCGGGACCATGCCGGGCATCGTCGCGTCCATCGTCGGGGCGGTCGTCGCCTTCGGCATCTACGCCGCCGATGCCAAACGTTCCGCCGCCGCGGCGTGAATCAGGCTCAGCGACCCTTAGTAGCGCCGCGGAAGGGCATCCGGCTGGACCCACCGCCCGTGGGCTTCGACGCGGGCTTGCTCGCGTCGGTTGCGTGCTGAGTTTTTCCCTTCTTGCCACCACTCGCAACCGGTCCGCCGAGGCCCCTGATCATCATGCGGGCCGCGGCGGATTTCTTTGCCGGGCCAGCAGTTGTGTCTGCTTTCTTCTCCGCGTCTGTTGCTGGGGCCGGGTCTTTGTCGCTCATTGGCGTTCTCCCTCGATTGTGCCTGTCACTTGATTGGCTTAGCTACTCTTCGGAACATTCTATCGCCGCGTGCTCGCTTGGACGGGAACTTTGTGAGCCGAGTGGGAAGGTCCAAGTTGAGGCAGCGCGTCTCGCAAGGTGATTCCAAGATGTCAACCGATTTTTCGCAATCGACACTCACGGAGTTGTGGCGGAGCCAAGGAATTGACGAGACGAATTAGTCGATCACGACCAGATTTCGATTCGCGCCGGCAGCGAATTAACACCACATATTAACTATTCATTCGATTGTTGATATTATCAGCGACCCGCTCTGAATCGGCCGTATTTTTCAAGGATAAATGCGTTAATCACATTGTGGCGCTCAGAGTCCGCCCTGTAAAAAGCGGGAGACGCAATATAGATCACGGAATCGATTCGCGACCACCCGCCGGCAACTTTTGTTGTAATTCAACCGGACACCCATCATGGTTCCATCCCGCCTTCGAACCGCATTCACGCGTGGCAGAAATCTCTCCACCAGTTCCGCGCACAACAAGCGGCGCCGAGTCATTTTGAGCCCATTGGCGCTGGAGACACGCGAAACACCTGCCGCGACCAACCTGATCGCGAATCCGTCGGTCGAAACGGCCGGGACCATCGCGACCATGCCAGCCGGTTGGTCAACCGACGACTGGGGCAAGAATACGGCGACGTTTTCGTACCTGTCGACCGGGCTCGACGGGCAAAAGTCCGTTCGCGTCGACATGACGTCGCACAATGACGGCGATGCGAAGTGGGTCTTCAGTGACGTCCCCGTGACTACGGGCCAGACCTACACGTTTTCGGACCTCTATACGTCGAATGTCGCAACGTCAGCGACAATTCAGTACAAGTTGACAAACGGAAAGTACAAGTACGTCGGTGATTACGCCGCGCCGGCGTCCGCGACCCCGGCGACGCTGACGTTCAACTTTACGGCACCCAAAGACGCCGTTTCTGCGACGGTATTGCACCTGATTGATTCGGTCGGCTCATTGGTGACGGATGCTTATTCCATTGTGGCAACCGGTACGGCTCCCGCCGACACGACCAAGCCGACGGTCTCGATTACTTCACCCACGGCGAACGCGAACCTGTCCGGAACGGTGACCCTGGCAGCTCAGGCCGCGGATAACGTGGGTGTAGCGGGCGTCAAGTTCTACGTCGACGGCATTCAAGTCGGCGCCGAGGACACCAGTTCGCCGTATCAAGCGTCGCTGAACACGACGACGTTGTTGCCGGGCATCCACACTGCGACGGCAATTGCTCGTGACGCGGCCGGCAACACGCAAACGTCGGCACCGGTGCTCTTTATGGTGACGCTGATCGACACGATCGCGCCGACCGTTGCGATCACCGCGCCGGCGGCCAACGCCAACGTTTCGGGTTCAGTCAATCTGATCGCGTCGGCCTCCGACAACGTGGGTGTGGCGGGCGTCAAGTTCTATGTCGACGGCGCTTTGGTTGGCGCTGAGGTGACCGGTGCCCCTTATCAGGTGCCGCTGGATACCGCGACGTTGACGATGGGCAATCACGCGGTGACGGCAGTGGCGCGCGACGCCGCCGGAAACACAAAAACCTCTGCGGCGGTCAATATTGTTGTTGCGCTTCCCGATGCAGCAGGCCCGATTGTGTCGATCACCGCGCCGACGGCCAACGCCAGTGTCAGCGGCACGATCAACTTGATCGCGTCGGCTTCGGATAATGTCGGCGTCGCCGGTGTGAAGTTCCTTGTCGACGGCGTTCTGGTCGGCGCCGAGGACACCGCTGCTCCTTATCAGGTTTCGCTGAACACCGGAACATTGACCATCGGCAATCATTCGGTGACGGCGATCGCTCGTGACGCGGCCGGCAATTCGACTACCTCGGGCGCGGTGAGTTTTGCTGTCGCCGATACAACCGGGCCGACCGTGGCCGTGACGTCGCCGACTGCGGGGTCGACGGCGACCGGGACGATCACGCTGTCCGCATCGGCCACGGACAACGTGGGTGTCGCGGGTGTGCGTTTCTTCGTTGATGGCGTCGCCGTTGGGTCGGAAGTGTTGGTTGCACCCTTTCAGGTTTCGCTGAACTCCGCGAATCTCACCAATGGAAGCCACTCGGTAGTCGCCATTGCACGGGATGCTGAGGGCAACTCAACGACCTCTGCGGCCGTTGCGTTTACTGCCTCCAATGGCATTCCGACAACGACCAATCTGATCGCCAATCCTTCCGTCGAATCGCTCGCAAGCAGTGGCGACCCGACCGGATGGACGCGCAACGGCTGGGGGACGAACAGTCCGGCGTATTCGGTTGTCGCCGGCGTAGACGGCGCCCGTGCCATCCGCGTCGACATGAACAGCTACACGAGCGGTGACGCTAAATGGATGTTCGCCGAGGTGGCCGTCACGCCGAACACGGCCTATACGTTCACCGATGCCTATCGCAGTAACGCGGCGTCTCAACTCGTCGCGCAGTATCGACTTGCCGATGGGACGCTGAGTTATGTCTGGATTGCCGACCGCGCGGCGGCGTCGACGTGGACTAACACTTCCTATTCGGTCACGACGCCGGCCAATGTCGTTTCGATGACCGTCTTTCACTTGATCGCCGCGGTTGGCTGGCTGGAAACGGATAATTATTCATTGACCGCGGCGACCGGTGGCGGCGGAACGCCGGGCAAGGGCATGGTTACGCTGGCGTTCGACGACGGATGGTTGTCGCAAATCCAGTCGGCCGTTCCTGTTCTGCAACAAAACAATTTGCCGGCAAGCTTCTACATCATCACGCGCGCCAACCAGGGCGGGACGGCGTGGAATGAAGTGCAGAACAATTCGCTGGAGACCGCGGGCACGAACGGCAATCCAGCAAAATGGTCCACCTATAAGGATGGAACGAACACCAGCACGTTCTCCTATGCGAACACGGGCGGCGATGGTGCACACTCGGCGCAAATTGACGTCTCAAGCTACACGAACGGACAGGCCGCGTGGTACTTCCAGGACGTGATGGTGCAACCCAGCACGAAGTATGTCGTATCGCATCAGTACAATTCGAACGTTTCGACGTCGGTCCTCGTTCGGTTTACGCTGCATAACGGCAGTTATTCGTATGTGGACGCGGGCAGCCTCGCCGCGACCAACGGGCAGTGGCAGACGCAACAATTGACCGTCACAGCGCCGGCCAATGCCGACGCGATGACAGTTATGCATCGAATCAGCCGCGTCGGGTCGCTTTCAACCGACAACTATTCGGTCAAGGAACTCAATCCCTATTCGAATCCGGATTATATGACGCCCGCCCAGATCCAGTCGCTCCAGTCGATGGGATATGAGGTCGGCGCTCACACGATGACGCACGCTGACTTGACGAAGGACTCGGCCGCCGGAGCATTCGCCGAGATTGATGGGTCGCGGAATGACTTGGTCAATTTGGGGATCAATCCGCGGACGTTTGTCTATCCTTATGGAGCGTACAACTCTGCCATTGAACAAATGGTGGCGACGTCAGGCTTCATCGGCGCTCGCACCGTGAATGACGGTTACAACACGGGTACAACGGACAAATACGCTTTGTTTCACCATGAAGTCGACCTGACCACGACCGTGGCCGACGTTCAATCGTGGATCAACGCGGCGACTCAATCCGGACAATGGTTGATTTTGACATTCCATCAGGTTGATCATTCCGGCGATTTCTACAGCACGACGCCCGAGACGTTCCAGCAAATTGCCGCGATGGTGAAGGCTGCCAATCTGACTCCGGTCACCATGAACAATGGCCTGGCGAAGGTCTAATATCACGGCGGAATAATTCGATGTCCTGTCTATTCCGTCGCCGCGCACACCTCCAGGTCGAAAGCCTGGAGGCGCGGCACACGCCTTCCGCCGTCGTCGAAGCGTGGCCCGACAACACGTTTGCACAATATCAGCCTCTCAACAACGACACGACGTACAGTGTCAGTGGAACTATCGACGCACTCACTGACGTTGATTATTACGCCTTTTACGCACGGGCTGGAACCGGCATCCGCGCGCAGGCCAGTGCCGCGGTCCTGACGGGCAACATTCATACGGAATTTGATCCCACGATCGGACTCTTTTCCCCGGACGGCACGCTGATGACTGCGAGCGACGGCGGCGGGTTCGCAAGTCTGGGCGCGGCGCGCGTGACCTACACCGCAGCGCAAACAGGGGTCTGGCGCGTTGCCGTCAGTCATCACGGCGATCTGACATTTGACGGGACGTCACCGATTCGGCGCTCGTGGAATGCAGCCGATCCTGGAAACAGTGGCCCAGGATTGCACACGGGCGCCTATTCGTTGGCAGTCGTCGGCGGCATGAAGCCGCAGATCTCGGTTGTCGCTCCGGTGGATCAGAAGAAGTTCTTGATCGACGGCAATTCGCCGCGCATGCCAACTCTGACGGCTGAGGTGGCCGGCATCGCTCCCGCTCCAGATGGATCAACGCAGTACAATTGGCAGACAATCGTCGGTTATCGCGCCGACGATTACCCGGCGATCGCAGGAATTCGCGGTCCGGGACGCACGATGGTGTCGCCGACGTATGATCCGCATCTGATCACCGGCTCGACGAGTTTTAGTCCGGACTTCGCGGTTGGCGGGTCGGAGGTCCTGCGCGGCGGCCGCTTGCTGTTGACGGCCCGGGCACGCGTCGGCGGTATGACGCTGATGGCTTCGACGCCGAACACCGGCGCGGGCCGGCTTCAAATCCTTGGATCGAATCCCGATCGAAGCGTGCTGACGGACTATATCAATGCGATCGCGGTGCCCGATTTGTGGCCGGCTGATTCGCCCTATTCATTCCAGACCATCCTGCGCAAGATGATGGCTCAGGAAAGCTCCGTCGCTCAGTTCGATCCGACCGGCGTTCCGACGTGGTCCGAAGACGGCCGACTCGGCGCAGGCCTGCTGCAACTGACCGATCCGGCGCCGACGCCATTGCAGGTTTGGGATTGGCGGCGCAATATCGATGGCGCCGTGGCGGTCCTGACCGACGATTTGGAGCTGGCCGGCGATCGGCTCAATTTCCTGGTCGATCGCGTACAGTCGCAAGTACCTTTCGGTAGTGTCGCAGCGCCAATCACTGGAGACATGATCGTTCAAGAGGCCCTTCGAGCTTTCAACGCGCTCGATAATGGAACCGGTGAAATCGACGAATACCGGTCAGCACGCGATGCTGCCGGCAAGTTGCGGTTCCTGCAGCAGCCCACCGGCGAGCGAACAACGATCTGGGAACACATGCCTATCGCACTTCGGGGAACGACCATCGGTGATCCCAATTACGTCGTCCACGTGTTAAGCCAGGAAGACTTTTGAATCTGCGACGACTTGTTTCGGTCGTTCAGCTGATCGGATTACGTCGATGGAGTGTTTTTCTTCTCGGCCTAATTCTCTCGCTTGTCGCAATATCTTGGAGGAAACTGCTTGTGACCAGACTTGATGATTCATCTTGGACGTGAATTTGATTTTGACGATCAATGATAATCATGTGGGATCGGAAACAACTTGAGCAGCCATCATCAATAAATCTGAAATCTCAATTGGGATAATACCACGCATCCATCTGCAACATCGACCATCGTCAAATGATCCTTTGGCGCATTTCAATAATTCCATTCGCGCAAAACAATAATCGTAATCTCCAGTAGTAACACTTCGGTCGAGCCGTCATAATCGGAACATCCCGCACGACCCGCCGCGGCCTCGATTGAACTCGTCAGGCCGCATTCGCCGTCGTTAGAACCGGGTTGGTAGCTGCCCCAGCAGCGGCCTCTGGCCGCCCAGCTAACCGCAACCGTCTAAACTCCTTTGATTGGCCGCTCGACAAGGACGATGCCGTGGGGGACACTGCAACCCTATTTCGCCTCGTATCCGCCAGCGCGATTGTTGGCTTCCTCGTGTACTGCGCTTTGCACGTCATGCACGTGTGGCGCAAGCGCAATGCGCGTCCCGGCAACGCATCGCACGGTCCCAGCAAGGGCCGCAAGCTCGCGTGGATTACGCTATTTTGCGGTCTGGTCCTGTTGCCCGCGGCCTGGATGTTGCGCGAGCTGAATAAATCGGAAGGCGTGCTGACGGGCGAAGACCTGTTCGTCGTGCGGGCTTCCGAAGACATGACCGTGAAGTGGCTGCAAGAACGGGAGACGGTGACCGCGGGTGAATCGCTGGCCCAGTTCGGGTCGGGCCCGCATTCGGCTCGTGCGGATGAGGCACGTGCTCGGCTGGCCCGCGCGGAAGCCGAAGAACAAGTTTTGACGTTCTCGCCGCTCACTCCCGATCCGGAGCTGACGCGTCGCCATCAGGCGGCCGCTCAGGAACGTGCGCAAGCTCAGCAGGAGTTGGGCCACGCGGTCGCCGCTGCCGAGGCCGCCGATCGCGATGTTGGTACGCAACTGGTCGCGAAGAAAGAAGCCTTGGCGCGGCTTGAGCGAACCTTGACTGAAAAGCGCAAGGACCTCGAACGAGCGACCATTCGGGTTACCCATGCTCGTGAGTTGTTGTCGGCCTATGCGGAATTGCGCATTCGGGGAACGATCTCCGGCACGGAATACCAGGAACAGCAGCGAGCGCTGAACGACGCAACTGTCGAAGTTGCGGCGCTTGCCCAGGAACTCAAGGATGGTCTCAAGGAAAAGGACCTGGTCCAGACTCACCTGACCAAACTGGAAGTTGCCCAAACCGATCCCACCAAGCCGTTAGCCAAGCAAGTGGCCGATTTGCAATTGCGTGTCAAGCGCCTGGAGACCGACGAAGCCGCGTGGAAAACCAAGCTCGATCAAGACGTCGCACGTTGCAGCAAGCTTCGTGAAGCGGAGAAGGCTCAGGCCGCAGCTCATGTCCGCGAGCAGCGTGCCAGCCTCGCTGGCCTCGTTGGCGAACAGGATGTGCGTGCACCGTTTACCGGCCGGATCGCCTATCGGGCGGCGTCGCCGAACGCAGTCCGACAGCGCGGCTCGCTGCTCGTGCTTGGGCCGGAGAATGGCTTTCTGCTGACGGCCCGCTTGCCGCAGGCCGAGGCCAATGCCTTGCGCAATGGCGGTGAGGTTGAACTCGAAGTCGGCGAGGACGGTCCGGAGCGCCGCATCCCCGCCCGCTATCGCGGTGCGACGACCCTGGCGAATGAACCGGAACACGCGGCACTGACACTGGAGTGCCAACCGCCGCCCGAGGTCGTGCGCCGCCTGGCCGACGGCGAGCGCTTGACATTTACGTTTGCCTGGCGGCCGCCTCTGTTCGTCATGTGGCCATTCCGCGCCGGTGTCCTCCTGATTATGGCAGCCGCCGTTGGAATGTTCCTGACGCGCCGGCGGCCGGTTTCGAAAGCAGTCAAACTGTTTTCCCGCACGGTCGGACCGCGACCGGGTCCATCCGTTCAAGGCTTCAATTCGCACTTCCGCGAGATGGTGGGCGGCGGCAACGTCCACCCCGCCGTCCTTGCCGCGGTCGAGGCGGGTGACGCTGGCCGGTCATCGGACACGCTTGCGCGAATCGATGACGCGCAAATGCCGGAATCGCTTGAAGACCTTGAGGAATCGTGTCGCGACACGCTGGATCGTCTCAATCGGGCGGAATCGACTGAGGACGCCACGCGACTATTGAATCGTTTGCATCGCCTCCGCCGGGCGCTCCGCGCCGTCGACGCGCCAATGAACATGGTCGGTGAGCACCGTAAGGCCGACAACCGGCCGGTGGCGGGGACGGGGTCATGAGACTTTCTTTCCTGCGACTGTCATTGGCCCGGCGACGTCCCGAACGGGCCTGGACGGACCCGCAGCATCCGGCCAGCTATTCGTTACGGCCAACCTCGCCGTGGGCGCAGGCGGCCGTCGAAGCCATGTTCGTCCTTGGTCTCGTTTGCACGGTCGCCTTCTGTTGGATCGCCGCCCGCGAAATCGTGCGGCACGTCGCGCACATCGGCGACGCGGATCGGTCGCTCGGCCACAGCTTGCTCGTGCTTCTAGTTGCTGGCGTGTCGCTGGCATTCAGCCTGCGGTGGTTGTTGGTTCAAGGGCTGGTCGTCCGTTATTACGCACGGACCACGCGTGAACGTCCGCCGGCCGTGACCCATTGGCCATTTGTCACCATCCTCGTGCCGGGCTTCAATGAAGCCCCGACGATTCAAGCGACTATTCGCTCGTTGCTGGCCATCGACTATCCACAATTTGAAATCCTGGTAATTGACGACGGGTCGACCGATGGCATGGCCGACGCGGCGCGTGCCTTTGAGGGCCGGCATGGACCAGCCGTTTGTCGAGTGTTGAGCAAGCCGAACGGGGGCAAATGGTCGGCGCACAATTTTGGTCTGCTCCATGCACGCGGGGAATTGATCCTGTGTGTTGATGCCGATACGACCTTTGAGCCGAACGCCCTGCAAATGCTCGTACGCCGGATGTCCGATCCCACGGTCGGCGCCGTCGCGGGCAACGGTTTGGTTCGTAACCTGGAGGGCCTGCTGCCACACTGCCAGGGCCTCGAATACATCTATTCGAATGCAGCTTTCCGCCTGCCCCAGACGTATACGGGAACAGTCCTGTGCGTCCCCGGGCCAATTGGCCTGTTTCGTCGCGCGGCCCTGGACCAAGTACATGCGCACTACGGCCTGCTGCCTCCCGGCTCGCCCAAGGGCCACTTCGCGGGACCGTTCCAACACGACACCTTTTGCGAGGATTTTGACCTTTCCGTTGCGATGTTGGCGTTTGGCTGGCGCATTGTCTACGAGCCGCGGGCGATTTGCCACACGGAGGTGCCGACGACGCTGGTAGGATTGATCAGCCAGCGCTATCGCTGGACGCGCGGCAATCTGCAAGTATTGATGAAGTTCCGCCGCCGCTATCGTCCGGCCCAGAATCTCCATGGCCGAACGCTGTGGACCTGGCTCATCAGCACCTATGTCATCGAAACGAGCACCGGCTTCCTGCTCAATTATCTGTTCCTGGCGCTCACGGTACTGCTGCTTCTCGGATCGGCATCCGACGCACGCTTCCTGGCGACGTATTGGTCGCTCAACCTGCTGCAACGCGGTCTGTTCAGCACCATTGCGATTTTGCTCCACCGCGAGAGACTTCGTCTCTTGTGGGCGTGGCCGATCTACGAGTTCTTTTCCGGCCTGGTGCTCGGCGGTTCGTTGGTGATTGCCGTGATCGATCAACTCCGCGGCACCGCTATGGGCTGGGGCCGCGAACACCGGCCAGCAGGTTAGCAAGTTACTTGTCTGCTCCCGGTTGCTTCGCCGCCGGTACGGTCGGACCTTTCAAATAGCGATCCGCGAACTTCAGAAACGTCGGCCAATTCGGGCCAGTGGTATGTCCGCCGGCGTGCTGGCGGAAGGCGATTTCGCCGTCGATCAGGGCCGTTTCCTGCATTGGGAACTCCGCGGTGCCGAGCCCCTTCTTGCCGAACAGCTTGTACACCGGCTCCGCGCCGACGCCGGCCATGAACATCCCGCGGGCGTCGACCCACCCGCCTTCGACCTGCAACGACCCGACGCTGATGAACACGGGCCGCGGCGCGCAGAGCGCGACGAGTTCGTGCGCATCAACGGGAAGGTCCTTGGCCGTGAGTGGCCCCGCGTACTTGATGTAGTTGCCGGCCATCCAGTGGTATTCGCCCGAGCCGGCGACGTTTTCCACCTTCTCGCCATAATCGCGGCGATGCAGCTTGGCGCCGCCCGCCCCGGACGAGCCGATGAAGCCGATGGCAAACCGCTCCTCATACGCCATCGCGACAATCGCCGCCTTGCCGTATCGTGACAGGCCCTCGATGCCGACTTGCTTGGCGTCGACGCTCTTGTCGGTTTCGAAATAGTCGAGAGCCCGGCTCGCGCCCCAGGCCCAGGCACGCAGTGCGCCCCAATCATCCACCTTGCGCGGCTGGCCCTTGTTGCACAGGCCGATGATGCCCTTCGTCAGTCCGTTGCCGTTGTCCGCCTGAACGCTGTTGGGGCTCAGAATGGCAAAGCCCCAACCCTTGGCGAGAAGTTGTTGTTGCCAGTTGGGGCCGCCCTTGCCGGCTGACGGTCCGCCCGGTCCCTTGCCGCCGAACGAGAAGCCGAACTCCATGATGACCGGCACCGGCCCGGCCGCGTTCTCCGGCGTCGTCAACGTCAACTGAATGTCGACCGTGATGGGCGGATACGCGGAATTGTCGACATGGCCTACCAGCACCTTCGTCACCGCGGGCACGTCGCCGATCTTCTCCTTGCGCGTGTCCGTCACTTCCCACTTGACCTTCGGCGTCTCTTTGGGCACCCGTCCGTAAACCTCGTGGTCAAAATCCTCGACGATTTCTGCACGCCGTTGCTTGAGCCACACCTCGGCCGTGTTGACTTTCTGTCCATTCTTCAGCGTCAGCGGATCGGGGAGATCGGGGTAGGGATTGGCCTTCGACTCATCGAGATTGGCGGCATTCGCCGACTTGGGATTGCCATCCGCCCCGCGACGGATGCTCTTCATGTTGAGCAACTCCATCGTCCGTTGGTGGTCCTCTCGCGACGTCAACTGCACCGGCGGTTTCGGGGCGTCTTCCGCGCTCACGGCAAACAAACATGAAAGAAACGCCGCCAAGCTCAGGAAATGGATGAAGCGCATGATGCAACCTCAACGTGAGAGGGAATTGCTGCCGCGCACGGTTAAGGGGAGCAATTCTGAACGTTGGTTCGGAGCGATGAAGTCATGGTAGCGAACGCCCGCTGAGCGCTTACAATGAATGCGAATGGTCCTTGATTGAATCCCGCCACCACACGCTTCCGTCGGATCGTTGACGAAATGCACGCTTCGCGAACTGGTCGAGAACTCGTCATGCGCTGGCTTTGTTTGGGATCGATTTTGCTCGGTCCTCTGGCGGCCCACGCCGCCGAACCCGTGTCTTATGGCCGCGACATTCGGCCAATCCTTGCCGAGAACTGTTTCAATTGTCACGGCCAGGACGCCAATCGCCGCAAGGCCGACCTGCGACTCGACACGCGCGAAGGGCAGCAAGCGGGCAAGGCGATTGTGTCGGGCAAGCCGACCGAGAGCGAACTGATCCGGCGCATTTCGTCCAACGATCCCGCCGAGATGATGCCGCCGCCCAAATCGAATCGCAAGCTGACGGCTGAGCAGAAGGAAACACTCCGACGGTGGATTGCGGAAGGCGCGAAGTTTGAAGGGCACTGGGCTTATCAAGCACCGATCCGGCCCGCGGTTCCCCAGGTCGCGGGAATGGCGAATCCGATCGACGCATTTCTCCGTCGTCGGCTCGAACTGGAGAAAATCGCGGCGGCGCCGGAAGCGAATCGATCGACGCTTCTTCGCCGCGTGACGCTCGATCTCATCGGTCTGCCGCCCACGCCGGAGGAACTGGACGCGTTTGTCGCGGATCGATCTCCGGACGCCTACGAGAAAGTAGTTGATCGTCTGCTCGCCAGCCCGAACTATGGCGAGCGCATGTCCTTGCCGTGGCTCGACGCGGCTCGCTATGCCGATAGCAACGGTTTCCAGCAGGACGGCGACACCTTCCAATGGGTCTGGCGTGATTGGGTCGTGAAAGCACTGAACGCTAACATGCCGTTCGACCGTTTCACGATCGAGCAAGTGGCCGGCGACTTGCTCGCGAATCCGACACTCGAACAGAAGATCGCGACCGGCTTCAATCGCAACCATCTGGTGAATGGCGAGGGCGGCGCCATCGCCGAAGAGCAGCGGTTCAACAATCTCTTTGATCGCGTCGACGTGACGGCCACCAACTGGCTCGGCCTGACGATGGCGTGCGCCCAGTGCCACGATCACAAGTACGACCCGATGACGCAGCGCGATTATTACTCTCTCTTGGCGGCCTTCAACAACGTCAGCGAGAGCGGCGGCGCCGGCCGACAGTCATCGAGGATGCGCGTGTCGCCGCCGTTCATCGAGGCGGCCTCATCTGAGCAAAAGGCGATGATCGCGTCGCTCGACAAGATCGCCGCGGACCTCAAGAGCGCGCAAACCGAGAAACAGAAGTTGTGGTCCCAGCGTGTTCAGGACGACGCGAAGCTGAAGGACTTGTTGAAAGAACCGGCCAAGGCGAAGGCCTACTTTGACGAGAAAATCGAGCCGCAACTCGCGGCAATGGTAAAAGCGGCGGAGAATGCCGCACGTGATTATCGGGCCGACGAGATTCCGAAGGTGATGGTGATGGCCGACGATCGGCCACGCGAATCGCACATTTTGGATCGCGGCGAATACCTGAAGAAGAAGGACAAGGTCAACTTCACGGTGCCCGCGTTTCTGCCGGCATTGCCGAAGGACGCGCCGCGGAATCGCCTCGGTCTCGCCAATTGGCTCGTCGCGGCGGAGAACCCGCTGACGGCCCGTGTCGCCGTCAATCGCGCTTGGCAAACGCTCTTCGGCACCGGCCTCGTGAAGACGAGCGAGGATTTTGGCGTGCAAGGCGACGTGCCGATGCATCAGGATCTGCTCGATTGGCTCGCCGTCGACTTTCGCGAAAGCGGCTGGGACGTCAAGCGACTTCATCGCATGATCGTGACAAGCGCGAGTTACAAACAGTCGTCACGCGTGTCGGCCGAATCGCTGGCCAAGGACCCGGAGAACCGCTTCTATTCACGCTTCCCGCGCGTCCGCTTGCCCGCC
>DATANR010000037.1:0-3647 GCA_036266155.1 Gemmataceae bacterium | reverse complement strand
AACCAGGTACTGCCGACGGCCCAGGCGCTGGTGAGCTGCCGTATCGTGCCCGATCAAGTTCCGTCCGAAGTGTTCGAACAACTGAAGGCCCACCTGACCGCCAACCCGCCGTGGGGCGTCGAGGTGAAGGTGACGCAAGTGGCCGGCCCCGTCGAGTGGTGGATGACCGACCCGAACGGCCCGGCCTTCGAGGCCGCGATGGGCGCACTTCGCAAAGGCTTCGACAAGGACCCCGTCGCCATTGGCTGCGGCGGCACCATCGGCTTCGTCGGTCCACTCGCCGATCTGTTCGGCGGCGCACCGGCCTTATTGCTCGGTATCGAAGACCCTGCCAGCAATGCACACGCCCCGAACGAAAGCCTCCACGAGGGCGACTGGAAGAAGCTGATGGCTTCGCTGGTGCACTTGTTTGAGGGGCTGGGCAAGGTGCCCGGTGGGAAGGTGAAGTGAATCAGTCTGGGGTGTGCAAGAGGCCGTTTCGGTCATCGCGAGTCTCTGCCATCCTGTATGCTGCCGCGCCGACCTTCCTCAAAGTCCCGCATTTCGTCGGACGGTGGCCGGCCGTCGGGGAGTGCAAACCCAATGATGGCAAAAACGCCTGCGACGGCCAAACAAACGATGAAAGGGATTGGACGTCTTCCCAAGACTGCAGTGGCTTCGTAGCAGACCGCAAGAACAGTACAGATGGCCGCCAACTCCCAGCAGAGTTTGCGGGCCTTGGCGCGAGACCGGGATTGGTGCAACTCATCGGGCATGCACGTCCCCAACTGTGACCGGCCGAGCCATTGTGGGAAAGCGAGAACAAGCCTTCACTTCCCCTGGCTCATGAACTGCCGAATTGCCTTGTACTTGGGCACTTGATCCGCATCTTGATCGCGGTGCTCGAGGACGCCCCAGCTTCCCCACTTCGTGTACAGGCCCATTGACGAGAACACGCAATAGGTACTGCCGCCGATCTCTTGCCAATTCCTGAGATCCTCGAGGTACAGCTCGCCCATGCGGGGATGGCGGTTGGCCTCGTGGAACAGGCGCATCAGTTTTTCGTTGTCCTGCGCGCCGGCATAGCCCACGAGGTGCTGGCCGCTCTCGTAGGTCATCAGCTTCAGATTGCGCTTCTTGGCTTCGGCCGCGTACGTCTCGTTGGTCTTGCGGTTGTCGGTGATCATCTTCTTGCAGCCGCCGAGTAGTTCATTCACCGTCATATCGGCCACCTTGGCGGCCGTCTTTGGATCGCCGTAAGAGTTGCCGAAGTACGGGGCGATGGCGATGCCGTCGGCGTTTTTGTAGGCGTCTTTCCAATCCATGGCCGTCGTGCCGGTCCACGGATGGGCGCCGTGTGCCGCCAACACGCGGACGAGCCGATCGGTGCTGCCGAAGACTTCCTCAAAGATCTTGAAGACCTCAATCGACCGCTGGGACGAATAGCGCAGTTGTGCCTCGTAGGGATTGTCGCTGAGTTTCATGGCGAGGCCGCGTTCCTGGCAGAACTTCGATTGGTCGAAGATCATGTTCCAGGTCTCGTTGCTGTACTCGACATAGACCTTGTGCTTTGGGCTGAGCTTCTCCTTCACCATCGTGGCGAAGTTGCGGACGTAGTCGTCGTCGGCCTTGTGCGGGATGCAGAGCCACGGGTCGACATCGAGCGCGGTCGCGAGTTGCAGACAATATTCGAGGGCGATGCCCTTGCGGCCGGCCTGGGTTGCATCGTCGACGCGCGCACGGTCGGCCCATTTCTCGTCGTTCGAGTTGTTCGTCTTGAGCCAGTCCATGAAGCGGATGACCTGGAAGCCCTGATAGCGCTTCAGGAAATCGGGCAAGAACGGGTTTGTGAGATAGGTCTTCTCGTACTCGGCCTTCAAGAGCCGGATGTTCCGCAGAGGATTCTTCGGATCGGTCTTGCGAACGCGGACGGCGATGAAGCCGCGCGGCGCATCGACGTCGACGGCATACTTATTCGGTGCGATCAACTTGCCCGTGGCGGCGTTGGAGAACTCGAGTTCGCCCTTACCGTCGAAGAGGCAGACATACTTGCCGCCGGGATAGTGGCCGCCGATGTCGACAAACAACATGGCTTCTGCGAACTGCTTGTCGGCCAGCTTCTTCGTCCAGCCGTGTTGGTCCAGATCAAGCGGCCCGCCTTCGCCGAAGCCGGCGCCTTCCTTTTGACTGGTCCACGGCCGCGAAGCTTTGAAGGCGTCGACGAAGATGATCTCGCTTGACCAGTCGGCGATGCCGGCGAGGTTCATGCCCATTGGGAATGCCGGCTCGGCCATGGCGCGGCCGGGCAGGGCAGTCACGAGGATCAGGCCGAATGTGCCGGTCGCGAGGATGCGCAGGATTGATCGACGATTCATGTCGGACTCGCTGGCAGAAGGAACGCGTCGGGCCTGATTACTCTAACCGACCGACGCGTGTGCGGCAGGGGCGCGGCGTGAACCCGTTGCGAGCCGTCGACCGGTTGGTTGGCAAAACCCGCACATGCCGATGCCGAACGCGACATTGCGGTGGCAAGCACGGCAGCTTGGGTGGAGGAGCGAACGGAGGCAAGCGGATAAAGGAAGGGTCCCGTCACATCCCCGGAAGGATTCCGCATGAGCCCCGCCGCGCTGGTTGCGCTCGTTCTTTCCACATTCACAATTCCCGGCCCGCAGGCCGATTGCTCCACGAGCGTCGCCGACGAAGTGCGTCGTTGGGCCGAGTCATCGGGGCGTCCGCAGCCGGCGCTCGTGATCCCGAAGCCCGCGGATTTGCCGACCGCCGTGGCGCGCTCGCCGATCATGGACGTGATCGGCCGCCGCACGCTGGACGACCCGGTTGACCTTGCCGGTCGGGCATCAATTGGTCCTGAATCTATTGGTCGCGCGTCGATCGGTGACGATAGCCTCGCAGGACGTGTCAACTTGAGCGACGGCCAGACACCGGCCGCGGTTACGAGCGTCGGACTCGTCTTTCCGCCTGAATACAACATCGACCCGAACCTCTGCCAGATGCCCGCAAACTATGTCCCGCAGGCCGGCGACATTGTGTTGGTCGTATCGGATCATCTCATCTGGAAGCTTCTGTTCGCGATCGCTCTGGAGCATGAGCCCTATCACACGGGCATCGTCGTGAAGACGTGCGACGGCAGCTTCGGCTTGTTGGAAGCGGGACCGCCGGATGTGACGAATGTCGTGCGGATCAGCTCGCTGGCCGAGCGACTCGCGAGCGATCCCGGCCGCGTGTATATTCGCCGACGAGCGGTGCCGCTGTCGGACGAGCAATCGGACTCACTGAGCGGATTCGCGGCCCGACAAGACGGCAAGCCGTACGCATACATCCGCTTCCTGGCCCAGGGCACGCCGCTGCGGTCGCGCGGCCCGATCCGCACGCACCACATGGGCAAGTCGCGTGGCGAACCGTGCTCGTATTTCTGCTCGGAACTGGTGATCGAGGCGCTGGTCTCGACCGGCTTGATCGATCCAGAAACGGCGCGTCCGCGTGCCACAGCGCCGTGCGACATCTTCTACGACGAGTCGACCAACCCGTGGATCAACACTTATCTGAAGCTCTATCCCTGGTGGTGGCCGCCGCAGCGGTGGATCGCGGACGGATGCTGGGGTGCGAAATAAAGCCAATGGCCTTCGCACGAAAGAACAAGGAGCCGCACG
>DATANR010000036.1:0-7190 GCA_036266155.1 Gemmataceae bacterium | reverse complement strand
GTCCAATGTCGCTCGTTCTTCATCGGTGAGCCGGACGATGTATTTCTTCTGCATGACAGCACCCCTCCTTGGTTGCTGCCATTTTGGTCAACTCCTCCCACACACGCTACCCTAACTTCAGCGTGTGATAGAGCACTAGGCGTAGCACGAACGCGGCTCCTCAACATAGCGGCTGCCAAGCGTGGGCCGAGACTCTGCCTCTACAACTTCCGCCATTCATGGGCGACGCGGGCACTAGAACGAGGCGTAGACGCCGTCACCGTCTCGGTGCTCATGGGACATGCCGACACGCGGATGCTCTCGCGTGTATATCAGCATCTATCACAAAACCCACAGAATCTACGGGAATCACTGGACCGCGCTATTGGGAACGCTGTCGAATAGTCATCCCAATAGCCGTTTTTCCGATATCCGGGCCAAACCGAGAGCGAGGAACGATACTGCCTTCGGTGTGGCAATTCGAAGTCACGAGCAGCCAGTCGTAAATGGGCGGGACGATTCTTGTGAGGATTGAACGAATCGTTCCGCGACAAATACCACAAGTTATTGGGCTGGTGCCCGCGGTCCCGCTTTGGAGTGAGCATGAGCGATGAAACATCGAATGCACGGGGGCCAGCATCGTATGCCAACTGGCGAGCTTTCGCTCAAGGACTTCCGGCGACGATGGGAGAGGAGACGCTGCTCTACTCTGACGCGCACATGACGGATGAAGTCCGCGAAGGATGGGGACCGTATCAAGCCATGAACACGATCGGCGGAGGGTACCAACCTGCGTGTGTGCCCGTACTCTGCCTGCGCGCGATGTGGCATTCTGAACCTTGGCGTCCCCAGCTTGGCGTCACGCGGTCTGATACGACCAACTATCATGGCGGCAGTTCAGAAGAGGAAATCGCCGCACTCATTGGTTTGGCGTTGAAAATCCGATTACGACCCGGTGGTTCGACACGATTCATCGATGTTGAGAAAGGCATCGAACAACCTCGAACTGAAAACCCTGCGCAAATCCCGCAATTGATGCGTGATCCACGAAGCTCGCCAATGATCCCAGGTTTGGAAAAGACCACGAGGATCACCCGCGAGATTCTTGTCGACTATCCCAATCTCTCGCCTAGTGCAGCGACAGCGTTGGTGCGCGCTGCCCGACTCTTTCAGAACGGATTGTGGCTGGCAGACAGCGTACCCAACGAGTCTTGGTTGATGTTCGTCTCATCAGTCGAGGTTGCTGCGGTCTATTGGCGTGACGAAGTCGGGGATCCGGAAGCGCTGATCCGCGAGCTAGAACCGGAATGGGCTGCCCGGCTCGATAGGACCGGCGACCCTACCGTGACTGCCGACATGGGGAAGTATTGGAAGCGACTTCTCCGGGCAACTGCCCGGTTTGTCGACTTCATCATTACGCACTTACCGGATCCGCCCGTTGAACGTCCGACAATGAGTCGGGTGGAGTGGACGGAGGAAGTACTTCGCAAAGCAATGAAAAAGATCTATGGATACAGGTCCGATGCCCTGCACTCCGGAATTCCGTTCCCCGCTCCCATGCGCCTTCCGCCCGTTACCGCTACTCACGAAGACAAAGCACCCATCGAGCGACCTTTGGGACTGACCACCGGGTCGCAGGGCGGCGTTTGGGTTCGAGACGACCTTCCGCTTTTTCTCCACGTCTTCGTGCACATTGTTCATGGAGCACTCTTGAAGTGGTGGAACGAGCTAAAGGAAGGCCGAGGCAAGGCCGAACCGAAGGCGAAGAAATAAACACAACTCATTGAACGAATTCTCCCGACGTGAATCTGAAGAGCCCCCGCCCGGCTGCCACCGGAACGGGGGCACGGAGGACCTTCGGCCCACCGGTGTTTTCGCTCACGTCAAATGGAGGTGCTTCAGTTTCACTGGTTTGGGTTTCGGCGCCGGTGGCGGCACATAACCCACTTTGCATGCATCCAGGAATCGATCAAGGTCGAGCGTATCGAGCAAGATCTTCCCCCGTCCCCTGCCGAGCCGGTAGTGCACGAGACGGCCGCTACGGCAGAGCTTGTAGATCAGCCCAACGCAACACCCGACATATTCGGCAGCTTTCTGTGGCGGCAGTCTCATGATGCTTCTCGCGGTGATCGACACCCCATCCGTGGGGCGACGCGCATCCATGCACACGGTTATTTGCCTTCATTTCCGGGCGCTACCGACTTCGTTGGTGGCGGCGCCTTTCCATGCGCGCCTAGCTTCAAACTCAAAAGCTGTTTGAAGCTCTTCCAGCTCAAAAACAGAGGCTGATCGTTCTCGAAGGCGACCGTCAGGCCGTCTCCGTCGCGAGCGGACAGCGCGCAGATGCCGCTCCCCGCTCCGCTGATTTTCACCGACACCATGGCATCGTCCTCCAGTTGAAACACACGTCACCCACGTCTCTGACGGATCGCGTCGCGCAGCTTGTGCGTCAACTCCGCGTCCGACCAGGGTGGCTCACAGCAGAAATCACTCCACTCTTTAAGGAGCGGAAACGCCTGCTCAAAACTCAGTCCGAATTTCGTCACGAGCACGTTCGCCGCACGAAACGTTTTGTGGTGTCCGCGTTGGCCGCTAATTGCGCCTTCGATGGAAGCCAAATACCCTCGCGCCCTTCGAACGGCCGAGTCGCTATCGTCAATGACCACCGCCTCGACGTGACGCCGTGATCGCTCCCGGGTCCAACCGATGCGCGCGACCGGAAGTTCGGCGATCGGGCGAAGCCCGTCGCCGATCCACGAGTAGTCTCCATGTTCGGTGCAAGACGGCGGGATCATTTCCAATCCCCCATCCGTTCGCAGATCGATGGCGCGTCCTCGAATGCGAACCTGATTCCCCAGTATCGCGCCGGCCCGCCGCCGATATCCGAGATGAATGCCGCGGGGCGTTCGCAGCACATGCGGCGTGTCCCCACATTCGTCGAAAATCACCTGGACCTCCTCGATCGCGTCGCAATCAAAAACAACCATCCCCGTTGTGACAATGGCCACGTTGCACTCGCCGCGAAACCACGATCGGATTTCATCCACCGCCGGCAATCGCGACTGGAATTCCTTCCAGCGCACTTTGGGAATCTTCGATCCAGGGCGGCATGGAATCGCCGCGATCCCCTTCTCACGTGCAGCCAGGGCCGCCGATAATGGGTCACGCGACGTTTCCATGGGCTTCGCGGATAGCGGATTTCAGGGCGTCGATCGCATCTCGAGTTCGCGGGTCTTCACTCCCGCCCATCACCTCGTCCCACTGTTCAATCTCTTCAAGGGCGAGGTAGCAGGCGTCGAGTAGGTCGTCGTGAGCGTTGCAGGCCCGGACGATGAACTCCCCGTTGGCCCGCTGTTCGTTCTTTGGAACCACGAATCCGCAATCGTCTTCCGTGACGATTTCAGCGAGGTAGTTATTCTGTTTGTCAAGGATCCATCCGCGATCATCACCGAGCTAATCGGTGTGCCATGGGACAGGGGTGTGGGCCGGTGCTTTTTCATTGGTTGACATCTTCTAGTTGGGAAAACGGGTAGGAGGTTAGCGCACCTTCTCGAACACGGCACACACGTCGTGCAAGCCGGGGATGAAGGAGCTGCGGTAGGTCTTGTGAGAGCTGCTCGCGCCGTGGCTGAAACGGATGATGTCCGTGCAGCATTGGCGCAGCCCAGCGTCGAACGCCAGCCGCTTCGTGTGGTAGACGAGCGGGCAGAACCCGGCCTCGCGGTCGCAGTAGTCGCCCATCAGGACGGCGAACTTGCCTCCCGCAGCGAGGGACGACGCGCAGTTGCGGATGAACTGACCGTAGCGTTCGAAGAAAGCGTTGAGCGTCGGGGCGGCGGACAGGTCGCGCGGGTCTTGGGTGTACAGCTTCTGCCGCCAGTACGGCGGATGCGCCCAGATGAAGTCAAAGCGGAGCGCGCCGCCGAACGCCTTGGGGTCGCAGGCGTCAGAACCGTAGCGAATGTCATCCGAGCAGCAGTCGATACGCAACTCGTCGCAGACGTCACGGCAGGTACCCGATCCGGTCATGGGGTCAAGGACCTGCTTGGGCTGAAAATACCGGAGCAGGTCTTTGATAATCTCGCCGCTGCAGTTGCCGGGGTAGCGGGCGTCCCCGTAGTTGCCCCGCGTCGTCTTGTGGTAGAGCGACGTGAGCCACGGGACGGGACTCGCGTTTTTCGGCGCTCGCGGCAAGACCGCGATGTCGAATGCCGATGGTGTGTGTGCGATTGCTCGCATGGAACAAAGAAGGAAAGAAGTAAGCCTCCGGTGGAGGCACGCTCGCCCAACCCGGACGCAGCGCACGGTCAAGAGCAGCGGGCCGGAGCCGCTCTTGACCGGAGCACGGACGGGTACGCTCCGTCCGCCTCCACCGCCGTGTTCGCCAGGGGATGCGGAAAGCGCCAGTAAAGGGATGGCGTTCCGCGAAAGAATGTGTCCCACCTGAACGGGCACGGGTCAGCTCTTGCGAGCCGCGCGATGCACCGTCACAGTGAAGGTTTGGGGGACGTCAGGGCGTCCCCCAAGGCCTCCTGCCTTATGCTAACTCACCTGCTCCGGCTGCCTCACAAGTGTGGGAATCACTTCCGACGCCTGCTGACAGAGGGAGACGAGCTTGCCAAGACTGTCCATGTCGAAGGACTTCGTGTACTTCCAGGCCCCGTCGCGATCCTTATAGGACCGCTCAAACGTGACCGAGATGAACGTCCGCATCTGGCCTTGGACCATGAAGTCCCGTGCCCAGATGCTGGCTGAACAGTCTTCGACGCGGAGCGTCTTGATCGGGGCTTTCTTCATCCCCGATGCCGCATCCTTTGCGGCGGGTGTTACCTCCGGCTTCGTACCGGACTCTTCCTTGAGCTTCTTAACCATAAAGGTGAAGGGAAACGTATGCGGAAGGGCCGCACTGCCCGAAACCACCGGAGCGCCGAACTGACCCTGATCGAGAACGACGCTCGCGGTGTGCGCTTGTTAGTTCGTTTAGGTCCCGCCAGCGGATCCACTAGTGCTCGACATTGTTCCTTCAGAACGTGGAGCTGATTCGCTGCGTGTCTGTTCGTTTTCCCGTGCGGGGCGGCTACGAGTTCCCGGCCGGCCCGGCGTGCGCGTGTCGGCGCGTGGCTCACGGATGGATTCGCCAGCCTGTTCGCTACTGCCATTGCTCTCCGCAGTTGATATCGAATCGCGAGAAGCGGCTCCGCTTTCTGCTTCCAGAATCCACTCCCACGCGCGTTCAAGGAGCATTCGCGCCAGCGGGATGTCATCGCGGCTCAAACTCGTTGTCGTCTTCCACTCCTCGCCCTCGCGGCAAACGCGCTGGATGACGGATTTGTGAAATGTCATCTCCTGCGCAGCGGTTTTGACCCGGTTGGCGAACACGCTGACCTTCACGCCTTTGGCTCGGAACACTTTGGCGGGCCTGTTCGACTCTTGGTTGGCTTGCGTCACGGCTCTCTCCGAAGTTCGGTGGTATCGATGTAGTGGAGCGAGCCGCGAGTAAACTTGTCGCGTTCGCGGAAAGAACCGATCGCTCGGTTCAAGCTGGGCACCGCAGGGGTCAGTGCCCAGGGCTTCCTTGCTACGGGATCAATACTCGACTCACGACCGTCGCGGCGATCACCGCCGCGCACCCAGCGACGAAGGCGATCATCACCCGTTTGAGGCCGCGGACCTTCAGCAGCCGCTTCACGGCTGCCGTCGATCCGTGCCGAATGACGATTCGTTCCCGCTCAAGCGACCACCACATGATTATGTTCTTCACGCCGTAGTCGCTCGGGTTTTTCTTCCGCAAGTCATCGATGTCGTTGTTCACTTCATCGAGGAGCTGCGTCAGGCCGATGGTGTCCTGCGTGTCGCTCATGATCCTCTGGGGGACAGAAGAAGCTGTTGCGCGGTCTTGAACAAGGCGAGTACAGCTTCCAGTTGCCAATCATCAATACTGGTCACTGGATTCCAGGTGCCGCCTTCGAGCGACTCTAACCTGTACGAGTGATAGTCGTCGTCCGCCTCACATAAGTGGCGGTGGATAACGACCCTCGTGTCTCGCTCCTGGACAATATGGAGCAACTCGACGACCTCGCTGACCATGATGCGGTTCGCGGATTCCTTTCTGTTGGACATACACATGATTGGAACAAGAAATACAAGCGCCTCTCGCGAGGCGCACCAAACGCGACCGCCCACACATCCCCTGTGAGGTAAACGGCTGCGGCTCTGGCCGTCGTAGTGTGCGAAGACGCGTAAAATCGGCGTCCGCACAAAAAGCATCCGCGAAACGGATCAAACCGGCCGCCGTCAGGGGCAGCGGCCGGGCATCCTTGCTTACTCCTCGTCGAACGGCACCCGGTGGTTCGGGTCATTGACATTCCTCAGTTCGCGGAGACGAACATCGACGAAGTACTGCGTCTTGCACATGCAGACGGTTGGTAGCCGCCGCACGCCCTTCGTCGAGTGCATGAACTCCTGCGCCCGGATCAGGAGGGCAATCGTGGCCTCCACATGGTCCTCGGGGAATACAGCAACGGGGTAGTAGTCGCCATCCCCGTCGAAGTACGCATCGAGTGCCACGCGACGATTCACGTCCTCACCGAGATGGAAATCTTCGACGGTGACGATCAGCGTGACTCCGTCGAGTTCATGTTGGAACGTCTCGATGACATCAAGCCGGTCCTTCCGCTTCGGCCTGAACAGATTCGCAATCCATTGCATAGGAACAGTTGGAACAGAACTAAAAATTGCGTCCTCGCGGACGCACCAAAACGCTCGGCCCCTCGCTACCCTGAGTGCGAGAGACGTGGCGGGATGGTCATTACTTATCCTTCGCCTGCTGCTCGCGCCTGGATTGGGCCGCGAGCCGAAAGTCGTCGCGACAGTTATGTGCATTGAAGTTCATCGCGTTCGCGAAAGCCCGGCGTTGGTACGCATTTTCCCTGCGCACACTAGCATTCGTGGTGTCCGAGTGTTCGATGACCTTGGTGTAGTCGGCGATGGCCTGGTCGTACTGGCCGGCCTTCATCCTAACGTCCGCACGGTCCAGATAGGCGCCGGTGTCGCCCATCCGAATCGCCACCGTTGTAAACGCCGAACGAGAAGTGCAGCGCCTGCCGGCCGAGAAATGTAGCGCTCCGTGCCAATTGATCCGTTCTGGGCGGCACCGCCGGCCGACCAGAACCCAACCCGTCACTCCGCCGATGATGCGGCGGGTTCCCGCC
>DATANR010000035.1:0-3227 GCA_036266155.1 Gemmataceae bacterium | reverse complement strand
TCGTCGAACAGCCCGTGATCGTGGCTGATCCGGGCGTGCCGGTGCTTCAGTCCATCAACCCGCCGCTCATTCCGCAGGCGACGGGGCCAGCTCCCGCCCCACCCGCGGCTGTCGGACCGACGCTGCCGCCGCCGGCCGCGGTCGAAAAGCCGCAGGCCGAACCGGAGGCCGATTTCGCGGCCCGTGGGCAGGAGCAATTCCTCGCCGGTAAGTACGCCGACGCGGTGAAGTCACTCCGGCACGCGGTGCTCGACGATCCGAAGAATGGACCGTTGCTCGCTTTGACCGGCGAAGCGCTGTGGGCCGCGGGGAACTTCAACGAGGCGGCCGGTGCTTTCCAGCAATCCTTGCTGGCGACGCCGGAGGCCGACTGGAAAGCCGTCGCCCATCGTGCCGCCCGCCTGACCCCGGCCGATTCGGTGACCGCTCTCGGTAATGCGTTGGTGAAAGAAGAACAGCCGAGTCTGCGGTTCCTCGCCGCTTACCAGTCGTTTGGAGCGGGCAAGTGGGAAGAGGCAACCGCTCATCTCGACGTGGTGCTGAAGAAAGCACCGGACGATCAGGTTGCCAAGAAGCTGCGTGAGCTGGCGGTCAAGGCGAGCGAAGGGAAGTAAAACATTCGGCGAGCGGAGCGGTGGAAGCCGCTCCGCTCGCCTATTTTGGCTCTTGCTGGGTCATGCAGTGTAACGTGCCGAGACCGTACACCAGATCAACGCAGTGAATGCCGACCACGTCACGATCTGGAAATAGATCCGCCAGAATTCCGAGAGCTTTGCGATCGTTCACGTCATTAAACGTCGGCACGAGCACAAGCCCGTTGGCGATGTAGAAGTTGGCATAACTCGCCGGCAGCCGTTGGCCGTCGAACACGATGGGTCTCGGCATCGGTAGCGTGATCACCTCGAGCGCCGAACCATCCACATCGGTCATGCTCCGCAGACGTTCGAGATTCTCCTGTAGCGGAGCGTAGTTCTCTTCGCTCGCATCTTGCTCAACCACCGTCACAACCCGTCGCGGTCCGACGAAGCGTGCCAGGTCGTCGATGTGGCCGTGCGTGTCGTCGCCCGCGATGCCGCGGTTGAGCCAGAGCACTTTTACGATGCCGAGGTAATCGGTAAACACTTGCTCGTAGTCAGTGCGGCTCATGCCGGGATTGCGACACTGAATATCGCTGAGCAAGCACTCCTCAGTCGTGAGTAGCAAGCCGGCGCCGTTCACATCGATGCTACCGCCTTCGAGGACGACGCGCTTGCCGTGGCAAATCGGTTGCCCGATCGGCAAGCCGGTGTGTTTCGCGATATGTGAGGGCACCTGATCGTCGTGGTGCCAGTTGTCGTATTTGGCCCACGCGTTGAATCGCCAGTCGAGCAAACCCTTCGCGCCGTCCGAGCTTTTGAGAAACGTCGGCCCCGAGTCACGTGTCCACACACGGTCGGTCGGCCACGGGTGAAACGTGACCTGCGCGAGATCGACGCCGGCTTTCAACAAACTCCGACGGGCGGCTTTTCCCTTGGCGACGTCGTTTACCAGAACGTGGACGTGTTCATGTCGATGAAGGTGCCGAATCATCTCGCAATAGACCCACGGAATCGGCGCCAGTCGGCCGGGCCAATCGGATGCCTGATGCGGCCAGGCCAGCCACGTGCCCGCGTGCGGCTCCCATTCGGCCGGTATCCAAAAGCCGCTGGGCAAGGGTCTTAGTTCAGGCGTCACAAGAATTTTCGTCCAACGGATGAAGGAATGAGTGCAGCCTAAAGATATTGAACGGCCCAATTTGCGATGCCAACCATTAGCTTCTATGGTGGCAGCATTGAACTCTCGCCACGGACGGCAACGTGTCAACCCTCCAGCACCGGGTCTTCTCACCGGAGCCGCGCCGCATGACCGTCGCTCGCACGGTCCTCGTCATCGATGATGACCCAGACATCCGGGAACTCCTTCAGGACGTTCTCCGGGATCGCGGGTTCCATGTCGATTGCGCGCCCGATGGCGATGCCGGCGTGGCCAAGGCCATTCACGCACCGCCGGACCTCGTCATCTGCGACATGATGATGCCACGTGCGTCGGGGTTCACCGTGCTCGAGCGGCTCAAGCAACAACATCGCTTGCCGGTCCCCATTATTATGCTCACCGGCAACGACAGCGACCACCAACGACTGTACGCCGAGTTCCTCGGCGTCGATGCATACCTCAACAAGCCCGTTCTGCCGCACGAACTCTTTGAGACCGTCGACCGCTTCTGCCCGCCGGTTGTGCTTGCGACACCTTCGACCGCGTCCTGACTCCCTTTCTCGTGAGCCGGTGATCTTGTAGCGTGACGGAGCGGCCCAACACGGTGCTCCCATGTCTGCTCCCTCCTTCAAGGCGATTCCCACACAAGACGACCTCGCCGCGCTGAACCGCGATCTGCGTTTTCATCCGGTCGTCAATCCGCGGCCGCAGACGTTGACCCCGACGCAGATCGACCGGTTCAATCGCGAAGGTTATTTGAAGCCGCTGCGCATCTTCGATCCGCCGACGGCCGACGCACTGCGAGCGCATTTCGACGTTCTGCTGTCAAACGTCCTGGCAACGGGAGCCAACAGTTATTCGATCAGCACTGCTCATGCGAAATATGGCCGCGTCTACGATCTACTGACCCATCCGCGGATTGTCGCGCTTGTGAGCGATCTGCTTGGGGCCAATGTGATCGCCTGGGGATCGCATTTCTTCTGCAAGATGCCGCGCGACGGCAAGACGGTGTCCTGGCATCAGGATGCGAGTTACTGGCCGTTGACCCCGGCACGGGCGGTGACTGTGTGGCTCGCGATCGACGATGCCGACGTGGGCAATGCGTGCATGAAGTTCATCCCCGGCTCGCACCATTACGGGCATTTGACCTACCGGATGAGCGAGGACAGCGAGTCGAACGTGCTCGATCAGACCGTGGAGAACGCCGAGGGCATCGGCCAGCCGGTTTACGACGAGCTGAAGGCAGGCGAGTGCTCGATCCACTCGGACCTGTTGCTGCACAGCTCCGAAGCAAATCGCTCGGATCGACGCCGCTGCGGGTTGACCTTGCGTTACTGCGCCGCCGACGTGGTGGCGGCGCATGGGTGGTACGAGAAAGGCATCTGGGTCCGCGGTCAGGCCGCCCCTGGAACGTGGGCGAATCGGCAACGGCCCGATCACGATTAAGCGAGGCGAGCGGAGCGGCGTAAGCCGCCCGATGCTGTCACAATCGGGCG
>DATANR010000034.1:0-19515 GCA_036266155.1 Gemmataceae bacterium | reverse complement strand
GGCCGTCCTGATCCCGCATCGTGGTTGGGAAGGTACACACTTCCCTGAAACTTCCACGTTGAGACCGGGAGCAATCCCGCGATCTCGTTTTAATTGGCGACAGGCTCCGGCCCGTCACTCGCAGGGGCAAAAGAAGTATCCTAAGGACGCACTCGAAGAGTTCGTCGCGATTATCGAGCAGGGATTGATCGCATACGAGACAGCGCCGTGCAGGTTGGCGGATCGACTTTACGGACCGAAGCTAGTTCCGAGTGAGAACTGACATGAAAGAAGACATTACCAAGCTCCTGACGCATGCGGCCACCATCGAGGAGCACGTAACAAAGGGCCTCGACAGGATGCTTGAGGCGAACGGTGTGTCGGAGAAATTGCGGAGCGCGGTGGCGGAGTTCATCGCGCCTGCAATTGGTCTTCTGCGGGACGCAGAAAAGGAAGTGATCCAGGGAAGGAAGTCTGCGTTGGGGTATCCGATGAAGGAAGAGCCCGGCAAGAGCCCAGACAACGACAGGGGGAGGTAGCGAACATGACTCAGCGAGACGTAAACGTTGCCCTCGAGCAGCACAAGTCCTGGGTGGACAATCCACACGGCGGTGGCAAATGTGCCGACCTGCGCGGGGCCGGTCTTCGGGGTGTGAATTTCGAGGCTGCCGATCTTCGTTGGGTTGATTTCCGGGCGGCAAACCTGGCTGGCGCCAATCTGGCCAGAGCAGATTGCCGACATGCGGATTTTCGGGGAGCGAATCTGACGAACGCGGTTTGCGTTGGCACCAGTTTCGTAGACGCAAGGCTCGATGGTGCGGATCTTAGCGGCGTGGATCTGCGAGGCGCGGTGATGGAGTTCGCGCAAATGGCGGGTGCGAATCTGCAAAAGAAGTCGGCGTTGGGTTACCCGGTCAAGGAAGGGACGGAAAAAGGACAGGAACCGAGCAGGGGAAGGTGAGCGATGGACAACCCAATCATCAGCCCGTACCTGACCGCGAAGGAAGCGGCGGCGTATCTGCGGACCACACTTCAGGGAATCTACGCTCTAGTAAAGCGAGCAAGGCTCGCCCCGATGCCGGGTAGCGGGAAACTGCTGTTCACACGCGACGCACTTGATGCCTGCCTGCAACGGAAGCGAAAGCGATAGCAGAAATCCTGGTTTTTGCGGGGTTTTTGCATCAGCTGGCCTTGCCGCTCGCTTCCTTCCCGTTATCCTAGACAAAGAGAATAATAACGCTACGGATTCGGAGCAATTATGCCTCGCGCTCATCCTCACAGTCACGTCGCCCACGGTAACCTTGTCGGCTTCACCCTGAAGATGTTCGGAAACGAGCCGACATACTGTGTGTTCTTCCGCACTCCTGACGGGCGGAGAGTAAGGCGGGATACGAACAACACGCGAATCGGTCAGGCAACTGAAGCGGCTCGGCTCATCATCGACAAGGAATACGCTCCTCAGGCTGAACCCTCCGCAGAGAAGGTGGGCTGGGATCAGGCGGTCGAGCGGCTGACGGAGTGCTTCGCCTCGTCCGGCAACCGGGAGGGAACGCTGGGGTACTACCTCAAGTGCATCCGACTGGTGCGGGCGATGTACGGCGCGGTTACTGGCCCTGCGGACATCTCGCCGAGCATGGCGGAGACGTGGAAGAAGAAAATGGCCACCACCCAAAGTCGGCGGAAGAAGCTGCCGAGCGCTCACTACGTCAACGGCTTGATCGGCGGGTTGTCCGGGCTGTGGAACAAGTGGTTCATCGAGGAGATGGGAATCTGTCAGGGGAACCCGTGGGAGAACGTAACCCCGGTGAAGGCGGACAAGCTCGAAGTCGAGTACGCCACTGACGAACAGATCGAGGGACTTTACGCGTGGATCGCGGAGCGGTTCGGTGAGTGGGTATTTCCGAAGCTCTTTCTGTCCACGAAAGCCTTCACCGGCTGCCGACTGATGGATCTCTGCTCGCTCAAGTCCGCCCAGCTTCGAGACGGCCGGCTGACGTTTCCTGCGGGGCTGGTGAAGGGGCGTAAGGCCCGTGTGGTACCGCTACCTCCAGACCTCGCCGTTGCACTTGATGCCTTCAAGGGGAAAACGTGGCTGTGGGAAAATTACCTTCCCGGCCTGAAGGCGGCGATCTCGAAGATCACTTACGTGCGAAAGAACCGGGCCGGGAAGCTGCAGGAGTTTAAGTGCCCCGTCCACCAGCTCAACATGGAGTTCGATCCGAAGCGACTATACATGTGGTTCGAGGGACTGTTCGCCGACTACCGGAAAGCCTTCTCCGATCGGCCGCGACTGACCACGCACATGTTCCGTAAGCGGGCCTTCACGCTGGCATGGGAGAAGGGAATCGACGTGCGGCATGCGTCTATCGCCTACGGGTGCAACGTGGACACAATGCTCCGCCACTACGTGAAGCTCGACGAGCAGCAGGTGACGGACGACGTGTTCGAGAAAATGCAAAAGTGAGGGCGAGGGCGGAAAACGGTTGGCCGGACGACAAGTTTCTCCCGGAATCCCGGCGCCGAACCGCCCTCGTAACTCAGTAGACGATAATCGGGTCCTCGAAGGTGATGCCCGCCAAATCAAACGGCTCGAACTCCGTTCGCCCTGCGCGGATGTCTGCCTGCCACGAGCGGCTCACCATCGCACCCCACACCTTCGACGGCGAGCGCCAGTCGTTGTCCGTCAGCCGCGCTTGGAGAGAGGCGAGAGAGCATGCAGGGAATCTCGAATGATCGAAGTCTAGCCCCGGCTCACTCTCTGGCGTAACTACGACACCGTACCAGCGGACCACTTTTGACCAGTCAATTGACGGCAGCCACTTCTTCCGAATCGTCTCCGGAAGCGCGGAGACCACCCGCAGAGTGCGGTCGAGCTGGTCCTGCGCGTGCTTCATTTCCCGAGTCGCCGACCTCACCTCGTTCGGTTCATCGGCTTGCAGGGTCGACTTCACCTCGACGACGAGGACTTCCGTCGGGTACGTCCAGTTCCACCCGACGAGATCGACTTCGCCGTCCTCCTGGCCGGGAAAACACCTGAACCTGGCGATGGTCCACCCCTTACCGTCCAGACGCTTTGCCAGGGCGTCCACGATGTTTCGCTCGCGGCCGCCGACAAGGTTGTCCGCCAATGCCTTGTGAGAGGGTGTCCGGGCCATAAGCTTGAGCAGGTTCCGCTGGGCAACCGAAAGCTGCACGGCGCGGACGCTCCAGGCCACTTGCGACGGGCCGCATACGAAGGGTTGCAGGTACATGTCGGGCTTGCCGGTGCGTCGATCGAACGTCAGCCGGCACAGAATGGCCTCGACCGTGGGGAAGGAAAGGCCGGACAGGGCCGCCATCGAGCGGACAAAATCATCGCGCGAGACGACCTGGGTCGGCATGGCTTCTTCTTGCGGCACTGACAGGTGTTCGCAGGAGTAGTGGTAGATTTCGGTGGCGCACACGCTCCAGGTGAAGAGCGCCTGCCAGAATGCGTCGAACTGGCCGGCGAGGAAGCCGCCAAGGTCCGAGGTCGGGGGCAGGATGCGCCTCCTAATCAATCCCGGTCCGACCGCGCGGCGCACGCGTTCGTCGAGGAGCGGCGAGACATCCTCCAGTACGACCCGTCCGTCCTGAAGCCGATGGGGCACACTCCGAAAGACGGCTGCGGCCTCCGACTGAAGTCGCTGGATCTGCTTCCGCCGCGCCGGGGTATTCTTCAGCATCTCCCTGGACGCTTCCTCGGCATACCCCCAGGTCCCTTGCGGGTGGACGGCCTCGGGCTTGTACGAGAACCGCACTCGGCGTTCGTCGGGTTGCACGACCGCGTCCATCCTGCCCTGGCTGTAGGCGGAGTAGAGCATCGAGGCGCGAAAGTAGTCCGCGCCGTACTGGATAAGTTCGTTCCCGAGTTCCGCTTGGCGGATGGAGGCGGTGGGGCGAACGTCGACGCGGTCGCGATCCCCGAGCAACCATCTCATCGCGAGGATGAGCCCTTCGCCGAGGAACTTGAACAACTGCGCCTGAGCAAGCGAGAACGACCCGTCCTCGCTGTGTTGGCGGACGGCCCACTCGGTCATGATGTGGCTGTCGAAAGCGTGGAGGACACCGTAGGCGGCATCTTCGACCGGAAGCGTAAAGATGGGCAGCGACTGGAAGCCAGTGTCGATGATTTGTTCGTACGTGCGCACCAGTTCGTCGGACACGGCATTCCGCCCCCAGAAGACCCCCATGAAGGAAGTGCGGCAAATGAAAGGGGTTCACGAAAGACTTGATGGAGGGCCGGAGGCAGTCTCGCTGAGTTAGGTTTATTTTAGGTTTACTGAACTCGTTCGAGTTTTAGGTTTACCGAGCAGACCCGTCAGAAATGCCTTGTTTTCTCGGTCTTTTTTGAGTTACCCGGCTAGGATTCGAACCTAGACGAAGAGAGCCAAAATCTCTTGTGCTACCGTTACACTACCGGGTAATTGTGGGGCAAACTCGTTGACATCCAAGCCGATGAGTTACCACGGGGACATTCTCTAGGTCAAGCCTTTCTCGGTCAAGGGGCGCTACGCGATACTCGTCCGGCGCCTGTTTGGGCGTGCGGGGTGATGTACACTCACAAGACACTCGCCGCCGACTCGTATCCACTTCCGTTTGCTGAGCATCTCATGCGTTTGTCCCAATCCGCGCCACGCGGTCGCACATACCTGTCTGTCTGCGCACTCGAATCACGCTCGCAGCCGGCGGGCATTGTGACTGCGAGTCTGGTCAATGGTGTCCTCACTCTGACCGGGGATGATGCCGCCAATGTGATCACCAACCTCAACCTTGGGGCCGGCACCACCACGATCACGCCGGATGCGACCACGACCATCGACGACCTTGGCGTCGCTGGGCCTGGGACCGTTAACACGCCCGTGTCGATCACCGGAATAGTAACCAGCCTGAAGGTCGCTATGAAGGGCGGAAACGATAGCATCACGTCTGACCCCGCAGCGCCGATTAGCCTCGCGAGCGGCATTGCCATCGATCTGGGCGATGGCAACAACGTTTTCAACTTCACCACTTCGACAAAAATCGATCTGGCCAGCGTCTCCGTGAAGGCCGGCGACGGCAACGATACATTCACCATTCGCGGCGGCGCCGGACTCGGAAACCAGGTCGTTGGCTCGGGAAGTTCGCCTTCGGCATTGGCGACAGCACAACGACGCTGCGCGACACCGCGTTCCCCGGACCAGCGGGTGTGACTGTGTCCGGGACCGGCGGAACGCAGACGGTCAATTCGACCAACGTGGCGATCACGAAGTCGTTTGCCGGCGCGTTCGGCGACTCAATTGGGAATCTGACGTTCACGACCAGCACTCTCGGCGGACTGAAGGAAGTTGCCGCGTCATCGACCGCCACGTTGACCACCGTCACCGTCAACGGGCCTGTTGCGCTCGCCGGGGTCGTGACCGCGAGTTTGACGACGAATCCCGCCTCGGTCAATGGCACGGTGGACGTCGGCGTCTCGCATCCGAACGGCGCGGCGTCCGCGACATGGAAAGGCGCTAGCACGGCCGTCGGCATCAAAGTTCACGGCGGCCAGTCGTCGTTGACGGCGGGCAACGCCGCCGCCGATTCGCTGATTGTCACCGGTCCAGTGTCCGTGTCGGCGTACCGAAACGCGACACTGACCGAGTCCAAGGGGACCATGACCACGACCGGGGTCACCCTCAGTTCGACGACGGGTACTGGAACAGTGACGGTGAGCGGAACCTCACTCACGGTGAACGGGCCGATTAGCGTGTCGTCTTTTCAGGCTGCCAACGTCACCGCCAATGGCGGAACAGCCACGACCGCCAACGGTTTCACTGTGATATCGAAGGCACGCAGCGCCACGATCACGGCGGGTGGCAACGCGTTTACCGTGAACGGCGACGCCACTGTGACCGGGTACTTGAATGCCACGATCAATGAAACCGCCGGCACGATTACAACCAACAACGTGAAGCGCGGCGCTGGGGACACGGCCTCCGTCACTCCAGCGGGCACAAGTTTTACCGCGAACGGTGGTTTTCAAGTAACAGGCAAGCTTGCGACGAACGTGACATTTGGCACATCTTCGACGAGCGAGCTGAAGGGCAAAATTGCAATCACCGGTGGGGCGTTGGGCGACACGTTTACCGCGTCGTCCAAATTCAAGGCTGATCAGTCAATGAGCTTGAAATTCGGCAACGGCGACAACTCGGTCACGATCGGGGACAAGAGCGGTGCGGCCGGCGTTGTTGGTGATTTGTCGATCGCGACCGGCATTGGGGCGGACACGATTACCATTCGCCAGACATCGGTTGGTGACAAGGTCTCCATCTTGACCAGCAGTGGAATTGACGGCCTGACCATTGACGATGGGGCCGTCTTCACCGGCAAGTTCACCACTGACCTCGGCAGCAGCGACGACACGATCACGGTGGCGCAGGACACCGCAGCGCAGGGTTCTCCGGGCCCGGTCTTATTCAACGGGCTGACGAACCTACTGGGCAACACGGGCAACGACACCCTATTCCTTGGAAAAGCGACAGGAGCGCCAGGCGCCGACTCGAAGAGTGCCGTCCAGTTCGCCGCGAGCAGCATCGTGGACGGCGGCCTGGGTTTGAACGTATTCGACCCGACCACCGCCCAGACGAGCGGGCAGACTATCAAGCACTGGCCGTGATTCAACTCACAGCCCCTCGACCTCCCAGCCCTTGCGGTACGTCTTGCGGACGAACTGGTTGGCCTTCTCCTCGTTGGTCACCTTCAACTTGTCGGCATCCCACTGAAGATCCGTCTTCGGGAACCGCGTAGCCAGGCAACCGAGCAGGACCGATTCGGTGAGTGGTCCTGCATAACTGAACGGGGCCGACGTCTTCGCGTTGCCGCGCACGGCTTCGACAAATTGGAGATAATGGTTCTCCGCGCCCTCGCGTGGCAGCTTCGCGTCCTTGAACTTGTCGGCGGGCAAGAGCGTCGGAAACGCGATGTACGGCGAGTACATGACGCCTTCGGTGCCAATGTAGATCGAGCCTTGTCCGCTCACCTGCTTGGCTTCCGCCAGCTTGAGGACCGCTTCCGGCGGGCGTAGTTTGCCGTTGTACCAGGTCAACGCGAGCTTCTCAGTTGTGTACTTGGTGCCGGGGAATGTGTATTTCACCAGGTTGTCGAGCCCCCAGCTATCGTCGTTGACGGCGTCGCCTTCGGAGCGAACCATGGTCGGAGCTGTCAGCGCCAGCGACATGAACACCGGATCGAGTATGTGGCAGCCCATGTCGCCGAAGGTGCCCGTGCCGAAATCGAGGCGCTTGCGCCAGTTGCCCGGATGGTAGTACCCGCCGCCGATGAACGGCCGATCGGCCGCGACGCCGAGCCAGGAATCCCAATTGAAGCCTTCGGGAACTTTGTCGGTTCGATTGGGGCGAGGATTGCGATCGCCCCAATCTTTGCCGCTCCATGAGTGCACTTCTTTTACCTTTCCAATCGCGCCCGACTGAATGATCGCCACGATCGTCCGATGCTCGGCGGCCGAGTGGATCTGAATGCCCATCTGGCTAACGATTTTCTTGTCGGCCGCCGCCTTGGTCAGTTGCCGGGCTTCGTAGATCGTCTGCGTCAACGGCTTCTGCGTGTAAACGTTGATGCCGCGATGGATGCAGCTCATGGTGATCGGCGCGTGCATATGATCGGGCGTCGAGATGTTAACCGAGTCGAGGTGTTTCTCCTTGTCGAGCAACTCACGCCAGTCCTGGTACACGCGAACGTCCGGCCACTTCTTTTGGACGTCGGCTGTGCGAGCCAGATCGACCTCGGCAACGGCAACGAGCTTGAGGTTCTTGCTTCCCGTGAGTGAACCGATATCGGAACCCGCCATGCCGCTGGCGCCGAAGCTCGCGTGCAACACGGTTTCGCTGGGCGCCGCGCCGGCCGCGTGGCGAAAGACGAACGGAGCAGTCAGACTAGCGGCCATTGCCCCGAGGGCCGAACGGCGAGAGAGGAGATTCGGATTCATGGAGTGTTCCCAGGAGAGGAAGGAAGTCAGGCGATGATCGGCGTGATCAATTCGCCGTGAACGTCGGTCAGGCGCATGTCGCGCCCGCCGAATCGGAAGGTCAACTTCTTGTGGTCGACGCCGAGCAGGTGCAGAATCGTCGCGTGCAGATCGTGCATCTCGGCCTTGCCCTGAACGGCCTTGTAGCCCCACTCGTCGGTCTCGCCATGGGCGACGCCGCCCTTGGTCCCGCCGCCGGCCAGCCAAACCGTGTAGCCATATTGATTGTGATCGCGGCCGTTCGACCCTTGTGCGAACGGCGTGCGGCCGAACTCGCCGGCCCAGACGACGAGCGTGTCCTTGAGCAAGCCGCGCTTCTTGAGGTCCGTCAACAGGCCGGCGATCGGCTGATCGGTGGCCAGCGCGTTGGCTTCGTGTCCCTTTTTCAAATCCGAATGCTGATCCCACCGATCGCCGCCGGCCGCGGGGCAGGTCAACTCCATGAAGCGCACGCCGCGTTCAACGAGCCGGCGCGCGATCAAGCACTGGCGGCCAAAGGTGCGCGTGTGGCCGAACTCCGCATCAAGCCCATAGAGCTTCTTGACCGCGTCCGATTCGCTCTTGAGGTCCATCAACTCGGGGACGGCCGCCTGCATGCGGAAGGCGGTCTCGTAATTCTTGATCGCCGACTCGATCTCGTCGGCCCCGCGATAGCGCTCGCGAGCGCCGGCATCCAGTTTCTTCAACAGCTCGAGCTTGCCCGTCTGCAATGCTGACTTCGGCTCTAGCGGAACGACATTGGCAACCGGCGGATCGCCCGCTCGAAACACGGAGCCCTGAAACGCGGCCGGTAGAAAGCCGCTATTGAAGTTGTCGAGCCCGCCCGGTGGAATCAGCCCGCCGTTGAGCACGATGAAGCCGGGCAGTTCCTTCGACTCGGTCCCGAGGCCATAGCCGACCCACGCGCCCATGCTCGGCCGGCCCTGGATGCCGCTGCCGGTGTGCAAGAAGTAATTGGCGCTCGTGTGCTCGGGGAACTTGGACGTCAACGAGCGAACGAAGGCCAAGTCATCGACACACTTCGCGACATGAGGGAACAACTCGCTCACCCACTGGCCGCAGTCGCCGTGCTGCTTGAACTTCCACGGCGAGGCCATCACCTTGCCGACGGCATTGAACTGCGTCGGCTCGACCTTGAAGACCGAGTGCGGGTCCTTGCCGTCGTACTTCGCCAGCATCGGCTTATGGTCGAACGTGTCGACCTGCGAGACGCCGCCGTCCATGTAAAGGAAGATGACCGATTTCGCCTTCGCGGGGTGATGGACGACCGGTTGCGCGTCGCCGCGAGCTTCTTCGGCAAGCAGTGCCGCGAGGGCGAGCGCGCCGAAGCCGTTGGCGCTTCGCTGCAACATCTCGCGCCGCGATGGCCGACGAAACGTAAACCCGCTGGCGTGCATCAACCGCCCTCAGTCCAGGTAGATGAACTCTTTCATGTTGAACAGCGTGTGCGCCAGGTCAGCCCACGGCTTCAACTCGTCCGGCTTGGTGCCGTGGCGCTTGGCCTGCTCATCAATGAACTCCAGGCACGCCGCCGATTCGTCGTTGGTGGGCGGCCGGCCGAATGCCGTCAGGTACATCGAGCGAATCCGCTCTGGCGGCATCATCGGGCGAGCGAGCACATCTTTCGCCCAGAGTGCCGCCTGCTGCTGCACGAACGGATCGTTTAGCAAGATGAGCGCCTGCGCCGGCACGTTGGATACCTGTCGACGCCCGACCGTCGAGAACGGAATCGGTGTGTCGAATGCGAGGAAGAACGGATTGAGGAAGTTGCGCCGGACTGATTGATAGATCGAGCGCCGGCCATCGCCATCGAGCGGGCCGCTGACGCCCGGCTTGCCGCGACCTTCGAGGAACGGCGTCAGATGCACGGGGATCGGCGGGCCGAACGATGCGCGATCGAGCCGGCCCGAGACAGCGAGCATCGCGTCGCGAATGGCCTCGCCTTCCAGTCGCCGGATGCGCATACGATGAACGAGCAGATTCTGCACGTCCGCCTTGTCCGACTCAGGATCGCCGAGCGTCGACATGCGATACGTGCTCGAGAGAACAAGATCGCGGATCAAGTTCTTCGTCGACCAACCATCACGCACAAAGCGATCGGCGAGGAAGTCGAGCAGTTCCGGATGGGTCGGCGCTTCACCGAGGACGCCGAAATTATCGACCGAAGCGACAAGCCCGCGGCCAAACAGGTGATGCCAGACGCGATTGACCATGACGCGGGCGATGAACGGGTTCTTCTCCCGGTCAGTCATCGTTTTGGCCAACGCCAGGCGACCGCTGCCGGGCTCAGTTGTCATCGCTCCGTTGCCCGCGAGCGCTTCGAGGAATCGCCGCGGCACCGGTTCGCCGAGTCCCTTGGGCGATCCGCGGATGAAGACGCGTTCGTCGACGGCCGATCCTTCCCATGCGGCCGGCGCCAGGCGCGAGGTTTTGTGAATCTCCTTGGCGATCCGCTCGCGGCCGGTGAGGTAATCAGCGGTTGCCTGCTTGACCTCTTGCGAACCCCCAATCTCGAGCAGGGCGTTCGCGATGCTGGCGTCCCTGGCCGTGGTCGGCGGCCCATGTGCCAGTCGCTCGATCGTGGCGGCAACCTCGTGCTCATCCGCGTCGACGTTCTTTCCCAGCAGCGGCAACGGCGGCGCAGGCGAGCCTTGCACGACCATCGCCACCGCAATCTCCTGCTCCTTGCCCGCGGTGAATTCGACGTGAACGTGATGCCCTTGATAGGCCGACAGGTCGTGCGTCACCCAGCGATAGCCAGTGGAGTTCGGGAACTCCATGACCAGCGAGCCGTGCAATGGCCCCGCCACCAGCGTATGGCCGTCGACGGCTGCGAAGGCCATGCCGCCGCCCTTCACGAGGTAATGAAGCTTGCCCGCGACCTGAAACATCGGCGTCCGAATCGATCGGCCCGACCGTGGTCGTGCGCCGAGCACACCATGGTCCGCTTCGGTTTTCGGCGGGACGGCAGCGTCGCTCCAGAGCCGATCGTAGACCGCGGCCGCCCGCTCCGCGAACTGGACACGACCGCCTTCAACGATGAGATCGCCAATCTGCCGCGGACGCGTGCCGAAGCTCGCGTCGTCGGGCAGCCACTGGTCCGGTCGGCACGACGAATAGTCGATGACAACTTCCGTGCCCGCGGGAAGCGGTGGGACCTTCCACTCCGGAATGGCACGAAGCGGCTTGCCGCGTAGTGCCGCCGACGACGCTCGCGCCGATTGCGCGTTCAGCTCGTCAAGCTCGCGGCCCAGCCGTCGATTCTGCTCGATGGTATCGAACCGCACTTGCCGGTAGCTCGAACCTTCGATGATGCCATAGAGCGCGTAATAATCGCGCGTGCTGATCGCGTCGAATTTGTGGTCGTGGCAGCGGGCGCAGGAAACGGTCAATGCACAGAATGTCTTGGTCAGCACGTCGATCCGGTTGTCGAAGCGGTCGGCCTGATCCTGCCGAATGTCGACCGGCGAATGGACTTCCTCGTTCAAGAACCAGAAGCCCGTGCCAAGCACGGACTCGTTGAACCCATCCTTCGGATGGAGGCGCGGCTTCGGCAGCAAGTCTCCGGCGATCTGCTCTTGGACGAAGCGGTCGTAGGGCACGTCCGCGTTCAGGCCCCGGATCACGTAGTCGCGGTACTGATAGGCGTTGGGAATGAGCGGATCGAACTCATGCCCACGGGTCTCCGCGTAGCGCACGAGATCGAGCCAGTGCCGGGCCCAACGTTCGCCGAAGTGCGGCGATGCCAGCAGCCGCTCCACAACGGTGCGCTCGGCATCGACGGACGTGTCCGCGAGGTACGCGTCGATCTCCGCGGGCGTCGGCGGCAGGCCGATCAGGTCGAACGTGACGCGGCGAATCCACACGCGGCGCTCGGCCGGCAATGCGGGACGCAGCTTGTTGGCCTCGAGCTTGGCGAGGATGAAGCGATCGACCGCGCTTGCCGGCCAACTCGCATCGCGGACGCTCGGCACATCCGGCGCTCGGACCGGCCGCCATGCCCAATGCTCCCGTTTACGTTTCGCCAGGTCGAATGCCGCGATGCCGATCGCCGGCCCCGCCGCCTCGCCCGGCCAGACGGCGCCGGCCTTCACCCACGCGGTCAAGTTGGCGATCACCGCGTCCGACAGCTTACCCTTGGGCGGCATCTGCATGTCGGCGTTTTGATAGCGAACCGCCTCGATGATCTTGCTCTTATCCGGCGCGCCGACGACTAGGGCCGGGCCGTTGTCGCCGCCCTTGAGCAGCGCCGCCCGGCTATCGAGCCGCAGGCCACCCTTGGGCTCCTTGCCCTTGGAGTCGCCGTGGCACTTGAAGCAATGCTCGATCAGAACGGGACGGACCTTGTTCTCGAAGAACTCGGGCGACGCCGCCGGCTCGGCTGCCCGCAGCGCGGGACCACAGGCCAGCGCCACGAAAGCAACCGCGGCAAGGCGGGCCTTCAACATGCGGGATGCTCCAAGGACCAAGAGGCAGGCGACAGAGAAGGCATTCGGCGGGTACTGAAACTATACCCGCTAGCCCGGCGACAGAGAAGAACGACCTGCCCGCGGATTCATTGCTTTCACACACGCACACCCTACGGCACTTGAGGGTGAAAAGAATTCCGCGCACGAAACGCGATGAAACAAGCAACGTCGACTCCTGCTCAGCCCATCGGCATGTGGTCCTGGCCCGGCTGGGCGGGCGGCATATCTGCCGACCCGCGAATGAGTTGCATCAAATCTTTTGTCCCGACCGGGTGCGGCAACGCGAATAGTTCGCCGTACTTGTACCCGCAGCGTGCCCCATCGGTCGCCGCCTTGCCGCGAACGAAATGCTCGACCATCGTGAGACGAGACGCGTCGAATTGCGATTCGTAGAAACGAATCGCTGCGATCTTCTGTTCCAGCGTATCCGACACATCGACGACAAACGTGCTGTGCCAGGTCCGCTGCTCCGCGTCGAACGGCGTCAGTGCATAGACCAGGTGCGGAACCCGATACGGCGTCGTGTCGGCAAAACGGTCGTCCCATTTGGTGAGTTGCGAATAGAAGCGGCCGGCCTCCACGAGAAGATGCCCCTGATGATGGTCCGGCGACGCGGCCGGCGTGCGGCCGGCAACCGTGATCAGGATCGACGGCTGCAAGCGCCGCAACTCGGTCGCCAGACGAAACCGCCCCTCTGGCCCGTCCATCAACACGCGGTTCGGCAACGCAAGATTGATCCGCACCTGCACACCAAGTGCCTCACGCGCAGCCTCGGCCTCCCTGGCGCGAATCTCTTCGCTCCCGCGCGGCGTCGGCTCGCCGCTCGTCAGGTCGATGATGCCAACGCGATAGCCCTGGCGAACCAACTTCGCGAGCGTGGCGCCGCAGGTGATTTCCAAGTCATCCGGATGTGGGGCGACGGCAACGACGTCGAGGCGGCCAGGCAGGTTACTCATGGCGCAGCGCCTCACTGATCGGTTTGGGAATTCGCGGGCGATAGCCGTCCACGTCGCACAGGCCAATTCCTTTCGCGGCGGCCCACGCGCGGAGCCGCCCAGCATCGGCTTCGTCGACGATCAACCAAAACTCCCGGCCCGACTTCATCACCACGGTCGCCGCGCATGTCGGCGTTGATGATTCCGCGTAATCCTCGTCCGGGTTGGGCGTAAATTTGATCCGCGCCACCTCCTCGGCCGGGAAGCGCGCCAAGGGAGGATCGAGTTCGATTCCCTCTCCCAAGTTCAGATACCGAATCGAGGTCCGTGCGGGCAACAGCCATTCAAGTCCAATGATCGGAGTTGCGCTGCCGGCCAGACCAAACTGTTTTCGTCGGAGCTTGAGTAGGCGATGCCATAAGACGGCGCCCACTGTGACGCGTTGCTCGGACAATTGGCCGCGGCGAAGGTCCCACATTTGCAGCCATCCGTACGCGCCGATTGCCAAGATGCCGAGCACTCCCGTGAGGATGCAGCCGAGCATGATTCTTTCAAGCCCGCGGGTCAGTAGTAGCCCGCAGACTCCGGAAGCGGTCATGGCAATAAAAGCGACGCCGGCGATCTCGACCCGGTATCGATAGCGCTGGTTGCGGATTCGCATTTTCTGCAGTTCGGAAGTCGCCATCTCAGACTCGGGCAGGCGGAGCGGGCGGTATCCGCTAACTTCGCACACGGCGGCCTTGCAGGCAACCTTAGGCCCAATTTGAAGTGCTTTGCTGGACTTCTCAGTGGTCAGTCATGCGAACGTCGTGCGACGCCGCCCATTCTTTCAACAACGTGACGTCGCGTGAATCGAGCATCAGATCGATCCGACGGATTCTTCCACGCGACCGCAAAACCATTCGAACGCCCCTCGGCGATGGCTTATCGTGCACGTCGTCATAATCCTCAGCAGCATCGTGGATCAATTTGATCTCCAAGACGTCCGATACGGGGTAGGTCCGCTTGCCGGGACGGGTCTGCAACGAGTTCTCCAAGAGAAGCAGGCTCACGGGCCGTTGGATCAACAAGAGAATTGCCATGCTCACGGAACCAGCGACGCCAATCAGAATGGGGATCAGAAAGAGCAGAAGCAACTCACTTGTCGCAGCGATCATGACGCCCGCGATCGCGGCACAACAGCCTGCGAGGGCGCTGCACATGCACACGCGCATGACGAACTTCGGCATGCGCCGCGTGGCGCGATTTCGGATCACGAAGGGGACTGAGCAGTCTCGGATGGTCCTGGCCTCCCGTCATTGGCGATGGCTCGCTTCGCAGTGCCATCGTCGAGAACATCGGTCGGATTGCATACGTTAATGCCGTTGCGAATCGACCAATGCCATAGTTGCAGCCCGTCATCGACTCGGGCGATGAGCCGGATTGGAAACCGATTTCGCGGTTGGATCCAGATCGCGCAGAAGCGGATCGCCGGCGCCGTCTCGTCGAAATCCTCGGCCGGATCCTGAGCAAACGCGATCGAGCGGATGTCGTGTGGATGAAACGTCCACCATTGCGGCCAAACGGTCATTTGGCTGCCAAGGTTGAGGGATCGCGCCCCTTGAAGAACGTAAGCAAAAATCAGGGCGAACCACGAGACGATGGCAAGCGCGCAGAGAAACACTTCCGACGACATCAGGCGATCGATTGCCCCACTCGACCGAACAGCGAAGGCCGCGACCCAGAAACATGCGAGGGCGAACAACATCAACGAGCCGGTTAGCCGGCTGGGCCGATGATGGTGAATTGTCACATCGCCAAGTTCGTAGCGATGCATGAACAGTTGCTCCGCGGGATTGAGTAGGTTCGCCGAGCCGGGTTTGGTGGACCTGCTTCAAACGCGCTTCAACCGGCAAGGTTACTGCTTGGCGGCCGATTCCGCCAGCCACTTCTTGATGCCGATCTCACGGTCGCCGGCGGTCTTGAAGCCGCAGAGATGCAGGGTCACCGTGTCGGCCGTGCCGCCGGCCCAGAAGTTGGCGGTCATGTACGTTTGCAGTCGATAATCCGCCGGGTTCTTACCCTGGCCGGCGATCAGCGCTGCAAGCGCGCAGTCGCGCACCTGGTGGCCGGCCTCCTGCTCGCCCAGGTCCTCATACATCGCGGACTTGTCGTTCAAGAGTTCGGTCAGCTTGTCGATCGTCGTCCGGACCTTCGACCGCCCGAGCGCCTCCAGGGCCACCCATTTGATCTGGACACTCTTATGCTTCGTAGCCAGTTCGAAGAGTCGCGCATCGGCCTCAGGGAATGGATGACGATGGGACAGGATGGCGAAGAACAGGCCCGTCATGGTCTCGTCGAGCGGCCTCGACTCCGCCCATTGCACAATCAGGCGACGATAAGCCGGGCCGACGTCTTTCGCGTCGAGCGCCGCCGCGACAGCGGGATTGGCCAGCAAATGGAGTGGTTCGTGGCGCGACGGGTCGCCGGCCGGCGCTGGCTGATCCCTTAACAACGTTTGCACGAACAGAAGGCCGGCGACACTCGCCGCGGGCGCATCGACCTGCTTGCCCTTCGCGCGCGCAGCATCCAGCAAGATCGCCGAGCGGTTCGCCATTTCAACGGCCGCGGCCTTGCGGTCCGTCGCGGCCAACTCGAACAGGGGACCGTGAGCGCGAATCATGTCGGCGAACAGCTTGCGCGTGCCCGCATCCGGCTTGCCGGCGACCTTTTCCCAATCGGCGAGCAACGGCAAGTCGTGCTTCTGCTTTTGGTCGACGTCCGCGAGGAAGGCGTCGGCCCGTCGATTCCACGCCAGCGTCACTATCTGTGGCAACATCGCAGCGGCGCGATTGCGGACTTCTTCGTCGGACGACCGCGCTCCTGCACGAAGTGCCGGCAGGGCCGTGGCGCCCATCTCCAGGAGCTTCTTCGCGGCGGTCTCGCGCGTGGCGAACCGCGCATCGCCCAGGTCCTTCACGAGCGCACTGGCGGCCTGAAATTCCGGCGTGCCCTCATCGCCTGGCTGCGGAGCGGCAAGGCAAACTGTCGACAGCAACATGGTCCACAGGAAAATGCGCATTGTGTCATCTCCCCGTCAGGCGCTCGAGCGCCGCACGAGCGGGCTCGGTCAGCGGCGTGCCGTCCTGGCCGGCCCAGGACTTGAGTAACGCGGTCGCCTCGTCAGTCGCCGCCAACTCGAGCACTTGTACGGCCCGACCCAGGCGCCATTCGTTGGGGTTCGGTTTTTCACGCTCGGCAAGGACGCGCCCTAATCGAGCGCGCGCTTCGTCGGACTTGGTGTCGGCCATCGCCTGTCGCGCCCACGGCAGGGGCAGGCGAATACCCGCTTTCAGAAGGTCACGCTCCGCCGCTTCGCGGACCCGAAACCGCGGATCATCGAGATCGGCAATCCACTTGTCAAACTGCGCACGCGGCAGAACCAGATCGACTAACTTCACCTGCTCGCCGAACAATTTCGCGGCCCCCTTCGGATCACGGACCAATGACCACTGTGCTCGATACGCTTTCGTTCCATCGTCCGATGCGAGGATGGTCCAAGCGTCGTCAATTTTGGCCGCGTCATGCGCATCCAGGTCCCACAAGATCGGCGCCAGGTCGGCGTTGCCGACGACGCCTCGACCGTCCGGTGTGAAGGCCACGTCGCGCACGCTGGAATCGTGGCCGGTCAGCGTCGTCAGTTGTTTGCCACTCGCTAACTCCCAGATCGTGATCTTCTTGTCCGACTGCCCGATGCCGATCCAGCGGCCATCCGCGGATAGGGCCAGGCTCGACCCCTGGCTAATGCCTTTGAATCGGGTAAACTCACGGCCCGGCTCGGGTTCCCAAACGCGCACCACCCGATCGTAGTGGGCCGAGATCAGGCGCGAGCCATCCGGCGTGAATCGCATGTCGCTGACGTACGGCGGATACACGTAGCTATCCTGTGTTTCGTCGACCGCCTCGCTCGGCGGCACATCGACCTTGCGGATGACTTCGCCCGTCGTTTGCTTGAGCATCATCCACTGGACCTGCTCATTATTGAAGCCGCCGCCCACCGCGATCCATCGGCCTTTCGGGTCGACCGCCATGCACGTGCCTGTCGACGGTGTGTTCCAAATCCTTTTCCCGCCCGGCACTTCCCAGGCGGTGATGCCCGTCTTGCCGGATGAGGTGAAAAGCACCTTGCCATCGGTGCTGAAGGCCACGCGCTGAACGTGGTCGCTGCCCTTTGGGTCGGGCTTATCGACGAGCGGAATGATGCGTTCGAGCTTGCTGGCCTGGAGGTCCCAGAGGGTCACGTCCTGGGTTGTCCGTCCGCCCGCGAACCACTGACCGTCGTTCGACACAGCCACGCAGTTAATGCCGCCAGACTTTTGTTCCTGGAGCCGTTTCAAGAGCTTGCCGGTTTGCAAGTCCCATTGATCGAGCGCTCCCGCGTGGTCAACGACCACCATGGTCTTTCGATCCGGCAAGGGAACGACGGCCGTCTGCGTGATGTACCCCTCCGGCAGCGGCAATTGCTTGAGCGTCTTGAGGTCCCATCGGCGAATGAGCCGGTCGGAGCCCATCGAGTAGAACATCGATTCATCGGGACTCAGAGCGATGGCGGATAGTGTCCAGGTCGAATGCTGGCCGACGTCGGGCATGGCCTTGTTGTTCTTGAGGTCCCAGCGGTAGAGCCGGCCATGTTGGCCGCCGAAATAGAGCGTCTGCTGATCGTTCGAGAACTGCATGGCCACAACGCCCTTGCCGGCCGGCGTGTCGAACGCAAATAGTTCCTTCTTCTCCTTCAAGTCGTGGATGTGGATTTTGCCTGCCCCGTCCACGACCGCCATGCGCTGGCCGTCGGGCGTCATGCCGACGCGGGCCATCGCCTCGACGGTGAGTTCGTAATGTTCCTGACCCGTCGTCGTGTCGACTACGCGCAGCGTGTTGTTGTCGTTACGGCGAAATGCCACTAGATTCCCGCCCGGAGCGACTGCCAGGAGGCCGCGCAGGTCCGGACCGCAGGCGACCTTGCGCAACTGTTTGCCGTCCTTCGCGTCGTAATAGACGATGGCTTGTTGACTGTAGGCGGCGATCTCCTTGCCGTCGCGCGCCAACCAGGCGGACGTCCAATAATCGGTCTCGCCTTTGACGCTGAACTGTAGCTTGCCCGTTTCCACATCGAAAACGCGCGCGACATCCACCGCGGCCGATTCGCCGCGACCTCCCTGGAAGCGCTGGTAAAAAGGCTGTACCGAGACAAGCAGGCGCTTCGAGTCGGGATAAAAACTGGCCCGAGCACTGGCGCCGTAATAGACGCTCTGCACATTTTGATCGCGGAGGATGCATTTGGCGGCCATCGTTTTGACGTCCCAGACGATGACTGTTGTGGCGCCGAGAGTGGCGAGATATTTGCCGTCCGGTGAAACGGCGGAGCCATTGATCCCATCCGGATGCCGTGCCATGCGATTGCCGAAGCGGTGCAATGCTCCGGCAGGGAGCGGGATGCCATCGTCGGCGGACACGTCAGGCTGGGCGACCTTCGCCGGCGTCTGAGCCACGAGAGGCACGACCAATCCGAAGGCAACAGCGGTCACCCAGATGGAACTGCCAAATGCGGATGCCGGAACGAATCTCATCGACGAGCCCTCGCGACCTTTGGCCAGTGTACCCGGAAGCAACGCCGCCGTGAGCCGGGAAAAACGGGTGCTTGTGACAATTGGGAACACGCTCACTCAATTGCAGGCAATCGCGCGAGACCGCGTCATGCCATAATGGGCCTTTGCAACGAAATGAAACCAGTAAGTCAGAATGGGCGTTTTCCCAGTCCGTAACTAGACAAAATCCGACAGGAGGGCATTGCAACAACGTTGGCGATCTTGGCGAACTTACCCCCTTACCTGCGCTTTGCAAGGAAACTGCCGTACGGCCTACTGCACGGCAGCAACGTGAGTTCCACAGCAACAACGTTCCCAGTTGGCGCAGCTTTCAGAGGGCCTCTGGCACTAGAATTGAAACTCCGCATTTTCAACCCATCTCCTTTGCGGGCTTTGGGATGGGCGCGAAAACGCAGTCAGAGATGGTCAACCCCAGTATGTGTGTTGGCCATCTCTCAATTCTGGAGGAAACGAATTCGCCG
>DATANR010000033.1:0-8572 GCA_036266155.1 Gemmataceae bacterium | reverse complement strand
ACCCCTTGAGGTGCTTGATCACATCCAAACAAGCTTGCCTCTCGTGCTCGGAAAGCCGAACGATATACTTCTTGTTCAACGGAAACCCCATGTTTCCGCAGCTTTTCCCATGAACAAGCCTCGATAATCAACCCCAAACTTTAGTGCTGGCGGGGCACTAGCCGTTTCTTGACCTTGGGAAGGAGAAACGACTCGTAGCTAGCGAAGTCGGCTTTTGCACCGCTCAGGTGCTTCGGCGAGAATACGAGTCCGGGATCGTAGCGGACGGACTCACTCAGGTCATTAAGTTGACGGTATCTTCGTGAATGTGCTTTGAGTTCTGGGCAATGGTCCTCGATGAGCTTTTGTCGCGACGTATCAACCGCGCTGGTCGGGCTAAATCCAGAAATGCTCGACTTGCTCAGGAGGTACGCATTTAGCAAATGAACCGCCGCGTAGAACAACGCCACACTGACCCAACTGAGATCGTCGGGGAGCGACCGCTCAATCCGCTGAGCAAGCCCCACGTTGTGCGAATAGCGATCGTAAAAGGTCGTGCATCCGGCTTCATCGGAGATAAACCGCGCAGGACCACGGTGGGACGGCCTGATGCGGTGAACGGCCTTGATGAGCGCGAACATGGAATTCAAATGCGATCGCCGGCCACGCCTTGGCGACTGCCATTTCACGAGCGAGCAGCCTCTCGTAAAAATCACCCATATCATTGACGACCGAATAGACGTGGACCACGCGATCTTCTTCCTCCACAAAAACCGCGTCCACCTCCGAAACCTTGGACGATTCGGATCGTAGAGTCTCATCGCGCGGAGTGTCGGAGCACTCTCTTTTTGGACGCCGAGTCTCCACGACAACCGTTTTCCCTGGGCGCGCCTTCGAGAGTGGCTTGCGAACGTTTCGGTTCATGCGTGTCTCGTCAAAAATGACAATATCCTCGGCGCCGAAGCATTCTACCTTAAGACGTCGAGCATGTGATCACTTCTTCGCGCGAAGTTGCAGATACTCCGCCAAGGCCTCCTTCCAATCACGTGGCGGCGTCACGCCTGCCAATCGCAACTTCTCGTTCGACAACACGCTGTACGCCGGACGCCGGGCAGGCGCGGCAAACTCGGCCGAAGTGATGGGCGTCAGATTCGCCGTCGTCCCCGTCAGGCGGAAGATTTCCGCCGCCACCTCGAACCAGCTGCAATCGCTGCCATTCGTAAGGTGGTAGAGGCCGTAGTCTGTGGTCTCGATGAGACGAGTCGTCGCCGTCGCAACGTCGGCCGTGAAGCTGGGCGTGCATCGTTGATCGTTCACCACCTGCAAGGGTATGCCCTGTGCCGCCAGGCGCAACATGGTCTCGACAAAATTGCTCCCCTTTCCGCCACTGCCCGAGATACCGTATAGGCCACACGTGCGGATCACGAAGTGCTTGGGGCAAATACTTCGAACTTGGAATTCACCCGCAAGCTTGCTTAGGCCGTAGACGCTGACCGGACCCGGAGGATCATTCTCAGTCAGCGGATTCTCGTCGGCTGCAAGTCCGAAGACGTAGTCAGAGCTGAACTGAACCAGCGTGCTATCAAAGTCACGACAGATCATCGCGAGTCCGCGGACCGCCCAGGTATTCACCGCGAACGCGGCCAGCGGTTCCGTCTCAGCCTTGTCAACAAAGTTGTAAGCGGCGCAGTTAATGACGACGTCAGGACGAACAGAAGTTAGGCGGGCTCGAAGAGAATCTTGGTCGGTCAAATCGACGTCGGCTCGACCCAGTGGCACGACTTCGCCTCGCAACCGAGGGCATAGGTCGCGACCAAGCTGGCCGGGGGCGCCAAGGACCACCGTTCGCAATTCAGATCTCCTCAAATAACAAAGAGATTAGGATTACGATTGAGATTAAGATTGGGATTGTCTGGTCCTAATCTTAATCTCAATCGTAATCCTAATCTCTTTAGCGAGGCCGGCGACAGCTTACTGCTTCTTGTCCGGTACAAAGCTCTTGTCGCTCGTTTTCACTTCCGTCGACTGATCCTGCGTAAGGGTGACTTCCGTCGTTGTACCGCCGATGTCGAGGGTCAGCGAACCGCTCATCTTGATGTCGATCTTCGACGACTCAATGCGGCCGGACTTGGTGTTGAACTTAACCGTGCCTTTATTGGTCTTTTCGTCGGCCACCTGCGTGATGGTGCCGGCCTTGATCTTGAAAGGCAGCGTTTCGCCGGCCGTGTCCGGGCCTGGCGGCGTGTACTTCAAGCCAACCTTCACGTCGATGTCGGCGATGTCGCCCGTCTGCTTCGCGTAGGTGAACGTGTACGTGTTCTCATAGCTGCCCAACGGCCCGAGCGAGAGTTTGACCGTCCGCGGCCAGGATTCCTTTTCCTTCTTCACTTCTTTCGGCGTGACGCCAAACGTCGGATCAGCCATCTGCTTGATGGCTTCTTCGCTCAGGATCTTGTTCAACAGAGCTTCGAGTTGCTTGTTGGACTGAGTCAGCTTCTTGACGAATTCGTCTCGGCCTTCAACCTTTTCCACCGTTCCATCCTTCAAGAGGGTCAAGGTGAATTGCGAGCCCTTGATGGCCTTGAAGAATTCGCTCAGTGCCGTGTTCGTGCCGCCGGCCGCTGCTTCGTTGGTGGAATCGTAAGAGACAGGGCTCCCGGCGATGTCGATCTTCATCTTCACGCCTTCAATCGTCTGCTTGACGATCCACTTGTCGCCGTCCTGCTTGATTGGCAGGAAACTGAAGTAGAAGGTCTGCTGCTGATTCTGCCCGACATCGAGGCCCTGCACTTTGATGTTCTGCGTCGTGGTCGTGGTCATTTCCTGATAGAACGGAACATCCTTGGTGAACTTCCACGCCAAGGGGTTATCGCCCGCGGGCGCTGGCGCCTTGGGGTCCGGCGTTTTCGGCGCGTCGACCTTCGGGGCATCCACCTTGGGCGCATCAACTTTGGGTGCATCTTTCTTCGGCGCTTCAGCCTTCGGCGCCTCCGTCTTGGGCGCGTCGCCCTTGGCCGGCGGGACAGGGTCCTTCTTCTCTTGGGCGATGGCGGTCAACACGATAAAGGCGAGGCCGCAAACGGCCAGGAGACGCAAGCGCATCACGACGTATATCCTCCGAGATTAGACAATTCGCAAGTGAAGCCGTTGTAGCGACCAAACTAGCGAATGGAAGGGGTCAAATCCGTTCCAAGCGGCGTATCCGGCATACGTTCACGCCAATGGTCTGGTTCTGTAACGCGCGTCGGCTGTCGGGAATATCATCGATTAAGCAGGACTTCATCGGAGCAGACATGGCGGGACCCTACTGGCTCGGCGTCGATCTCGGCGGGACGAAGATCCTCGCCGGGCTGTTCGATGGCGATATGAAACTGATCGGCCGGGCCAAGCAGCCAACCAATTCGGAAGAAGGCGGTCCCGCAGTGTTTGGCCGGATCGTCATTGCCGTGGACGAAGTGCTTAAGGAAGCCAAGGTTACGGCGGCCGAGGTCAAGGGCATGTGCCTGGCGGTGCCGGGCCAGATGATGCCGCAGTCCATGGTGGTGCACTATGCTCCGAATCTCGGCTGGCGCGACTTCGACTTGGCGCCGTTGTTCGCTGGGCACTGGTCATGGCCGGTCGTGGTCGAGAACGACGTGCGCATGGGCACCTATGGCGAATGGAGCTGCGGTGCGGCCAAAGGGGCGAGCCACGTCTTCGGCGTCTTCGCGGGCACTGGCGTCGGCGGTGGACTGATCTTGAACGGCAACCTGTATCACGGTTTCAACGGCCACGCGGGCGAGATCGGCCACATCATCATCGGCTGGAAGCAGGGGACCGAACTGGAAGCGGTTGCCGGGCGGCGCAACCTGATGAATCGGGCCAAGGAACTCGTGGACGACGCCCCCAAGCACGTGCGCAAACAATGGAAAGGCATCGACCCGACCGCGTTTAAGAGTTCGCAGATCGCGGAGTATGCGGAAAAGGGCGACCCGATCATGGGCCGACTCGTCGAAGAAGCCGCACGCGGCATCGCGGCCGGCGTCGGCACCGTGGTGAATCTGTTGAGCCCGGAAGTCGTCGTCCTTGGCGGTGGCGTGACCAAAGCGCTCGGGCCATCGTTTGCTGAACGCATCTGGGAGATCGCTCAACGCTACGCCCTGCCCCGCGCGACCGAGAATGTTCGCTGCGTGATGGCCGCCCTCGGCGACGACGCGGGCATCACCGGCGCGGCGGCCTACGCCCGCGAGCGATTCGGCGGGGCGAGCGGAGCCGCGTAAAGCGGCCCGATAATGATTCGAGAAGGCAACTTCATCGGGCCGCTTACGCGGTTCCGCTCGCCCGTACAATCTCCCGTATGAATACAGATTGGCGCTCTCGTTATGAAGTGATGGTCACCGCCGCCAAGGCCGCCGGACAGGTGGCGCTCGGATACTTCGACCGCGATGTCGCCGTCGAATGGAAGGCCGACGAAAGCCCCGTCACCGTCGCCGATCGCGATGCTGAGCGGACGCTGCGCGGCATCGTCAAGACCGCGTTCCCCGACGACGGCTTCCTCGGCGAAGAATTCGGCAATTCACCGGGCACCTCCGGCTACCGCTGGATCATCGACCCGATCGACGGTACCCGGTGCTTCGTCCGCAATATCCCGCACTGGGCCACGCTTGTCGGCCTGGAACTCAACAGCGAGATCATCGCCGGTGTCGCCTATTCGCCGGCGGACAATCAGTTCTTTCGGGCCATGCGCGGCGAGGGAACGTTCAAGAACGACAAGCGCGTGCGGGTTTCGGACGTGCCGACCCTCGATAAGGCGCTTGCCAGCTACTCGGGTTACCAGTTCTTTCAGAAGGCCGGCAAGGAGAAGCAGTTCCTGGCGGTGCAACGCGGCGTCGACCGCGCCCGCGGGTTCGGCGACTATTATGGCTTCACTCTGCTGGCCCAGGGCTCGATCGACCTGATGGTCGACTACGGCGTCCACATCTGGGACATCGCGGGCCTCAAGGTCATCGTCGAGGAAGCCGGCGGCCGTTTCACCGACTGGGACGGCGGCCACGACCTAGAGCGGCCGGACTGCGTGGCGTCGAACGGCAAATTCCACGAGGAAGCGCTGGCTATTCTCCGTTCATAGCAGCCGCGTCTATTGAAAAACGCGACTTCCAGGCCGACAATAGCGGAGCAATCTGCCCGGCGCCCACGTCAAGAACCATCACCTTCGGAGAAGATTCGATGCGAAAGCTCTTAGGGCTCGCCGTGTTGGCATTGGTGCCAGCCGTGGCGGTGCGGGCCGGCGACGAGGATAAGTACACGACGGTCAAGGGCCAGTTCATCTGGGATAAAGACAAAGGCGCTCCACCCGCTCGAATGGTCATCAAGCCGACCAAGGATGAAGAAGTTTGCGCCAAGGACAAGGACTTCAAGACCGAGGAATGGGTCATCAGTCCCAAGGGCGGCATCAAGAACGTGGTCGTGTGGCTGGCCCCGGAACCGAAGGCCGGCGGCCCGAAGCTGAAAGATCTGCCGCCATTCGACGCGAAAGATTTTCACCCGGCGATGGCGAAGCCGGCCAAGGCCGACGTCGAGATCGACCAGCCCTGCTGCCGGTTCATCCCGCACATTGTGTTGGCCCAGGAAGGTCAAGGCATGGTCATCAAGAACAGCGCCCCGGTGCCGCACAACGCCAAGTGGACCTCGCAAAAGAACGGTGAAATCAATCCGTTGATTCCCTCCGGCGCGCAATTCAAGTTGCCGGACCCATTGGTTGCCGATCGGTTCCCGATCACCGTCGAGTGCAGCATTCACCCGTGGATGAAGGCGTACGTCTGGGTGTTCAAGCATCCGTACTTCGCGGTCACCGACGATGAAGGCAACTTCGAAATCAAGAACGTGCCGGTTCTCGACGGCAAGTTGCGCCTCGTGGCCTGGCACGAAGCGGGTGTCGCCGGCGACTGGCGGATGGGTAGTCCGATCACCGTGACGCCGAAGTCGACGGACCTCAAGAGCATCAAACTGAAGACGAAGGAGTAGGGAGCAACTTGCTGATGTGTCCACGTGACCCCGGCCTCCACCGCCGGGGTCGTTTTGTTTGTCAGTTGTTGCATCGCCGCGTATTACCGATCATAATCGGCCGGAAACCCGAAGTTGGAGACTGCCATGCCCCGCACGCTCTTGGTTGGGCTGACGCTTCTGATCGCTGCCATGCCCGCTGCCGCGCAAGCGCAATGGTCGACGGTGAAGGGCAAGGTCGTCTTCGACGACTCGAAGAACAAGATCCCCGTCCGCGTGTTCCCGCCAGCGGCGAAAGCCGCCGTGTTGCCGCCCTGTGCGGCATTGGACAAGGACTTCCTGACGGAAGACTGGATCGTCGACCCGAAGACCAAGGCAGTTAAGGATGCCGTCGTGTGGCTTGCGCCCGAGCCGACGGCCGACGAATGGCGCAGGCTGAAATTGCCCAACTCGGACAAAGAGAAGCTTCGCGAATTCCCGAAGTTCAAACCTGCCGAAGTTCACCCGGGTTTGTTGAAGGTTCCGGCCAACAAAGTCGAAATCGACCAGCCCTGCTGCCGCTTCATTCCTCACCAATCGGCGATGCGCGTTGGCCAGACGCTGGTGATCAAGAACTCTGCCGCGTTTTCGCATAACGCCAAATATGACACCAGCAACAACGGCTCCGAGAATCCGCTCATCATCGCGGGCGGCAAGGTCGAGATTCCGATCAAGGAACCCGAGCGATCGGAAATCAAGATCGTCTGCAACATCCACGGCTGGATGTCGGCATCGGTCCGCGTTTTCGAGCACCCCTACTTTGCGGTGACCAATGAGAAGGGTGAGTACGAAATCAAAGACGCGCCGGTGGGCAAGTACCGCATCTTCGTCTGGCACTCGACCGGCGGCTTTGGGATTGGCAGCGAGGGTAAATTCTTTGGCAATGCACTGACCATCACGCCGAAGTCGACGGACGTGAAAGACTACGCCGTCGCTCCGGAGCCGGCGAAATAAGGCTCAGCTCGCCCCTGCCAGCACGTGGCCCCGGCTCTTATGGCCGGGGTCGGTTTTTTTTTCGGCACGGTGCGACAGGCCCGCTTCGACAAAGTCACGGAACAGCGGATGGGCCTTGTTCGGCTTCGATTTGAATTCCGGATGGCACTGGACCGCTACGAACCACGGATGGTCCGGTAGTTCCAGCACTTCGACCAGCGACTCGTCGAGCGTCGTGCCCGAAAAAACAACGCCGGCACGATTGAACGCGGCCCTGTAGTCGTTGTTGAACTCATAACGATGGCGATGCCGCTCGGACACCACATCGGCCCCGTACGCGGCATGGGCCCTGGTGCCGGAAACAAGCCGGCAATCGTAGGCCCCGAGCCGCATCGTGCCGCCGACCTGCGTGACTTTCTTTTGCTCGTCGAGCAAGCAGACGACTGGGTCCGGCGTGTGCGGATTGAACTCCGTCGAATTGCACTCGGTCAAGCCGAGCACGTTGCGAGCGAACTCGATCGCGGCGACCTGTAATCCCAGGCAGATGCCGAAGAACGGAATGCCGCGTTCGCGTGCATAGCGGATCGCGTCCAGCTTGCCGAGGATGCCGCGCTTGTCGAAGCCGCCAGGCACGAGTAATGCGTCGGCACCGGCGAGCGCCTTCTCGGCACCCTCTTGCTCGACCTTCTCGGCCTCCACCTTCTTGATGTTCACGCGGCAACGGTTCGCGATGCCAGCGTGAATCAGCGCTTCGTAAACGGACTTGTACGCGTCATGGTGCTTGACGTACTTGCCCACGACTGTCACATTGACCTCGCGGTCCCACGTCCGCATCGACTCGACCATGTGTCGCCAATCGTCGATCTCGAGTTTGTGCGCTTTCGTCAGGCTCAGCTTCTCAACGACCAGATCGTCGAGCTTGTTGTTCACCAAGCTGAGCGGCACCTCGTAGATCGTGTAATCCTTGTCGCGCTCTTCGATGACGGCCCGGCGTTCAACGTTACAGAACTGCGCAATCTTCTCGGCCTCGTCCTTCGGCAACTCGCGTTCCGTACGGCAAATCAGCACGTCGGGCTGGATACCGATCTTACGCAGTTCACCCACTGAGTGCTGCGTCGGCTTCGTTTTCGACTCGCCCGCGGCCTTCAAATACGGCACGAGCGTGAGGTGGATATACAGGCAATTGTTCTTGCCAATATCGTGGCCGAATTGCCGGATCGATTCGAAATACGGCATCGCCTCGATGTCGCCGACGGTGCCGCCGATCTCGGTGATGACCACGTCGACGTCCGGCGTCGCCAGCTTGCGGATGCCGGCCTTGATCTCGTCGGTGATGTGCGGGATGACCTGGACCGTCCGCCCCTTGTAGTCGCCGGCCCGCTCCTTGGTGATGACCGACATGTAGATCTTGCCGGTCGTGTAGTTGCAGTTACGGTTGAGCGGGGCGTTGGTGAACCGCTCGTAGTGGCCGAGGTCGAGGTCGGTCTCGGCCCCGTCGTCGAGGACGTACACCTCCCCGTGCTGGTACGGGCTCATCGTGCCCGGATCGACGTTGATGTACGGGTCGAACTTCTGCAGCCGGACACTCAATCCACGGCGTTCCAACAGCATCCCGATCGAGGCACAGGTCAGCCCCTTG
>DATANR010000032.1:0-42675 GCA_036266155.1 Gemmataceae bacterium | reverse complement strand
CACCAAGCCGATGATCATCCGCCGCACCAATCGCTGGCTGCGGCGCAACGAGCTGGCGCGGTACTATCACCATCGCGCGCGTAACGCCATACCACCATTGAAGAACGAACAGCGACGGTAGCTAGACAGTAGAACTACGCAGTCTCCGAGAAATCTGGTCGGCCGGCCGGCGTCACCAACTTGTAACTGCTATGGCGTTTACGAGCGGTTCTGCGCAAAATAGGCCCCGAATTCACTCCGATTGAATCTGAAGCGAAAGGACTTCCCCATGTTGACGAGCGTGGCCCTGTTCGCGGCCCTCACGCTGACGCCAAGTCAGGGCGGCGGGCTGAACTTGAGCAACCCCCGGATTACCTACGGCGAACTTGGATCCACCCGGCCGGACAACAAGCTCCTGCCCGGCGACATCTTCTTCCTGTCTTTCGACATCGAAGGCATCAAGGTCAGCGACACCGGGCGAGTGAAATACTCGATGGCGATGGAAGTCTTTGATTCCACGGCCAAAAGCATTTTCAAGCAGCCGGCCGTGGAACGCCCCGACGACTTTGTGCCGCTCGGCGGAACGAAGTTGCCGGCCCGTGCCTTCGTCAGCGTTGGTCCTGACCAGGCGGCCGGCATCTACACTTGCAAAGTAACGGTGACCGACCTTTCTGATCCGGCCAAGCCGGTTGCGAAGTCGCTCGATCAGAAATTCGAAGTTCTGCCCAAGGGTTTCGGCATCGTCCAGCTGTACACAGCCGCGGACCAGAAGGGCGAGATTGCGGCCCCCCTGGTCGGCGTTTCAGGTCAGGCGCTGTTCGTGCACTTTGCCGTCGTTGACTTCGCCCGTGATCCTGGCACGAAGCAGCCGAGCATCTCCATCGAAATGGTCGTATACGACAAGGACAAGCAACCGACGCTCGTCAAACCGACGGTCAAGAACATCCCGGACGAGGTCGATGGCAAAGTCGACGAGAAGCTGGTGGGCGTTCCGATGCGGTTTCTCGTGCCGCTCAACCGCGAAGGCGGCTTCCTGATCCAGCTCAAGGCGACGGACAACATTTCCAAGAAGTCGTCCATTGTGTACCTGCCCTTGCGCGTGTTCCCGGCGGGCAATTGAATTCGAATGACGTGTCACGCCAAGGCGCAAGGACGTAAAAAGGACGTAAAGAAGAAGAGCAATCTTTTTCTTTACGTCCTTGCGCCTTGGCGTGACACCTAAGATAGACATGGCCCATACTGGCACCGTGGAACCGCACCGATGAGTTCGCTGCAAGAGCGCATTGCCCAATTTCGCAAGATGGCGTCCGATGACCCCGACAACGAACTGGGGCACTTCCGGTTGGGACAATTGCTGGCGGACGCAGGCGACCATGCGGATGCGGTCAAATCGTTTGAGCGCACGCTCGAACTGAGCCCCGGTTTCTCCAAGGTATTTCAACTTCAGGGTCAGTCGCTGCTGAAGCTCGGCAAGAAAGCCGAAGCGATTGACGTGTGGACGCGTGGCTGGAAAGTGGCCGACGAGCGCGGCGACAAGATGCCGCGCGACGAGATGGCCAAGCTGCTGCGGGCTGAAGGCGCCCCGACACCGGAACCGGCGAAGCCGAGGGCCGACGACGGACCTGACACCGGCTTCCGTTGCCAGCGGCCAGGATGCCTCGCCGGCAAGAGCGCCCGTCAACTGGCAGCGCCGCCGCTGGCCGACGAAGTGCACAATCGCATCTACCGTGAGATTTGTGCAGAATGCTGGAACGACTGGTTCAAGAACCAGAGCGTCAAGGTGATTAACGAATTACGGCTCGACCTGAGTTCGGAGTTTGGGCAGGAAGAGTACGACAAGTACATGCACGAGTACTTTGGATTCGAGATTCCGGCAAAGCATTAAGGACCCGTCCTTGTTCGAATACCTCGTGACCTATGGCCAGGGTAGTTTTCTCGGGCGCTTTCGCGCTGACGAGAACTTCACTCGCGACGACACAGTCGTCGTCCACTCCGATCGCGGCATTGAGATTGGCACAATTCGCGAACGCGCCGGGGGTCAGTCCGTCACGTTAGTCGGCGAGGTAATTCGGCGATCGACGGATAGTGACAGCGTAACGGCTCGCGGACACCGACACCGAGTCCGTGCGATCCTCACGGACGCGCAATCGTCGGCCGAAGCACTAGGCCTCCCCCTACTCTTCCTCGATGGCGAGATTCTGCTCGACGGCTTGCAAGCGATCTTGCAAGCGATCCACTGGGCCGAGTGCGACGCGACGCCCGTCTTCGAACAACTTTCACAGCGACATCGGCTACTCGTCAAGGTTGCCGACCTGACCGCTACGCCGCAAGCGGCGAAAACAGGTTGTTCGACGTGCGGGGCCGAGAAGTCGGGCTGCGATTCCTGTGGCACTGGCGGTGGTTGCTCGACCGGCTCGTGCTCCAAAGGCAGCGTCAAGAATGCCGATGAGTTGACGGCCTATTTCGCTGGCTTGCGAAAGCAGATGGAGGCGGCCGGTGAACGCGTCTCCCTCCATTGATCCGAATCCGTACACTTCTCAACGACTCTCTCGATCCCAATGAGTGGAGTGGAAAACCCTATGCGATTCGCAGTTGTCGCCCTTCTTACGTGCGTCGGCCTGGCCCCCGCAGCCAATCTTGAAGACGCGAACAAGTTGATCGTCCAACTCAAAGCCGTCGCCAAGGAGGGTGCCGGTAACCAGGAAGCCGGCGCAGCGTGGAAAGGCCTTGTCGCGATCGGTGGCGACGCGATTCTGCCGACGTTGAACGCGATGGACGACGCGTCTCCGTCCGCCGCCAACTGGCTGCGCTCGGCCGTGAACGCGGTGACGGAGAAGGAAGTCGCCGCGGGCAAGAAGTTGCCGGCTGAAGCGCTCGAAGCCTTTCTCAATGATCTCAAACACGATCCTTCCGCTCGCCGACTTGCCTACGAAGTGTTGGTAATGGCCGACCCCAAAGCTCCCGAGCGGTTGCTGCCAAGCTATCTCAACGATGCGAGCGGCGAGATGCGTCGCGATGCGATCGCGGCAGCGCTCAAGAAGGCCGAGAAGTTGGCAGGCGAGGCGGCGAAGAAGGAATACGCCCGCCTGTTCGCGGTCGTGCGCGATGACGATCAAGCGAAGACAATTGGCACTGCGTTGCACAAGCTCGGCGGCAATCCAGACGTCGTGAGCCAGTTCGGGATCGTCACGAAATGGCAGATCGCCGGACCGTTCGACAGCCCCAAGGGCGCCGGCTTCGCAGGGAAAGCGTTGCCCGAATCTAAGGTCGATCTCAAAGCCAAATACGAGGGCAAGGAGAAGGCCGAAGTTATGTGGAAGCCGCATGTCGTCGAGGTCGATCCAACCAAATTCGAGTTGGATCAGATCGGCAACGTCGACTTCAACAAGGTTCTTGCCAAGCACAAGGACGCGGTCGCCTACGGCTACACGATCGTCGAATCGGAGAAGGAACTTCCGGTCGAGATTCGTGTCGGATGCATCAACGCGGTCAAGTTTTTTCTCAATGGCAAGGAGTTGTTCGCCCGTGAGGAATACCATCACGGATCGCGCTTCGATCAGTATGTAGCCAAGGCGACGCTCAAAGCCGGCAAGAACGAACTGCTCGTGAAGGTGTGCCAGAACGATCAGAAGGAGCCCTGGGCCCAGTTGTGGCAATTCCAGGCGCGGATTTGCGATGCGACCGGCGGGGCCGTCCCGGTGAAGAACGTGACGCCGGTGAACTGACCAGCACCGTCTTTCTCCATCCCTCGAAACTCACGGACTGGTTAGCAATGATCTCTCGAATCTCTTTCGCTTGTTCGTTGTTCCTGATCAGCGCGCTCAACGCCGGCGAGTGGCCGCAATTTCGCGGACCGAACGGCGATGGCGTCTCCGATGAAGTCGGCGTGCCCACGGCATTCGGGCCAGACGAAAATGTGCGATGGAAGGCCGAACTTCCGGGCCGGTCAGTCGCATCGCCGGTCGTTTATGGGAAAAAGGTCTTCATCTCCGCGGCGTCCGGCCCACGCATGGATCGACTGCACGCCCTCTGCCTCGACGCCGACACCGGTAAGATCCTGTGGCACCGCCAGATGACGGCGACGGGGAACACAGCCTGCCATCCCAAGTCGAGCATGGCGGCGCCAACGCCGTGCGTGAATGCGGACGGAGTTTATTTCCTGTTCGCGACTGCCGATCTCGCGGCGTTCGATCTCGACGGGAACCTGCGCTGGTATCGCTCGCTCGTCGGCGACTATCCCGACGTTTCTAATCAGGTCGGCATGGCATCGTCGCCGATCCTGTGGAAGGACTTCTTGATTGTCCCGATGGACACCGTGGGCGACTCGTTCCTCGCGGCCATCGACACCAAGTACGGCAAGAACGTCTGGAAGATCGAACGGCCGAAGGACACGAACTGGATCACCCCGACGCTCCGGACGGTCGGCGACAAAGCGGAGATTGTCTTTTCGGCGATGAAAGACACTCATGCTTACGATGCGGCGACCGGAAAGAAGACGTGGACCCTCGCGGTGAAGAGCGCCCAGGTGCCGATGGCCGTGACGTCCGGCGACCGTTTGCTGCTGCCCTTTGACGGCGGTCTCATGTGCCTGAAGCCGGACGGCGACAAGATGGTCGAAGTGTGGAAGGCCCCCAAGATGGCGACCGGCTACACGTCGCCGTTGGTTTACAAGGACCACGTCTATGGCATTGGCCGCGCCGGCACGCTGATCTGCACCGACCTGAAGACGGGCCGCGACGTCTGGTCGGAGCGCATCGGCAAAGGCAAGGGCCAGTACTGGGCTTCGCCGATCGTCGCGGATGGGTTCATCTACACCTTCGACGACTCGGGAACCGGGGCCGTCGTGCAAGCGGGCGGTGAGAAGGCCAAGGTCGTCTCGACAATCGACTTGAAGGCCGAGATCATGGGCACGCCGGCGATCGCCAACAAAGCGCTGTACATTCCCACGTCGAACGGACTTTACTGCATCGGCGGTAAAAAGTCGTGAAATTGTCCGGCCTTCGGCGGGCAGTACTCTCGTGAAGGGATTCGCGGAGGACGCATGTCGAAGCCAGATGTTCTGCTGCTGCGAGAGGTCCGCCGATTCGTCACGGCCTCTCGCCCCACTCAGGCAACTGATCGCGAACTTATCGAGCGCTTCAGCCGCTCCCGTGACGACTGCGCCTTTGGCGAATTAGTCCGCCGGCACGGCCCGATGGTGTTGGGGGTCTGCCGCCGAGTCCTTCGTCGCGCGGCCGACGCGGACGATGCATTTCAGGCTACGTTCCTCGTGCTCGTTCGCCGGGCTGATGCCGTGCGTGATCCCGATCGTCTCGGCGCATGGTTGTTCGGCGTCGCCTGGCGTGTCGCGACCAAGCTGCGTACGGGCAGACGACCGGGCTTGCCATTGCCGGATGATCTGCCCGCGTATGCATCGCCCGATCACGATTGGCCGGTCGAACTGGATGCCGCCATCGCCGGCCTGCCCGAACGGTATCGCACGCCGGTCGTGCTTTGCCATCTGCAAGGATTGAGCCCCGCCGAAATTGGTCGGCAGCTCGGTTGTCCGGCCGCAACGATCGCCACTCGTCTGTTCCGCGCCCGTACCACGCTCAAGCGTCGTCTGACGGCACGCGGCGTGGCCGTCCCCGCGGTCTTGCTTACCGGGACCGCATTGCAAGTTCCAAGTGCCCTCGCGTCGGCCACAACGAATTTGGCCACCGGACGATTGATTTCCCCTGCCGCGGCCCACCTCGCCGACGGCGTTTTCCGGAGCATTCTCATGACGAAGATGCGCTGGGCCGCAACTGCGGCGGCGATTTGCTTGGCGACGGCCGGAGTGCTGCGCTTCCAGGTCGGCGGCCAGGAGCCGGCGATTGGTGCGGCGCCACCGCCGACTGCTCCGGCCCCGTTGGTCCCGGCCCCAGCGCTCGATCAACCGACAATGCCCACCAAAGTAAAAAGCGAACCGGCGACGGTCATGACGGCCAACTTCCGTGTGACAGCTCCGTCCAAGCGCATCGCGCAGCTCATTGCCGACGCCGCCGAGCGCACGCGCCGCGACATTGCGAAGACTTGGCTTGGCAAGGATTTGCCGCAGCGAACGCAGTATATTCGCGTAATCGCGACGATCGCGCGTAACAGGACCGGGGCAACGACTTTTGACTTCACGGGCGGTCAAGTCGCTGCGGAAATGCACATCGAGGGCGAACTCGATTGCCTGCTGTCTGACGTGGTCCCGCACGAAGTCACGCACACGGTCCTCGCCGACCACTTCAAGGCCCCCGTGCCCCGCTGGGCGGACGAGGGCATTGCTTTGCTCAGCGAGAGTGAGGACGAACAATCGCGATGCATTCAGGTGGCCGCGGAAACGGCCAACGCGGGCAAGATGCTTCAGATGAAAACCCTGTTCAACAGCAAGGACTATCCGGCCGATAACGTGGTGGGCTTCTTCGCCGAGAGCTTTTGGGTGACCAAGCTACTCGTCGAAAGGCGCGATAACCCGACCTTTATCCGGTTCATTCAAGATGGGTCGAAGGACGGCTGGGATGTCGCGGCGAAGCGCCACTATGGCTTCGCGAGCCTGGATGATCTGGAGGCGCTGGTCCTCGAAAAGTTGAAGGCGGCTCGACCGTTGGCCAAAGACAAGCTGGCGCCAGCGACGATGACGGGCATTCCAACAATCGCAGTCGCCACCGCCGATGAAGCCGGTCGCGTGCAGATCGGCTCACCCAACATCACGTACACGCCGGTCACGACCTACGCGGCGCGGCGCATCATGGTCGAGGAGAACGGTCAGAAAACCGAGCGCGTCAAATACGAGCCGATAACTTCGTACCGCGCCGAACGGGCATTGTTTGGGATCTATGGCCACGACAAATTGAAGGCCACGACCGTCGACGGCACACCGATCACGCCGGAGCAACTCTTGAAGACGCTGCGCGAGAAGCCGACGGGTATCGTATTCGCCTCGGAATCACAGCCTTTGCCGGCGGTATTCGTGGACTTGTTGAAGCCGGGAACGATTGTGCTCGTCCCGTTAAGCGCCGAGCCACCGAAGGCGACGACGCCGAAACCGGGTGGAAAGTAAGAGCGCTGAATCCGCGTGTCGCAGGCACGTCGAGTTCTGCGGGATTTTTCTTCGGGTTGACACGCGCCGCGCACTTCGGCTATGTCCGCCGGGCTTGCGGGAGGGGCATTCCCTCCCGCTTCCTTCCCCCGGAGGACAGCCGGATGTCCGTTCGCTTCCTCGCGGCACTCGCCGCGCTTGGCTTGTTCATCAGCTCAGCTTTCGCCGAAAAGAAAAAGATCGACAACGCGCCCGAGACCGGACCGGAACCACGACAAGTCGTGGCCTCCCCAGCCGCCAACCAAGCGCTCGCCGACTCTGTTGCCGAGCAATTGAGATCTTCTGGTGTTGCCAAAGGGGCCAAAGTGGACGTCATGGTCATTGACGGCGCCGTCACCTTGGCAGGAGAGGCGACTTGCGAACTGCAGCACGATGAGATTCTCGAGGCCCTGAAAAGGGTGCCCGGTATCCGTCGGATCGAATCTTCCTTGAAAGCTACCGGCCCGAGCCCAGTTGTCGCCACTCCGGCCCGCGAGGTACAGCATCTACCCGCGACGGATTCGGCGCCCAGGGCTGTTGCGCCTTCCGCGGCGATGACGTTGCCGAGCCCGCATTACCTTGAACAACGCAGTCCGCAGTATTTCCCGCAGGAACCTGACTTCCCGCCGGCACCAGACCTGTCGTATAAGGAGGAGGCGGCCCCGCTGCATCGACTCGTCCTCAAAACCTACGCCGTCGCCGATCTAGTGGTTCCGCTGCCAGTCGTCGGCGCTCCGCAGGCCGTTGCTCCGAAGACGCTCGAAGCCGAACTGATTCGCAACATTACGACGGCCGTCGAACCCAAGTGCTGGTCCGTGGCCGGCGGCAAATGTACGATCGATTACTTCAAAATCGGCATGGCCCTGGTCGTGAACGCCGAGCCATCCGTTCACGAGGCGATCAGCAAATTCCTCGACGCAACTCGGCAGATGCAAGATCGGCAGGTCGTCTCCGAGATTCGGCTAATGACCGTGTCCGACGAATGGTTCCAACAGTCCGGACTGGCCCGCGAGTGTGCGCCGGCGAAAGGTGCGTCGAATCCTGCGCCGCGGTTCTACACCAATTCGGAATTCGCAACCATGATGCGCGCCGCCAAAGCGGACGGTCAGGTGGAAGTCATTACGGCGCCGAAACTCACATGCCTCAACGGCCAAGCAGGACGCATCCGTTCCGGCGAGACAGCTCATTACCTGACCGGCTTCACGATGAATTCGGAGAACGGCAAGCTGGTTTACGTACCGAAGAACGAGGCACACGAGTTAGGCGTCGACCTCACGATCGCGCCGACGGTCGCCGCGGACAACCGATCGATCAAGTTGACGGTCAACGGCTGCGTCCGCGAGCACGGCGTGCTGCCGGTGCCGACGACGCCAGTCACGATGCTCTTGCAGCCGACGCCCGAGAGCGGCAAACACGCCGAGATGGCGCCGTTCACTCATCTCTTGCAGGAGCCGCGCATCATCACGCGGACGGTGGCCGACACCGTCGTGGTTCCGGACGGTGGGACGGTGCTCCTGTACGGCGGCAAGGCGTCGATTCAGACGACCGCCAAGGAAACGGTGCCGATGATGAAGGACATCCCGTTTCTGGAGGCACTGTTTGTCGCAGAGAAAAAGCAGACGACCACGAACCACTTGCTCGTTGTCGTCAGCTCACGCATTATCCGCGAGTCGGAACTTGAAGAGTGCGTCCAATGCACGGCCGGCAGCGGCAAGCTGCCGAAGCTCCTGCACGAGTACGGCCGGGCCTGCAAGGAAGGCCGGATCGACGAGGCCCGCCGACTGGCGATTGAATGCCTCGCGATCGACCCGACGTGCTTCGCCAAGAACTGAGCATAACCAACGCATTTCGTAGCTGAATTCGTAAGAATTCAGTAGCCCGGCGAAGGCTGACGGCTGTATTCTCACCCATTCAGCTACGAAACGCGGCTCTACTCTTTTCAGACCGGCCGTTCGTAAGTGCCGCGCATAAACCCCGAGTCTTTCGGCGGGTCGTAGGTCACATCCAAGTCTGGCGTTTCCAATTGTTTGTGCTTCACCCGTGATTCCAGCACGCAGTCGAGCATGCCGCCCGTCAGCATTGTGCGCTCGACGGCGTATGGCGGCACGCCGGTATCCATGAACTTCTCAATGTGAATGGCGAGCGCTTCCAGGAACGCCGCTCCGGGTGGACCCGGTAACCAGAAGAGCGTCGAGACCGGCTTCTCCTGCCCGTCGATGAACGCGGCAAACGTGTCGTCGGCGACATGACCGTCGAGTTGAAGAACGGACGCCTTCAGGCCGTCGCGGTACTCGATCAAGAAGGCACGCGGCGACGGCAGATGGAATCCCCACGCGGCCGGCGACTGAAAGTGCGCGCAATTGACGCGCGGATCGCCCACGTTGCGGGTCTGGCTGCGGCCGAGTGCACTTTCGAGTAAATCCCACGACCAGCGGCCCGCGTCCCCGGCCTTCCAGACGGCATCGCCTTCCAGATACTCGACCGACTTGACGCCCTGTTGTCCCTTGGCGCGGCGTTCAACCTTGCACTGCAAGGCTTCGAGAGCGTGAATGCCATAGATCTCCAACTCGCCGCGCGAAACGACCATCGCCTCGTTCAGCTTTACGCCGAGCGGCAACTCTAATTCCGGCCGCCGCCAGGTGACTGGTAGGCTGGAGCCCGCCATGAAGGGAAAGCCCATCTTGCGGGCCGTGGCCACCATCTCGAAGCCCTTGGTCCGGTCGAACGAGAGGTGCTTGTCGTTGAAAACCGGGACCGATTTGCCCGACGTGCGAAACACCTCCACGACCTTCTGGAAGAATTCGTACCGTGGATAGGCCTTCTGCCCCTTCGCGTTGTACGGATAGTCGCCGTGCTCCACGACCAGAAGGACTCCGTCCACCGCGAGTTTGCCGGTGCCGAGCGTCAGGGCATCCGCAATCGACGGGCAGTGGCGGAAGCCGTGAGCTTTCGCGATGCCCTGGCTCAGATCCTTCTTGGTAATTTGATCGACGAACACCGAAGCGATCTCGGCATCAGGAAAGTGATACCCTTCGGACGTCATGTAACCTTCGAGAAAACGGCCGCCGATGTGATAGGCGTGCGAGAGGTAGTGATATGTCGAGGTTATCAGTGCCAGCTTGCGCTTCGCTGGCGCGGATCGCTTCGGCGGACTCGTCAACGGTCGGTCGCCCGTGCGCGCTGATCCTGGAAGAGCCGCGAGCGCCGCGGTCGAGAAAAAATGGCGACGATTCATGTGGTTGAGCTTTCAGGTGAATTTAGAGGAGTCTCACGCAGAGGCGCGGAGACGCAGAGAAAGAGAAGAGCACACTCATTGCCTTACCCTGCGTCTCTGCGTCTCTGTGCCTCTGCGTGAGATCAATTCATGAAGTTAGTGCCGATAACACGCGCGGCAACATCACTCCCGATGGCCCGTACAAGCCAATATGAGCCGATTCGCTGGCGACAGTCGGCGTCAGGTTGAATTCGATTACTGTTGTCGCTTCGCCCTCACCCATCGACTCGGCCCGACGGCGAGCGAGGTTGATCAGGCCCGCCGCCGGATGTACGACGGCACTGGTGCCAACCACAAGGAAGACATCGCAAGCCTCGACAGCCGCCACCGCGGTCTCCCAGATGGCGCTTGGCAGCATTTCACCGAACCAGACGATGTCGGGCCGCAACAGTCCCCCACAAAGGTCGCACGTTGGCATGTCCGGCAGCGCTTCGAGCCCGCGGTCGCGCACAGCGCCGCATTCCGTGCAGCGCGTGCGATGGAGGCTGCCCTGCACTTCTAACACATTCTTGTTGCCTGCCGACTGATGCAGGCCATCCACATTCTGCGTTACGAGCGTGAAGTTGTCGCCGAAGCGCGCTTCGAGCATGGCCAGAGACTTGTGGCCGGGATTAGGAGTTACGCGTGCCACGTTAGCCCGGCGGCCGTTATAGAACTGCCACACCAGTCGCGGATCACGGCGAAAGCCATCGGGCGACGCCACATCTTCAATGCGGTGACCTTCCCATAGGCCATCTGACGCTCGAAAGGTCGGGACCCCGCTCTCCGCGGACACGCCGGCTCCGGTCAAGACAGCCACCCGCCGCGCCGCCGCGAGCGCGGCGGCCGCACGTTCCACGTCAATTTGATCCGTGTCCAATTGCATCGCCGTTCTCCCACAATTCGACTTCACGGTAGCCTCACCCTGGGCATGCTGCAAGAAGATTGTGGAGATGGCTGAATTTCGTCCGCGCCCGGTCAGAGGATTCTGCTCGGCTCAGATTCAACAACCTGCACGAGCGACCTATGGTTGGTCGTTCAGACCACGCATGAACTAACTTTGCATCAGTGGACGACTCGAGATGCTGTTCTGCCACGGATTGCGCGATCCAATGTTCCGAACGCCGCTTCAATTCGTTTTCCGGCCAATTGTTCTAGTGGTCGCCGTCATCGCTCTTGCCGTCTTGTTTGCGGATCGCGATCCCGTGCCGTTTCCATATTTGCTCGCCGGCATTGTGCCATCTTGCCTTTTAGGGGTCTGGTTGGTGCAAATTGGCATGCGCCGCGAAGCGCACGAATCGATCCGCGTGGCGCGATTGGAAGCGGATGACAAGCTCGACGAATTTGTTCGCGTCAACGCCGAGCTGTCGCGCGAATTGCTCGAAAGTCGCCTCCTCGAACAGACGCATCAACTTCAGGTGAAGGCCTTCGACGCGTTTCTTCAGGGCGTCACGATCACCGATCCCAACCTTCCCGGCAACCCGGTGGTATATGCCAACGAAGGTTTCACGCGGCTGACAGGCTACACCCGCGAAGAAATCGTGGGCCGAAACTGCCGTGTCTTGCACGGCGCCGACACCGCGCCTGCGGCGCGAGAGGTGATTCGCGAAGCCATTCGCCAGCGGCGTGCCTGCTTTGTGGAGATCCTGAACTATCGCAAAGACGGCACGCCATTCTGGAATGCACTAAGCATCGCACCCATCATTGAAGATGGACAGGTGACGAACTTCGTCGGCGTGCAGACCGATATCACCAGTTTCAAGCAGATGGAGGCGCAACTCCGTCAATCGCAGAAGATGGAAGCGGTTGGTCACTTGGCCGGCGGCGTCGCTCACGATTTCAATAACCTCCTCACGGTCATCAATGGTTGCTGCGAACTCATTCGAGCCTCCGGCGACTTGCCGCAGGATTCGGCGCCGCTGTTGGACGAAGTCCACCGCGCCGGCGAGCGCGCGGCCAACCTGACACGGCAGTTGCTTGCTTTCAGTCGCAAGACGGTACTGCAGCCGCGGGTCCTGGCGCTCGGCTCGTTGGTCACGGATTTCGAGAAACTTGTCGCACGCCTCATTGGTGAAGATATCCACCTGTGCACCGAGTTCCATGCCGACCCCGGCATGGTCCGCGTCGATCCGGGCCAGATGGAACAGGTGCTGATGAATCTCGTGGTCAACGCCCGCGATGCCATGCCGCGTGGCGGCACGTTGACAATCGCGACCCGCGAGGTCTTCCTGGATGAAGACTATGTGCGTGTCCACGATGGACTGAAGCCGGGCCAATACGTCCTGCTGACAGTCAGCGATACGGGTTGCGGCATGGACAAGGCGACGCTCGGCCGCATGTTCGAGCCGTTCTTTTCAACGAAGCCGGTCGGCAAGGGGACCGGCCTCGGCCTCGCCATGGTCTACGGCATCATGAAGGCGAGCGGCGGCCACGTTGCGGTCGAGAGCGAGGTCGACCACGGGACCACCTTTCACCTGTTCCTACCGTCGGTTGCCGAGCCCAAGGCATTGGGCACGTCGCGCTATTCGCAGGCACTACATGGCGGAACGGAAACGGTTCTACTGGTCGAAGACGAGGCGGGCGTGCGACGGCTGGCGAAGCAGGCCCTCGAGTCACGCGGCTATCACGTCCTCGAAGCTCAGCATGGTGCGCAGGCCCTGGAACTGTGCGAGCACCATGTGGGCAAGATTGATCTATTGCTCAGCGACGTCGTGATGCCCAACATGAGCGGCCGTGAATTGGGGGAACGGATCGCGGCAATCTCTCCGCAAACGAAAGTGATCTTCACGTCAGGATACACCGACGATGCCATTGTTCGTCATGGCGTCTACCGTGCCGGTTCGGACTTCATTCAAAAGCCCTTCACGGTGAGCGGCCTGTTGAACAAGGTTCGTGAAGTTCTCGACGCTGACCGTCACATCGGCTCCAATCTGCCGGGTTCGCGCACTTAGGTCAATGTAACATAAGTTCTGATTGAATATACGCTTCCGTCCGCAGGCATTGGATTTTCACCTCAATTCCGTAGAACAAGCCTAGCCAGATGCGGTGCCCCTGTCGGACGACTCATGCGTCGCCTGATCTCTCCGATCGCACTTGTCCGATCGTCCGAGTATTGAGGTATCCCGATGCAGGCTCGGCCTGTCCGCACGTTTACTGTCTTGCCACGCTTGCCGGAGCGGCTGCTGCCGCTTCACGAACTCGCTTACAACCTGTGGTGGTGCTGGCACGCCGACGCGGTGGCACTCTTTCGCCGCATCGACCCCGAGCGGTTTGAACAACTCGATCACAGCCCCATTCGACTGCTGTCGTCGACAACCCAGGTGCGCTTCGAAGAATTGGCCAATGACGATGGCTTTGTCGCCCACCTCGACCGCGTCTGGGAGGCGTTTCAAACCTACCTCGCGGCGCCGAGTTGGTTTGCGGACCAATATCCCGACAAGTCCGACCTCAAGATCGCTTATTTTTCGGCGGAGTTCGGCATCCACGAATCCGTGCCCGTCTATTCGGGCGGACTTGGCGTGCTGGCCGGCGACCATCTCAAGTCCGCCAGCGACCTCGGCCTGCCGTTGATGGGCGTCAGTTTGATGTACCGCGAGGGCTACTTTCGCCAGTACTTGAACGTCGACGGCTGGCAGCAGGAGCGCTACCCCGAAAACGACTTCTTCAATTTGCCATTGATTGCCCGCCTGAATCCCGATGGTTCACCGCTGACGATCGCCGTTAACCTCCCCGGTCGCGAGGTGCGCGCCCGCGTTTGGAAGATCAACGTCGGCCGCATCCCGCTGTTCTTGCTCGACTGCAATATCCCACAGAATTCCCCCGAAGACCGCAACATCACCGCCCAACTCTACGGCGGCGACACACATACGCGCATTCAGCAGGAGATTTTGTTGGGCATCGGCGGTCTGCGTGCACTTCGGGCTTTGGACAAAGAGCCGACCGTCTGTCATATGAACGAAGGACACTCGGCATTCGCCGCTCTGGAGCGCGCCCGCGTGCTGATCGCGGAAAAGGGTTTTGATTTCGCGACGGCGATCGAAGCCGTCAAGGCGGGAACGGTCTTCACGACGCACACGCCCGTCCCGGCCGGCAACGACGCGTTTGCGCCACAGATGATCGACCAGTATTTCAGCGACTACATCCAGGCGCTCAAATTGGATCGGCAGGCGTTCCTGGCTTTGGGCCGCGAGCAAAGCGGCAACGACGCCGAACCGTTCTCGATGACCGTGCTCGCGATTCGAACGTCCAACGTCTCCAACGGCGTCAGCAAGTTGCATGGGGTCGTTTCGCGCAAGATGTGGAAGAACATCTTTCCCGGCCTGCCCGAACATGAAGTGCCCATCAAAGCGATCACCAACGGCGTGCACACGCTCACCTGGGTCGCGCCCGAGATCGGCGCGCTCTTTGATCGCTATCTCGGCCATGCCTGGCAGGACAAGCCAACAGCATTCGAAGTGTGGAACCGGGCCGAGCATATTCCGGATGCGGAACTGTGGCGCACACACGAACGATGCCGCGAACGTCTCGTGGCGCTGGCACGCGTGCGCCTGCAAAAACAACGCGAGCGGCTGGGCGCAACGCGCGCCGACATTCAAGCAGCGGAAGAGGTCCTTGATCCGGAGGCCTTGACCATTGGCTTTGCCCGGCGCTTTGCGACCTACAAGCGCGGCACGCTGGTCTTTCGTAATGTCGAACGACTGGCGGCGATCCTCAATAACAAGGATCGGCCCGTTCAACTCCTCTTCTCGGGCAAGGCGCACCCGAGGGATCAGGGCGGCAAAGACCTGATCGCTCAGGTGTCGCAGTTCGCCCGCCGGCCTGAGTTCCGCCGCCGCGTGCTGTTTCTCGAAGACTACGAGATGAACATCGCCCGCCACATGGTTCAGGGCGTCGACGTCTGGCTCAACAATCCGCGGCGACCGCTCGAGGCGAGCGGCACGAGCGGAATGAAGGTATGCGTCAATGGCGGTATCAACTTGAGCATCCTCGACGGATGGTGGGACGAAGGTTACCACGGCGACAATGGCTGGCGGATCGGCTCCGGCGAAGAGTTGCAGGATCACCATTACCAAGACGAAGTGGAAGCGAACGCCCTCTACGACCTCATCGAGCGCGAAATCGTACCCGAGTTCTACACGCGTGGGGCGGACGGATTGCCGCGTGGCTGGATCCGGCGCATGAAGCGTTCAATCGCCACCAACGTGTCGGTGTTTAACACGAACCGGATGGTTCGCGAGTATACCGAGGTCTCTTACCTGCCATCGGCCGATCGCGTTTATTCATTGACGGACCGCGACTTTGCAGGCGCAAGGCGGCTTGCCGATTGGCGACGCCGAATTCGCCAGCAGTGGGGGCAAGTGCGCATCGAGGAAGTGACGCCCGCGCCGGCCGAGCCCTTGCGCGTTGGCGATAACCTGGACATCCGCGTCCGCCTTCACCTCGGTGCATTGTTGGCAAACGATGTGGAGGTCCACCTGTACCACGGCAATGTCGATTCATTTGGCTCGATCGCTTCGCCGCGGGCGGACTTGCTGAAGCCGGTGGGTACTCCCGGCTCGAACGGCACAGCCGTGTTTGGCGGCTCCGTGCCATGTTCGGCCAGCGGGCAATATGGATTTTCGGTCCGCGTGCTGCCGCGCAATGTGGACTTGCCCGACCCCTTCGAGCCGGGGCTGATAACGTGGGGGTAAATCCGCTTAGGCGAGCGTCGAGGCCTAAGCCCGACGAGTGATAGTCGAACACGTCGGGCTTACGCCTCGACGCTTGCCTGAAACAAGTGTGATTAGTTGTTTGCATTGCCCAACGCGACCCCTTATAACAGCTTGCTTGAACTGTTCACCCGATTGGCCTGATTCCTTTCCGGTTCTTCCGTTCACCCAACGGACGACCGGCTGAGTTTTGACACCTGGAAAACGCACCCTTGGGGAGAGGCAATGCCGTTGAAGATCCGGCGCATCGACACGTCCAATCCGCACGCGGTCCGGCAAATGGCCGCAATCAAGAATCCATTCGCGGAACAAGCGAATGTGGTGACGGCAGCGAGCAAAAAGCTCACGCAAGCCGTGTTTGGCGAGGCCCTGCCGCCCGTCAAGGTCGTCGAGCGCATCTGCAACGACGTGAAGAACAAGGGCCTGTCCGCGGTGCTCCATTACACGGAAGCCTTCGATAAGGTCCGCCTGACACCCAAGCAAATTCGCGTTCCTGCCGACGAACTGGCCAAGGCATTCGAACAGGCGGATCCGGCCTTCATCGATACCGCTCGTCGCATCCGCGACAACGTGCTCCAGTTCCAGGTGGGATTGATGAGCAAGGACGCGCTGCTGCCGGTCTCCGAACATTTCGAATTGCAACTTCGTCATCGTCCTTTGAAGCGCGTCGGCATTTGCATCCCTGGCGGCGCCGCGGCCTATCCTTCGACGCTGCTCATGACGATCTGCCCCGCCCAGGCGGCCGAGGTCAAAGAGATCGTCGTTGTCATGCCGCCGACGGCGAACGGCGCACAGAACAGCGATATGCTGGCCATTTGCCACATGCTCGGCGTCAAAGAGGTTTACCGCATCGGCGGCGCCCAGGGTGTCGCGGCGATGGCGTACGGCGTCGATGGCCTGACCCCGGTCGACATGATCGTTGGGCCGGGCAACATTTTTGTCACGCTCGCGAAACGCTTTGTCTTCGGACAAGTCGCCATCGATTGTTTGGCTGGTCCAAGCGAGGTGGTCGTTGCCGCTGACGAATCGGCGCAGCCCGACTTTGTCGCGCTCGACCTTATCGCACAAGCCGAGCATTCGCCCGGCGTTTCCGTGCTGGTGACGTGGCACAACGATCTACCCGACGAAGTCGAGCGGTCGTTGAACAAATACTTGAATCACCTCGAGCGCGGCGACCAGGCGCGCAGTTGCCTGGAGGAATACGGCGCCTTCATCGTCGTCAAGGACAAGAACGAGTGCATCAAGGTCATTAATGAGCTGGCGCCCGAACACGTGCATGTCCAGACGCGCGATCCGGAGGCGTTCGCCGAAAAGATCGACAACGCGGGCGCGATCTTCCTGGGGCCGTTCACGCCGGTCGCCCTCGGCGATTATGCGGCTGGCCCGTCGCATGTGTTGCCGACCGGCGGCACAGCCCGGTTCGCGAGTGGGCTGTCCGTCAACGACTTCCGCCGGCGCACAAGCGTGATCAACTTCACCCGGGCCGGCCTGCGCGAGATGGCGGACGACGTGATCTCGATGGCCACCAAGGAAGGGCTGACGGCCCACGCGATGAGCGTGTCGGCCCGCGTGGCCGACAAGCCGCTGCAATTGCGTCCGTCCAAAAAAGCCGCGGCGGCGGCGGCCAAGATGAAGAAGTGAGCGATGGCCGTCCTACCCTACATTCGGGCCATGGGCGGCTACGTGCCCGGCGAACAGCCGCGCGACGGCGAGTACATCAAGCTCAATACCAATGAGAACCCGTACCCGCCGTCGCCGCGCGTTTTCGAAGCGATTCGCGCAACTCTGACCAGCGACAAGCTCCGTAAGTACCCCGAGCCGATGGGGGACACGTTCCGGCAAGTGGCCGGTCCCATCATCGGCGCCCGCCCCGAATCGATCCTAATCGGCAATGGCTCCGACGACATCCTGACCATCATCACGCGCACGTTTGTCGCGCCCGGCGGCCTCATCGCGTCGCCGACGCCGAGCTACATCCTCTACCGCAGCCTGGCCGAGATTCAGGGGGCCCGGTTCGTAAGCTTTCCATTCGCCGACGGCTGGTTCTTGCCGCAAGAGTGGACCGGAGAGCTTCCCGACCTAACCTATGTGGCGAATCCGAACAGTCCGACCGGGACATTCATGGACCCGATCGCGGTCGCCCAGCTGGCCCAACGGACGCTGGGCGGTCGGCCGGTGGTCCTGGACGAGGCTTATGTCGATTTTGCCGAACGGACCGGAATGAAGTACACGGTCCTTCCGAACCTGATTGTCACCCGGACCCTCAGCAAATCGTACAGTTTGGCCGGTATCCGCTTCGGCTTCGCGGTCGCCCACCCAGACGTGATCCGCGAACTGGTTAAGGTGAAGGACTCGTACAACTGCGACGTTTTGAGCCTGGCGGCCGCGACCGCGGCGCTCCAGGACCAAGATTACCTGACCGAGACGCGCGGCAAGATCCTGGCAACGCGGCAGCGCCTGACAGCTTCGTTGAAGGAGTTAGGCTTCGACGTGCTGCCAAGTCACGCGAACTTTGTGTGGGCGCGCCGATCGGATCGGCCGGTGAAACCGCTCTATCTGGCCCTCAAAGAGCGAAAAATTCTGGTACGCTACATGGATTACCCCGGCTACGGAGACGGGCTTCGCGTTTCGGTCGGGACCGACGCGGAGATCGATCGGCTGCTTCACGAACTCGCCAAACTTCTCGCCGCCTGACGGCGACACCACATGCCGCGCACCGCCACCATTCGCCGCCAGACGGCGGAGACAGGTATCGACCTGGCCGTCAACCTCGACGGCACCGGCAATCACACGCTCGCGACCGGCGTCGGCTTCTTCGACCACATGCTCACGCATCTGGCGAAGCACGGATTGTTTGATCTCACGGTGAAGTGCCAGGGCGATCTGCACGTCGATTCGCACCACACGGTTGAGGATGTCGGCATTTGCTTTGGCAAGGTGCTCGCCGAAGCGCTCGGCAACAAGGCCGGCATCCGGCGCTACGGTTCGGCGACATTGCCGATGGACGAGACGCTGGTCACGGCTGCCGTCGACCTGAGCGGCCGACCTTTCTTGGTGTGGAAGGCGGACGTACCAAACGAGTTGCTGGGAACGTTTCACTCATCGCTCGCCGAGGAGTTCTGGCGAGCCGTCTCTTCCGCAAGCGGAATGAACCTGCACGTCGTCTTACATCATGGGAAGAACGGGCATCACATTGTTGAGGCGATTTTCAAAGCGATTGCGCGGGCGCTGCGCCAGGCGACCGAGTTGGATCCACGCGGAAGTGGAATTCCGTCAACGAAGGGCGTGCTGTGATTTCCACGCCATTTGATGTCGCGAAGAATTTTTGCATGACCCGAGAACGAAATCCGAATGGTGTTTTTGCCCTGAAGGGGCAAAATTCCAAAGCCGGGGGTTGCGAGGCGCAGCCTCGCTATCCCCGGTCCGCGGCACCATTGCGGCCATCAAGTGCTCTGAAAGGGCACGATAGCTTTCGCCTCACACACGTTATCGTGCCCTTTCAGGGCACGGCCGCGTGGCACATTCACTCACCGGGGGTAGCAAGGCTGCGCCTTGCAACCCCCGGCTGTGAAATCCTGCCCTTTCAGGGCAAATACGTTGGTCGAATCGTAATTGGCGCTAGCTCAATCGCTTAAGGCGCTGCACCCCGCGCCGGCCCTCGTGCCGCTTCTCTGAGAGAGACTTGTTGCGGAGAATGCCATGACTCGCCGCCTATGCCTTCAAGTTCTGGAAGCTCGGACGAACCCCAGCCTTTCGTATGTGAGCTACTTCGGCGGCGACAGCAGCGATGAGATCACGTCGATCGCCTTTGACGCGGCCGGAGAGATTTATGTCGCGGGGCGCACCGATTCGTCGGCCATACCCCTGGGAAGCACTGCGAACGGTACACTCGGCCGGGCGTTTGTGGCCAAATTGGACTCTACCGCCAATACAGTCATCTGGCGCACGTACATCGCGTCCGACCCGATTACCGGTCTGGCCGTCGACGCCGCCGGCGACGCGTTCATTTGCGGCACGGTTTCGCACTCGGGATTTGCGACGGCCGGGGCCGCCCAATCCTCCTACGGCGGACTTGGCGACGCCTACGCCGTCAAGCTGAACCCCAACGGTTCGATCGCCTACGCGACGTACATCGGCGGCAATCAGATCGAAGAAGGGCACGACATCGCCATCGACAAGTTCGGCGACGCGTTCGTGACCGGCTACACGCTCTCAGCGAATTTCCCTACGCACAACGCCGTCCAAGGCACCTACCATGCCAACAGCGGCGGCGACGTATTCGTTACCAAGATCAGCCCAACGGGCAACCAGTTCCTCTTCTCGACTTACCTCGGCGGCAATACGAACGGGCCCGGCGAAGGCGGCGCGACTTTCAGCGAGGGCAACGCGATTGCCGTCGACGGCAACGGCAATCCTTTTGTGACCGGCTACACCGAAGCGGCCGACTTCGTCACTTCCGCCAGCACATTCCAGTCGACCAAGGGCTATGCCCAGGACGTGTTCGTCACCGAGTTGAAGGCCGACGGTTCACAGGTGCTTTACTCAACGTTCCTGAGCGGTCCGGGCCAAACCGTAAGCAGTGGCAACGGCGAAGACATCGCTTACGCAATCGCCGTCGATCGCGGCGATGTGCTGGTCGCGGGTTCGACTACATCGCTGCACTTCCCGCTCAAGAACGCATTCGTCAAGAAGGAAGGCAACGGCAGCCCGGACCTGCGTGACGGGTTCGTGACCAAGCTCGATCCCACGAAAACCAACGCCGACCAGCTCGTTTACTCAACCTACATCGGCGGCAGTGCGATCGACGATGCGTATTCCATCGGCCTCGATCACGACGGCAACGCTTATGTCGGCGGAGCGACCAGTTCGCATTTGAACTTCCCGCTCGTCAAACCGTTCCAGAAGACCATCTTGTCTGGCGGCTTCCTCGCCAAGTTCGCGCCGAACGGTCACGTGCTGTTCAATAGCTATAACGCAGTCGGCGCGGACACGGTGGAAGGGATCGCCGCCAGCCCGTTCGGTCCGGTTGTGTTCGTCGGCAGCACGTTCTCGGCCACGATGCACACAACGGACAACGCGTTCCAGAAGAACTTCCCTGGTGCGACCGACAGCGGCTTCATCGCCATGCTCGCCGGATCGAACAAGAACGATGGCGGAACCGATGCGGACGGCGATACGTGGTCGGTTCACCTCGGCGGCCCCGGCGCCATCAGCGTGACCGCCGACCCGACGACGGGGGCTATCGCGTCGATCGTCCTTCAGGGGACGACGGCGAAGAGCTCGCTGAGCATCAAGGTCCGCAAGTCGGACGCGGGCGACGGCATCGTGAACGTCGGCTCGATCACCGGCTCCGGCATCGGCCACATCAACGCCGCCCATGCCAACTTGACGGGCACGGGGATCAATCTCACCGCACGACTGGGCACGCTCAAAATTCACGATGTGTTGAACGGCGCCGACATCGTCGCGGCCGGACTTGCGACGGATTCATCGAGCATCACCGCTCACGTCATCGGCGCTGGAACAACGATCAATCTCGGTGGTTCGCTGCACCATTTGATGGCGGCCCAAGTGGGAACGGCCACGGTTCAAGCGGTCGCGATCAAATTGCTGTTGGTGACTGGCGATAAGAAAGCGGCCATCGCGGGCGACTTCGCCGGGCTCGTAACGCTGACATCGAGCGATACGGCCCTCGGCTCGGCCAAGATCGCGGGGACCTGGACCGGAACGCTCACCGCGAACGCCGGCGAGATTCACTCGTTCAACGCGGCCAACTTCAATGACGGCGGCGTGACTGCCGATCGCATCGGCAAGGTTCGATTGGCGGCCGTCAAGACGAGCAACGGCGGAGTGAAGTACGGATTTACCGCTCACACGTCGATCGCGCGCGTTCAGGTCGGCAAGGGCGAGTTCAAGTATGACCCGACGAATCCCGCCGCGCAATTTGATGGCGATTTTGAGGTCAAGGTCGCCTGATTGAAGTTCTGGACTCCCGGCGTCAGCTCACACCGGCTGAAGCCGGAACTCCGACGAAGAAGCGAATTACTTCGTTGCCCGGCGGACCGACTTGATGGTGATCGGTTCGACTGGCACATCGCCGTGACCACCTTTGTTGGCCGTGCGGACGGTTGCGATCTTGTCGACGACGTCCATGCCCGCCGTCACTTTGCCAAAGACCGAGTAGCCGATCTTTTTCGTCGCCGGGTCACCGTCCAGGAACGCGTTGTCCTTGAGGTTGATAAAGAATTGCGATGTCGCGCTGTCCGGGTCAGACGTACGGGCGGCGGCCAGGGTGCCGCGCAGGTTCTTGAGCCCGTTCAGAGATTCGTTCTTCACCTTGGCGCCCTTTCCCGGCTTGTCGCTCATGTCCGCCGTCATCCCACCGGTCTGGACCATGAAATCCGGGATAACGCGATGGAACACCAAGCCATCAAAGAATTGGTCGTCCGCGTATCTGGCGAAGTTGGCCGAATGCAGCGGTGCATTCTTCGGATCCAGCTGGACGGTGATGTTGCCCAAGTTGGTTTCAATTACAAAGGTGTCGGTCATCGGTTCCCCTGGGGAGGTTCTTCTGGGAGCCGCGGTTAGCGGCACGGAGAGTGTCAACAGGAAGATTACCCCAAGCGGGATGCTACGGCGAGCCATGATCTTTGCTCCGTGCTTTACCCGACCGATAGCCGAGCTTACAACGATCTTATCTTTTCACCAAGAACACGCCGAAGGAGTTACACATGTCCGCCGACATCGACCGGCAACAAGCCAAGATGAAGGAGTTCATGTCGCTCCTTCCACTGACGGCATCGCTGGCGGGGCTGACGCATGCCGAGCCGGGCCGGCCCTTCACCGAGAGCCAGCTCGAAGCGCGTGCCATGGCGATCCGCAACGCTTACAAAGTCGCTCGGCAACTCGTGATCGACATCGCCAAGCCAACCGAATGACGATTCAAACGATGCCGCCGCGCACGGCGATCGCGGTCGCCGTGGCGTAGTGGCGCGTGAATGCGGTCGTCAGTACAACGTTCCCAGCCCCGACCGCCGTCATCCATTCGCGCACGGTGCCGCGAATAGTCGGCCGCGGGCCGTCGGGCTTTTGTTCGACTTCTACCTGCACCCAAACCGCCTTACCGCGACCCGTGAAGCGAAGGCACTTGAAGACGGCTTCCTTCGCCGCCCAAAGTGCCGCGAAGTGCTCGGTGGAATTGGCCCGCGACTGGCACCAGCGAATCTCATCAGGAGTGTAGACACGCGTGAGAAAACGCTCGGCGTGTTCCTCGATGAGCGCCCGCACACGAGCGCACTCGACGATTTCGGTGCCCAGGCCGACGAAGTCCACAACGCCCCCCCGCGAAGACTGCCATCGTGGGTAGAATCGTAATGTCCATCATGCCCGCAACACACTGGATTGGCAACACGCGCAAGGGATCTGCATGTCTCAAGGCTCGCCGTTCGACCTGCTCAACGATTTGACCTGGGCCCAGCAGGAGGCCGTCACCCACTTTGAGGGGCCGCTGCTGATCCTCGCGGGTGCCGGCTCCGGCAAGACGCGCGTCATCACGCGCCGTGTCGCGTACCTGCTGCAGCAGGGCGTGCGGCCATCAAACATCCTGGCGATCACGTTCACCAACAAAGCGGCCAAGGAGATGAAATCCCGCGTCGACGCACTGGTGCCCGGCAACCGCGTGTGGGTCAGCACGTTCCATAGCCTCGGAGCGCGGCTCCTCCGGCAATACGGCGAGCGCATCGGCCTCGATCGCAACTTCACGATTTATGACACGGACGATCGCAACAAGGTCGTGAAGCTGTCACTTGAGGCCGCCGGCTTCGACAACGTTAAGTTCACGCCGGAGCGCATCGGCGGCGCGATTTCCAAAGCAAAGAATCAGCTTCTGACTCCGGAGAAATACGCGGCCACAGGCAGCGATTTCTTCACCAACACCGTCGCCGCGGTGTACGCGATTTACCAAAAGAAACTGCGTCAAGCAAACGGCCTAGACTTCGATGACCTTCTTTACATCCCGGCCCTGGCGCTGAAGCTCGACGAGGAGTTGCGCGCAGAGCTGGACGGCCGCTTCAAGTTCGTGCTGATCGACGAGTACCAGGACACGAATAGCGCGCAGTATGAGATTGCGAAGCGGCTATCGGTCGACAATCGCAATCTCTGCGTGGTCGGTGACCCGGACCAATCGATTTACCGCTGGCGTGGCTCCGACATCAAGAACATCCTCGACTTCGAGCGCGACTATGCGGATGCCCGCGTCATCACGCTCGACAAGAACTATCGTTCGACGCCAGCCATCCTGCGCGCGGCCGATGCGGTCATTGCGAACAATCGGCAGCGCAAAAAGAAGATCTTGCGAACCGACAACAACGAAGGCGAGCCGGTCCGCGTGTTGACGTTTGACACCGGCCTCGATGAGGCGAACATCATCGCGCAGCGAATCAAGGACGCGGTTCAATTGGGCAAATACAAGTACGGTGACGTCGCGATCTTCGTCCGGATGAATGCATTGACGCGTGCTCTGGAAACGGCATTCGCCCAGCGCGGCATCCCATTTCAGATCGTCAAGGGACTGGCGTTCTTTGACCGCAAGGAGAACAAGGACGTCCTTGCGTATCTGCGGCTCATCGTGAACCCGGCGGACAGCATTTCGTTCTTGCGTGCCGTCAACGAACCCGCTCGCGGCATCGGCAAGGTGTCGCTTGATCATCTGCAGACATTTGCGGAGGAGAAACAGATCAGCTTGCTTGAGGCTAGCGGCCAGGTGGCGAAGATCACGGCGATCAAGGGCAAAGCTCGCGAGGGCTTGCGCATGTTCCATCGCTTGATGACCGAACTGCGTGAGATGATCGAGTTGCCGCCGGAAGACGTCATTCGTGCTGTACTTGACAAGAGCGGTTATCGCGAGATGCTCAGAGCCGGCGCGGAGGACGACGACGTCGATCGTTTGGCGAACGTTGAGGAACTCATCACGTCGGCCAAGCAATTCACCTCTGATGATGGCACGCGGGCGACGCGTGATTTTCTCGAGCAAATCACGCTTGCAAGCGACGTCGATTCCTGGAACGAGAAAGAGGACCGCGTGTCGGTGATGACGCTGCACGCGGCCAAGGGGCTCGAATTCCCAGTGGTTTACGTCGTTGCGATGGAGCAAGGCATCTTGCCTGGCGAGCGCAGCCTGGCCAAGCAGGAAGACGTCGAGGAAGAGCGGCGCGTGGCGTTCGTCGGCATCACGCGGGCAATGAAGGAGCTTTACCTCTGCCATTCACGCTTGCGTGAGTTCCGTGGGCAGACCCTCTACGCAATTCCGAGTATGTTCATCGAGGAATTGCCAGACGAGGTCGTGAGAGTCGATCTCGGGGCACACGGTGGACGTTCGCCGGCCAGCGACTTCTATCGCGGCGGCGGTAGTCGGGCGGCGAGCGCTGCGTGGTCGGAGATTAGACAACAGCCGTTGCCGCCGGCTGCACCACATAGCGTGAAATCGTCGCCAAATCCCGATACCTACGAACGGGGCCAGGTCGTTCAACACGATCAGTACGGCATCGGCACCGTCACGGAGGTCAACGGTTACGGCGCGTTGCGCAAGATCAAGATCCGCTTCGCCGTCGGCGGCGAGAAGACGTTCGTGTGCGATAAGGTCAAGCTGAAGGTTGTGACCAAGAATTAGCTGAATAGCATGTCTTCCGTCCGCTCGTTGATCCTCCGAGGACTGTCATGTTCACCCTCAGCGCCTTTGCCGACGAAATCTCCCCCGAGCCGCAGGTGCAGCTCGACATCCTGAAGCACTGCGGCGTTCGGCACATTGAGTTCCGTTCGATTCACAAGACCAACGTCTTAAACCTGACCGATGCGCAAATTGCGGACTTCAAGTCTCTGCTCGATCGCGACGGATTCAAACTCAGCGCCATTGGTTCGCCGATCGGCAAAGTACGTATCGACGAGCCGTTCGAGCCGCATTTGGAAAAGTTTCGCCGTGCGATCCATCTGTGCCGCGTCTTTGGCACCCCGAACATTCGCATCTTTAGCTATTACCCGCCGGAGAACTTTAACGGCAACTGGGACCCGCATCGCAACGCAGTGATGGATCGCATGCGGCAAAAGGTCGAAATCGCGGAGCGCGAGGGCATTCAGCTGTTCCATGAGAACGAGCACCGGATCTACGGCGACTCGCCGGAACGACTCGCCGATCTCTTTGCGACGGTGCGCAGCCAGGCCCTGAAGGCCGCATTCGATCCGGCGAATTTCGTCTTCTGCGGATTTGATCCGCTCAAGGGCTGGGAGGTATCGAAGCCGCACACGGCGCACTTCCACATCAAGGATTGGAAGGCCGGTGAAGAGCACGGCAGTATCGCGGGCGAGGGCCAGGGACAGATTCCGACGATCATCGCCGACGCCGTGAAAATGGGCTACACGGGGTTCGCGACGCTTGAGCCGCACTTGCTGGGCGGTGGCCCGACTGGCGGTGTCACGGGGCCGGAGCTTTTTCCCAACGCCGTCAACGCGTTCAAGAAAATCGTTGAAAAGGCCGGCGGGCGCTACCAGTGAGCCAGACGCTCAACGTCCATGTCCGCGTGATCGACTCGGCCACCGGCAAGCCGACGCCGGTGCGCATCCGCATTGCCGGGCCCGATGGCAAATATCTTCAGCCGATGGGCAGGCCGCCCGACTTTCCCGTGGCCCGCAATGAAGATGTCGGTGGCCACGTTTATGTCGGCGGCAAGCACTATGCGTACATCGACGGCGGGGCCGAGTTCCCGCTGCCAACTGCCGTGCCGCTGTCCGTCGAGATCAGCAAAGGGCCAGCTTTCACGCCGATCCGCGAGACCGTGACGCTCGGCGAAGGGCAACTCACGCTCCGCTTTGCCATTTGCAAGTGGGCTGGCGATCAATGGAGTGATCTCGTTGCGGCCGACAGTCGCTGTCATTTTCTGTCCCCACATGCGGCGCAACTTGAAGCAAAGGCCGAGGGGATTGACTTCGTCAACTTGCTTGCCACGGTCCAAGACTACCCATCGCACGATGGGCACATGTACCGCACGATCCCGAACATGGCCGCTTTCAGCGGTCAGTCGGCGGCGCTCGACGGCGTGTACGTCAACACCTTCAACGTCCATCCGGCACTTGGGCATCTGAGCCTGTTGAACTGCCATCGGGCCGTGTTTCCGCTGACATTCGGCCACAACGACGAGACGGACGATTGGTCGCTGTCGGACTGGTGCGATCAATGTCATCGGAAAAAAGGGCTCGTCGTCTGGAGCGACGCCTATCGATCAGCAAGCGGTCTCGTCGGCGGCGAGGCGCTTATCAATACGATTCTCGGCAAGGTCGATGCCATTGAATTCGACGCGCTTGAACGGACTAGCTCATTGCTGCCGATCTGGTACCGACTTCTCAACGCCGGGCTGCGACTAGCCCCGATTGGCGGGAGCGCCAAGGACAACAATCGCGGTGTCATCGGCTCAATGCGCACACTGACGCCCGTAGGCGACGCACGATCATATTCGGAATGGGTGGAGCATGTGCGCGGCGGACGTGCTGTTGTCACCAACGGGCCATTCCTGCGATTGACAGTCGACGATCAGCCATTTCAATCGCAATTCCAAATCAAGAGCGGGCAACCCCTGCGATTGCGCGCATTCGCCGAGTCCGCCCTGCCCTTCGAGAAACTAGAGCTGATTGCGAATGGCTCGACCATCGGCGCCTCGAAGGCGACAGGTGACGGCATCATGAGCGCTGTCATTGAGGCCGAGCACATATTTGCTGCCGGTGGTTGGGTCGCGGCGCGCTGTTGGGGGTCGACTCATTCCGCGTTCGCGCACACGGCGCCGGTGTTTATCGAGGTGGATAGCACGCCGACGCCGCGGCAACCGACCGCAGTTGCCGCACTGCTTCGCGAGATAGCAGACGTGCGCGAGTGGATCGAGAACGTCGGACGGTTCACGATCCCCAAACGGAGAGATCACCTGCTTGCACTTTGTGACACGGCGACGGAGAAATTGACCGGATGAAACGCGTCCGCCGAGTCCGGTTGCCGTTGCGTGCCTGGATCGCGATGGCAGTGCCGTTCGCGCTGCTCGGTGTCGGCACGATCGGCTTCAAGGCGACCGGCGGGCCTGAGTGGACATGGGGCGACGCGCTCTACATGAGCGCCATCACGCTCACCACGGTCGGTTATGGCGAGACCCATCAGCTCAATGGTCATGGCCGGGCGTTCACCATTGTCTTCCTATTCGGCGGCGTCTTTCTGCTCTTCTACTCGGCCACGGAGATGATCCGGGTCGTCGTCAGCGGCCAGCTTCGGAAAATTCTCGGGAGAGAAGGCGTGAAGCACAAACTCGAAGAAGTTCACGATCACATCGTCGTCTGCGGTTTTGGCCGCATGGGTCGGCTCATTTGTCATGAATTCGAGGCGCAAAAGGCACAGTTCGTTCTCGTCGATCAGAACGAAGACGTGTTTGCCGATTGGCCCTACGAGTTCGGCATCCCCGTGCATGGCGACGTCACTTCCGATGACATTTTGAAACACGCAGGGATCGAACGGGCCAAAGTGCTCGTCGCGGTGCTGCCGTCGGATGCGGACAACTTGTACGTCACGCTCACGGCTCGCGTGTTGAATCCGAAGTTGTTCATTGTGGCTCGTGCCGAGCAGGAAGCTTCGGAGGCTAAGCTGCGCCGCGTCGGAGCGAACCAGGTCGTGTCGCCGTACGTGATCGGCGGCCACCGCGTCGCCCAAGCGGTATTGCGGCCGACCGTCGGCCACTTTCTCGATCAGGCCTCGCGGTTCAACGCGTCCGATTACAAGATCGAAGAAGCCACCGTCGCCAAATCGAGCATCCTGTGTGGCAAGTCGCTGCGTGCGGCCAATCTGCGCGACGATCTTGGCGTCGTTGTCATCGCGATGCGCTCGCCGGAAGGAGAGATCGCCTTCAACCCGAATAGTGACACGGTGATTGAAACAGGATCGGTCGTCGTCGTCGTCGGGCGACGAGAGCAGCTCGACGAATTGGAGAAAATCGCGTCGGGGCGATCGCATTCGCTGCCTGGCAAATGATTAGCCCGCGTGCAAGCTTCGCAGCGTGGCCAGATTCACCGGGTCCATTTCCTTGCCGTCGTCGTCTTCCTTCGGCGTTTCCAGGATCATCGGCGTCTTTTGAAAACGCGGATCGTTGATGATGAAGCGGAACGGCTCAAGGCCAAGGTGCCCGCGGCCAATGTGTTCGTGTCGATCGACTCGACTGCCGAACGGCTTCTTGCTGTCGTTGAGATGGAACAGCTTCAGCTTCTTCAATCCAATGACGCGATCGAATTCATCCATCGTCGCCGTGTAATCTGCTTCTGAGCCAAGCGGATAGCCGGCCGCGAAGACGTGGCACGTGTCCAGACACACTCCCAGCCGCTTCGGCTCCGCCACCTGGTCCATAATCGCCGCGATGTGTTCGAACCGATGGCCGAGTGTGGTCCCTTGCCCTGCCGTGAGTTCGAGCAGAATCTTCACCTTGAAGCCCGGCGTCCGCTGATGCGCATCGTCGATCCCGCGTGCGACGTTGGCGATGCCCGCCTCTTCGCCAGCGCCCACATGAGCGCCGGGGTGCGTCACCAGATAACTCAATCCGAGCGCTTCCGCTCGTTGCAGTTCGTCGCCGAATGCCTCAACTGATTTGCGCCAGAGTGCCGCGTCAGTGGCGGCCAGATTGATCAGATAGGAGTCGTGCGACGTCGCGAATTTGAGTTTGCTTCGCTTCAGTTCCTTGCGAAATTCCGCGGGCTCATCGGGCCCGAACGCCTTGCCGACCCATTGACTCGCGTTTTTGGTAAAGAGCTGGACCGTCTGACACTCGAAGCGCTCGGCGGCATGCAAGGCATTCACCACGCCGCCGGCAATCGACATGTGCGCGCCGAGCGGCGGACCGGCCACGGCACTACCCCCCAAAGTGATATGTCAATCCCACGCTGCCGCCGAATGCGTTGACGCCGTAATTGCGACGAGCGAGGCCGCCGTTCGAGATGTGTTGTAGGCCGCCCTCAAAATCGAGTGACAGGTTGGGCGTAATGAAGCATTTCACCCCTGCCTCGACGTGCAAGTAAAATTCGAACTCCTGGCCAACGGCCTTTTGCCACGGCGTCTTGTATGCATCGTTCAGCACCGCCCCGACGCCGCCCTGAGTATAGGGCATGAAGAACGAACCGCTCTCCGTCCAGTTGTAGCGCAAGAAGAATGCGCCGCCCGCAAACCAGTTGCCGTAGTTGGTGACGATGTTCGCGCCCGTCAGATCGGCGACGAACTCCCAGCTTCCGGGCGTCGGACCGTTGATGGTCATGGTGCTGCCGAGGTCCCACGTCTGACGAAGACTTGCGAGCACATAGTTAAATGCCGGGATCGTCGGGCCAAGTCGGCCAGAGAAATACGCGCCCGACATGATCGACACCGATGCCGGATTCGGCAGGAAGCCGTTCGACCCGTCCTGCTGGTCGAAGTTGCACGCCGAGCCGCTGCGAATGGGCGTCCCCGGCCAGACCGCGTCCGACAACACATAGCCCGGCTGCGTTGGCAGCGCTGCCCCCTCCGACAAGGTGATATTCGAACCTTCCACCCACGTCGTCGGCTGAACCTCGACCGGCGCCACGAGCGGCGGGCCGGTCGGAATCGGCGGGGCGATGGCGTTGCCCGGCGCCTGAGCGAATACAGTCACGGGCAGGGTGACGGTCAAGATCGCGATGAATCGGGCCCGAAGCGTCATGGCCCCTCCTGGGGAACTGCTCCCGTCCTCCGTTCTTCGAATAACCCGCCACCCGATTCACCTCAACCCGAGTTTCCCGTGGGACGCGTTTCGTATAACGCTCACAACTCGCCCAGTTTGACGAGTCGCATTCAGACGCCGCCATGTACCGGACCTTATTCATCCTGACATTGCCCGGCCTTCTCGGAGCCGATTGGCCGCAGCATCTCGGGCCGACGCGCGACGGCAAGAGTCCGGAGACGGGCCTTGCGCGCACATGGCCGAAGGCCGGCCCGCCGGTGATATGGAAGATTGACGTCGGTTCCGGCTGGGCTGGCGTCGCGGTCGCGGGCGAACGATTGATCCTGTTCCACCGCCTTGGCGACGACGAGGTCCTCGATTGCCGCGACCCTGCAAGCGGAAAAGTGTTGTGGTCGGCGAAATACCACGCACGCTACGTCGACGATTTCCGCTTCGATGATGGACCGCGTGCAACGCCGCTGATTGCCGATGGCCGAGTCTATACGTTCGGCGCCGACGGCGACCTGCGGGCCTGGAACCTTACCGACGGCAAGGCGATCTGGGATCGCAACGTCAACAAGGATTACAACGTTGCTAAGGGTTACTTCGGCTCGGCTTCGTCGCCGATCTTGGCGGGCGGAAAGTTGATTCTCAATGTCGGCGGCAAGGGCGCGAGCATCGTCGCGTTCGACCCGGCGACCGGCAAAGAGATCTGGAAAGCGGCCGACGACCCGGTGAGTTATTCATCGCCGATCATGGCAAGAGTCGGCGGCGCGGAACTCGTCGTCTTCCTGACGCGCTCGGGCCTACTCGGCGTGACGCCGGACAAGGGCGAAGTCTATTTGAAGCATCCCTTTCGGCCGCGGGCTCAGGCCTCGGTCAGCGCCGCGGCGCCGGTCGTCGCCGGCGACCGCATTTTTCTCACAACGGCCTACTCGACCGGCGCCATTCTTTTGAATCTGAACAAGGGCAAGCTCGAAGAAGTCTGGCAAGGCGAGAACATCATGTCCTGCCAGTACAACACGCCGATTCTCATCGACAAGCATCTCTACGGAGTCGACGGCCGGGCCGACGTCGGAACCGCCACGCTGAATTGTGTCGAATGGAACACGGGCAAGGTGAAGTGGTCGAAGGAAGCCTTCGGCTGCGCCGGCCTGATTCACGCGGACAACCTGCTCATCGCCAGTGCTCAGAACGGCGACGTGGTCCTCATTGATCCTTCGTCGGATGGTTACCAAGAACTGGGCCGGGCCGCGTTTCTCGAAAGTCCGGTGCGAGCGCTGCCGGCGCTCTCGAATGGCCGGCTGTTCATTCGTGATGCGAAGAAATTGATGGCGCTGGATGTGAGCAAGAAGTGATGGAGGTTCATTCGTTGGAGTGCCGCCTTTACGCGGTCTTACGCCCCGAACCGACTAAAGCCGGGACTTCAACTAAGACGCTTCATCGCGTTTGCGCGTAGCATCCTGATCCAACCCGTTGAAGTTCACGGAGCTGAACTTGCCGAAATCTTCCTCGACTTCGCTTGCACCTTCCGGATTCTCCGCGAGTTGCTGTTTGAGGTCGCGGCGCCGATGCTTGCTGCCGGCGCGCTTCACTTGCCGCTTCAGCTTGCGAAGTTCACGCTTGTGTGGGTCCGCGGGCATGACCGTCCCTTATTGAATGAGCCAACCACTCCGCATCTTATTGGCGACCGACGCCTGGCGGCCCCAGGTGAATGGCGTCGTGCGTACTTGGGAAACCAGCCTCAAGATGCTGCATGAGCGCGGCCACACCACCGACGTGATTCGGCCCGGCTGCTTCCGGGCGTTCTCCACGCCGCTGTACCCGGAGATCAGCCTCGCCCTGCCGGGACGTCGCCGCGTCAATGAACTGATTCACGCTTTCCGACCCGATGTTGTACATGTTGCGACAGAGGGGCCGATCGGCCTCGCGGTTCGCGCGTTTTGCGTTCGCAACCGCTGGCGATTCTCGACGTCCTATCACAGCAAGTTCCCGGAGTACCTTCAGGAACTGGCTCATGTGCCCGTGAACTGGTCGTACCGATTCATGCGCTGGTTCCATTCCGCGTCGTCGGCCGTCATGGTGTCGACGCCGACGCTCGAAGCCGATCTGGCGGCGCGCGGCTTCCGCAACCTGTGTCGCTGGTCGCGCGGCGTCGACCTGTCGCTCTTCTATCCGCGGCCGAAGACCTGGGACTTTCCGAGACCGATCATGCTGTATGCCGGGCGTGTTTCGAAGGAGAAAAACGTCGAAGCGTTCCTGACGCTTGATCGGCCCGGCACCAAAGTCATCGTCGGCGACGGCCCGATCCGCGAGAAGCTCGCACGCGAATATCCCAAGGCGAAGTTCCTCGGCTATCGCACGGGTGCCGCATTCGCGGAAGCCTATGCCAACGCGGATGTCTTCGTCTTTCCCAGCAAGACCGACACGTTTGGCCTCGTGATGATCGAAGCGATGGCTTGCGGCGTTCCGGTGGCGGCATATCCGGTGGTTGGGCCGATCGACGTGGTGACGGAGCGGGGGGTCGGCTGCCTCAACGATGACCTCGGTGCCGCGGTCGACGCCGCGCTGCGCACGGGCGATTCGGATGCGTGCGTCCGGCATGCCCGGCAGTTTACTTGGGAGCGATGTACGGATCAGTTGCTCGCGAACTTCCTATTAGCGAGAGACCAAGGCGAGCGGAGCCGCGTAAGCGGCCCGATGCAGTCAAAATCGGGCGGCTGACGCCGCTCCGCTCGCCTCTCGCTATCTTGACTCGACCTGCTTTCTTCAACGTGTATTGCCAATGAAGCGCCAGCTTGCTTTGTTCTCTGCATTGATTGTCTGTCACGTTACCCTCGGCCAGGACAAGCCTGTTCCGCCGGCCGAGGCTCCCGGCAAGATGACCCTACCGCTGGGCTTCAAGGCGACGCTCTTCGCCGGCGAGCCCGATGTCGTGCAGCCGATCGCGTTCGCGTTTGACGACCGCGGCCGCATGTGGGTCGTCGAATGCCTTTCCTATCCGAAATGGTCGCTCGACGGCACCGGGCACGATCGCGTCGTGATGTTCGAGGACACCGACGGCGACGGCAAACACGACAAACGCACCGTCATCTTCGATCAGGGCGCCAACCTCAGCGGCATCGAGCTGGGCCACGGCGGCATCTGGCTCTGCTCGTCGCCGAACCTCGTCTTCATCCCGTGTGACTTCAACGCGGACAAGCCGGTGCTCGGCAAGCCGGAGATCGCCCTCGACGGCTGGAACGTCAAGGACACCAAGCACAACATCTTCAACAGCCTGATCTGGGGACCGGACGGCTGGCTCTATGGCTGCAACGGCATCCAGGCGAAGGCCAACGTCGGCAAGCCGGGCGCGCCGAACAAGGACCGAGTCGAGATGAACTGCGGCGTCTGGCGCTATCATCCGACGCGCAAGGTCTTTGAAGCCTTTGCCCACGGCACGACCAATCCGTTCGGTCTCGACTACGACGAATACGGCGAGATGTTCATCACGAACTGCGTCATTAAGCATCTCTTCCACGTAGTGCCCGGCGGCCACTACGACCGCATGTATGGCGAGGACATCAACAAGTACTCGTACCAGCTCATGCACAGCATCGCCGACTACATCCACTGGGCCGGCGGCGACTGGACAACCTCGCGCGGCAACAAGCCCGAACATTCAGACGCCGGCGGCGGCCATGCCCACTCTGGTGCGATGATCTATCAGGGCGATAATTTTCCCGATGAATACCGCAACACGCTGTTCACCTGCAACATCCATGGCAACCGGCTGAACCGCGACCTGCTCAAGCGCAGCGGCTCCGGCTACAAATCCGAACGCGCAAAGGACTTTTTGTTCGCCAACGACCCCTGGTTCCGCGGCATCGCCGTCCACGCGGGGCCGGATGGCGGCGTCTATGTCAGTGACTGGTGCGACACGGGCGAGTGCCACAACTACGACAAGGTCGATCTGACGAACGGGCGGATTCACAAGGTCGTGTATGGGACGCCGAAGGTGTGGACGGGGGATTTGTCGAAGCTCAGCATTGAGGAACTAGTCAGGTTGCAGTCGCACAAGAACGACTGGTTCACCCGGCATGCCCGGCGACTCTTGCACGAACGAGCGGAGGCCGGCGAGCGTGATCGAGTGCTGCGTGCTCTGTCGGCCGTCTGGCACGATGCGGACGGTCTGACGAAACTCCGGGTCGTCTGGGCGATGCACGCGGCCGGCGATCAACGTGCGGCCAGTCGCGGCCTTCTCGCCCCGTCGGACAGCGAGGCAGGTTTGGCCCGCCGGTCGTGGGCGATTCGTCTGATGATGGCGAATGCGACTGGCAACGCAAATCCCGATCTCAACCCGAACTCAGTCGGGGCAACCTGTCAAACGCTGGCGGACCGACTTGCTTTTGCATCCGGAGTCCAGCAGATTCCGATTGACACTCGATTCCAATGGGCCTTGGGACTGCTGAAGGTCATTCGGGCGGAAGATGCCCAGGACCCGAACTTGCCGTTGATGACGTGGTACGCAATCGAACCATTCGTTGGCCGTGGCAAGGACGCAACCCGACTGCTCCTGAAGGCGACCCAGCTCCCCATAGTCCGCGAGTTTATCGCCCGTAAAGCGACGGCCACCGATCTGGCGTACATCGACCTGATGCTAGCCCAGGCGGTTGGAACGTCAGGGCCGGCGGTCGCCCATGACCTGCTCCAGGGGATCATCGACGGTCTTGGAGGTGCGCGCGAAGTCAAGGCACCATCCGAATGGGAGACGGCCGGTCCCGAGCTGCTGGCCAGCCGGGATCCGCGAGTCCGTGAGCGGGCAATGGTTCTCGCGGTCACCTTTGGCGACGAGAAAGCCATCACCGAAATGAAGCAATCGCTCGGTGATCTCACCGCCGATGCAGAGGTGCGATCGACCGCTCTGCGCACTTTGCTCCGCCGCGGGAAGCCGGACCTATTGCCGATCCTTCGCCAACTGCTCGACGACAAGGCTTTGCGGGCCGAGGCCATTCGCGGGCTGGCGGCATTTGACGACAAGGAGACGTCGGCCCTTCTCCTCAAGGCGTATCCGACGCTCAACGACGTCGAGAAGGAAGACGCGGTGCAGACGCTCGCGGCGCGACCGGCATGGGCGCTCGAACTGCTCGATGCGATTGAAAAAGGAACGGTGCCACGCCGCGATGTTTCAGCGTTCATCGCCAGGCAGATGCAGGGACTGAAAGACAAACGCGTCGCCGAGCGGCTCGACAAGGTCTGGGGCAAGATCCAGCCCGCCAGCGCTCAGCGCGCCACGTTGACAACGAAATACAAGGGCTTGCTCACCGATGCCGCACTTGCGAAGGCCGACTTGCCGAGGGGCCGGCAGATGTTCGTGAAGAATTGCGCGTCGTGCCACAAGCTCTACGACGACGGCGGCGACGTGGGGCCAGCGCTCACGGGAGCGCAGCGCTCAAACCTCGATTACATCTTGGAGAACGTGCTCGACCCGAGCGCGGTGGTGCCGAACGACTACAAGGTAAGCATCATTCAGCTTCAGAACGGCCGGCTCATCAATGGCATCGTCAAGGCCGAGACGGAGAAGTCGATTACGGTGCGGACTTCGAATGAGACCATCGTCGTGCCGAAGCCGGACATTGAATCGCGAACCGTGTCCAAGCTCTCGATGATGCCCGACGGCATATTCGAGAAGATGACGGACGACGAAGTGCGCGACCTGGTCGCCTACTTGCGCGGTCGCGAGCAAGTGCCATTACCGAAATAATTATTCGAACGAGTCAATGTCGGATCGCACGAACGGAATGTCTGCAATCTTACCACTTTTTGGAGGCTGCTCGGCGCCACTTTTTGGGTGAGGCGTATTGGCCATAACCTATTTATTCATTGAGATTTATGCCAAGCGAGCCGGTCAAAGAGCGCCAACCTCATACACCCCTGGCGCTCTTTGATTGGCGCTCTTTGAAATGAATCGTTGAATCACCCCGATCGGGGCTTGTTCGCGTTCGGCCACGGGCCGATTGATTGGGCCGGCAATTCCTCTTCGTTCATTTCGACTTTGAAGGTCCGGAACCCACGGGCGATGTAGTTGGCAAGTGCGCCCGGGTGGTCGAGATCGCAGGTGTGAACCCAGACCCGCTTCGCGCCCATCGCCCATCCACGTTTTGTTGCCTCGCTCAGCGCCCAGCCGCCGAGACCATTTCCCGTGTAGGCAGGCAACAGACCGAAATAGACAATCTCCACGTTCTCACCCGGCTGACGCTCCAATTCAAAATAACCGGCCGGCACGCCCGCGACGTTGATGATCCACGTTTCCAATTCGGGTCGATCGAGATACTTCAGCCAATCGCCATACGTCCACTTGAGACGGTCAATCCAGTACCAATCGCCGCCGACGGCTGAGTAAAAGAAGCGATTCAGTTCCGGCATTGGCACAGGCACGCGAGCCATGACTGTGTCGGGGCGTGGACACGCTTTGGCGCGCAAGTCCGCAGGCGAGCGCATTTCCAGGTGCGTGACCGTGACAGAGATGAGCATGGAATGGAGATCAATGCACGGGCGACCGGTCCCGTCACTGTACGACCCCGCCCTAGAAAAAAGCGGGATCAGCAGCAGGCACGGCGGCCTCTGCGGGAGTTTCCACACCGGACTGCGAGCCGGGATTGCTCGACCAGCGACGGGCACGTCGCGTGACGTCGGCGGCCTCGCGCGAATTGACTGCTGGTAAATCGCCACCCACAGTCAGGCCCATGTCGACGCTCAGGTACTTCTGCACAATCGCCGCCGCGGCCAGAGCGATCTCCCGATTCGGCTGTTGGGCAGCCTCGCGCAAGACTTCAATGGCGCGGGGGTCCGGGTTGCGACTCAGGACAGCGCCCGCCGCCACGACACGCAACATGGTGGGATGAGAATTCCCAAGTAACCGGTAGGCAATTTCATGGGGGAAGGCGTCGGCTTGACGCAGGCGGTGCGCCATTTCGACGCGGAGTGCCGCGGGCACCTTGCTGTCGGCCACCATGTTCGCGACTCGGGTAATCGCTTCAGCGGACCCGTCCTCTTGAATCGCCTTCTGACAATGGCGGACGATCGTCTGCGTCGACCGGCGGCCAATGGCGCCGGATTCAATGGACCACGTAATCAAGTCCGCAATTGCCGCCGGCGACAAGGCGCTGCTACATGGCAAGGCGCCGTCTTTGATGGCATGGGGCGCCGCGAGCACCTGGCGAATCTGCGAGCGAATCTCCGTCCAGCGCCGTGGCGAGTCCCAAAGGACCGCCATGCCGGCCGCGCGACGGACCTCTGCGTTAGGATCGCGCATGAAGGCGAGCAAGCTCTGCACATGGCGCGGCTTCACAACATTGGCGAGCGCAAGCACTGCGGCGGACCGAACGGCTGGCACCTCCGTGTACGTTGCACGTTGCAAAACGGCCTCGACCTGGCCATGGCGCCACGAGGGGTGAAACTCGAGCGCCGTGAGCACAGCGATTTGAATGTTGACGTCATCGTGTGCCAGCAAGGCTAACGCCGGTGCAGCATTGTCTTGCAACCCTTCGCGCAGAGCCTGAATTCGGGGACAGTTTCGGAAGTCTTCGTAACGTGACGGCCATTCTTTCCGAGTCAACAGCTGACGAATCAAGAATTTCAATCGGCGTGCGTTTCCGCCAGTGGTTGCGAGTTCTCGTCGGACAAATAGGCCAACGGGTAGCAGCAGCGATGCGCTCAGATACAAATGCGTCAGGGGAGATGCAAGATCGGGTGAGTTTAACAGCAAAACCGCGGCAGCAATGCCGTAGAACACGAGGAGGAAAAAGCTTGCCGCTGCCCGCTGAGAGCCGAATCGGATCAGCAGAAAGATCGATTCCAGACCAAGAGTTACGCCGATTCCCGCGGCGATCGATCGTGGCAAACCATCGACGCGAACTGCCGCCCCACACAATAGCAGGGCCGGGCCGAGCAGGAGTACTGCCGCCAGCACTGAGGCCCCCCGCGATTGGTGGGCAGCAACCGTTTTGTGGGAGGGCCAAGACATCAGGGCTTGTCGCCGGGCGCGGGTCGCGTTGGGCGGATTATGCTGTTTGTGCGGAACGTACCGAACAATAGGCCACGGTTCGGTCGCCGTCAAAAATGACCGTCTGGCATTCGGGTCCTTGTAGAAATTCCTTCTGCGGCAGGAGTCCCGAGCGAGTTCCCAGACTCATCCAAGTGCGCAATTTTGTGAGTCGCCCAGGAGGCTTCGGATGTCTGATTTCAAGTTGGCTGATCTCGCCAAAATGTTCGATCACTCGTTGCTGCAGCCAACGCTGACCGACGCGGACCTCGACAATGGCTTTGCAGTCGCGCACGAGTACGCGGTTGCCTCCGTCTGCGTGAAGCCCTATGCCGTCGCACGTGCCGCGGCGGCGCTACAAGGATCGGGCGTCAAGGTGGGAACCGTCATTGGATTCCCGCACGGCGCTCATCGGTCATCAATCAAGACCGCCGAGGCCGAACTCGCCATGGCGGATGGGGCCGTCGAACTTGACATGGTTGTGAACGTTGGCAAGGTTTTGAGCGGCGACTGGAAGTACGTCCGTGACGACATCGCGGCCGTCGTCGAGCCGGCCCACCGTCGCGGTGCGAAAGTGAAAGTGATCTTCGAGAACTGTTTCCTTCAAGACGCGCACAAGATTGAGCTTTGTCGGATCTGCGGTGACCTTGCCGCCGACTGGGTGAAGACATCGACGGGCTACGGCGACAGCGGGGCGACCGACCATGACTTGAAGCTGATGCGTGCCCATTCTCCGCCGAGCGTGCAGGTCAAGGCTGCCGGGGGCGTCCGAACCTTCGATCAGGTGCTCGCCGTCCGCGCCCTTGGAGTGACACGAATTGGCGCCACCGCGACGAAGGCGATTCTGGACGAATGCCGGCAACGACTCGGCTCTGCGTGAGCTTATTCCGTGTGCTCCGATTGCTTCAGCAGGAACAATCGGGCCAGGTTTAGCGCCAGCTTGGCAGTCCGGCTTTGGATCTCCAGCCGCGTTCCGATCCAACTGAATTTGGCAACTTCAGTTCCGCCCGTATGCGCAAGTGCCGTAAAGACGGTTCCCACCGGTGTGCCATCGCCGCCGGCCGGCCCTGCGTATCCGGTGGTCGCGAGACCGAGGTCCGCACCAAAGCGCTCGCAAACGCCGACCGCCATCGCTCGGGCGACCTCCGCGCTGACGGCTGTGTGCCTCTCGATCAAATCAGCCGGAACGCCAAGTTGTGCTGATTTGACTTCGTTCGTGTACGCCACAATACCACCGAGGAGCCAATTGCTGGCGCCGGGCACCTGAGCAATGCGGTTGGCCACCAGTCCGGACGTGACGCTCTCCGCGGTTGCGATCGTCATGCGTTTTTCGGCAAGCGAACGCAACACGACATCCTGAAGCTCTTCGTCCTCGACGCCGAAGACGAGATTCCCAAGTCGTTCGCGAATTATCTGTTCGACGGGATCGATCTGTTCCTGGGCCGCGCTCAGCGTGTTCGCTCGCGCGAGAATGCGGAGCGAAATCACGGCGTCACTGACGGTGATGCCGACCTCGGGCACATGTCCGCGCCGGGTGAGATCGAGCAATTTCTCTTCGACCGCTGACTCGCCCCAACCAAACGTGTTGATCTTGCGCTGAATAAAGACGCCGCCACCGAGGCCGCGCGTTGCCAGGCGCGGCAATACTTGCTTGTCGAACATGACGTACATTTCCGACGGGACGCCGGGCATGGCCGCAACATGCGCCCGACCGATTGACATCCAAACGCCGGGTGCGGTGCCGCATTCGTTGCGAAGCGGTTCCGCGCCCCGGGGAAACAGCGCCTGCACTCGGTTGCGCTCGGGCATCACACGGCCTCGCCGAGTGAACATGTCCTTGATTTGTTCGAGCGATGCCGCGTCTTCGACAAGTTCGACGTTCGCAGCCGTCGCGAGCACCTCGCGCGTCAGGTCATCCTGCGTCGGACCGAGTCCACCCGTGATCAGAACAAGGTCCGCTCGATCGCAGGCCGTGCGCACGACTGCCAGGTTGTCGCGCAAGTCATCAGCAACTGTTGTGTGAAACGCGACCGGAATCCCTGCCGCCGCAAGCCGGCGACTGAGCCATTGCGAATTAGTATCCAGGTTCTGCCCGCTGGTCAGCTCGCTGCCAATAGAAATGATCTCGGCCTTCATTCGGGACGCCTCATACGAATCGGCATCCAGCCTTGAACTGTTCCTCCAACTTGGCCCGCTTCTTGCGCAGGTATTTTGTCATGGCCCGATACGCGAAGGGCGCGGCATTCCGCGACGGACCTTTCGGCTCCAACCATTCCGCGACATCCGGATGCGTGGCGCGCAGGCACGAGATAAAGGTTGGCCAAAACGACGGCCAGAAGCAATCGTGATGGTGCACGATCCGCGCCGCCCGGAGGCGTTCTTCGCGATACCACTCCGCGTGAATCGCACTGCCCATCTCGTAATTGTGACTGTGCGGCAATTGACGATAGCGTAGGTGAAGCCGGGCCGCCGCGAGTGCCAGCCCAAACTGTTCGGTGAAGAATACCCCGGTAACGGCTGATCCGAGTTTCACATCCAGAAGCCGCCGCGTGCATTCGTCGTGTTGCGCCGCGAGCCCGGTGCCGCGCCTGAACACGAACACGCCGCTGTTCCAGTACAAACGGATGCGGTGACCTTCGCGCTCCGTTGTCACCCACGGAAGCTGTTCGAGGTCCAGGCCGACGGATTTGCAAGCTTCAATCCAGAATGCATTGCACGGATCATCGGGACCAGTCGTACCGCCGGCGTTGTCGGAAGAGCAGGCGGTCAGGTCTTCCGCCGGGCCCGGTACGAGCAAACTCGGCTCACCGGTAAACAAAAGATCGGCGTCAAGCCAGCCGATGAATTCGGTTCGCGCCTGATCTTCCGCGAGCATCAGGGCACGCGTCTTGTTGATGTACGCATACCAGTCGTGCGGATCGTTGCGCTGCGTGCGATGGAACTCGATGCCGAGCCGATCGAATTGCGCGCGTGTCCGCTTGCTGAGGGGCGGGCCGAACCGAGGCTTGACGGCCCAGACGGGGCAATCCGCGTAGGCGCCGCCGAACGCTCGCAGGCTCTCCACCATGCGAAGGACCTGCGTTTCCAACGGTCCTGATTCGACGCACGTGACGAAGGTAATGGGTGGCATCATGCTCTCCGCATTGTACAAATCACGGCTGCATCCGCTAAGCTACCCTCCCCAATGCGGTCGCGTCCGTTGCACGCCACCGCCGCTGCTACTCTCACCATGAGGCCTTCGATGCGTTTGCCCCTCTCTCTCTTGGCGATCGTATTCGCCGCCGCCCCAGCGCTCGCTCAATACGGCGACATCAGCGAATTGAAGTTGTTGAAGCCCGAAGACAAGGAGGACGTGAAGAGTACACCGCCGCCAAAGGGAGCGATCGTGCTGTTCGACGGCAAGAGCCTCGACAACTGGGTCAGCCGCAACGATCCAAAGAAGTCGGCAACCGCGAAGCTTGTGGACGGCGGCGCCCTGCAAGTGGGCGGCGGCGACATCATTACCAAAGAGACCTTTGACTCGTTCAAATTGCACGTCGAGTTCCGCGTGCCCTACATGCCGACGGCCACGGGTCAGGGCCGTGGCAACAGCGGCGTCTACGTCCAGGGCCGCTACGAAGTCCAGGTTCTCGATAGCTACGGCCTCGACAGCAAAGACAACGACTGCGGTGGCATTTACGGCATCGCCAAGCCACTCGTCAACGCGTGCAAGGCCCCGACCGTTTGGCAAAGCTACGACATCGAGTTTCACGCTCCCGCCTTTGTTGACGGAAAAAAGACCGAACCAGGTCGAATCTCCGTCCTCCATAACGGAATCAAAATCCACGACGAACAGAAGCTGACCAAGGACAACACGACCGCGGGCCTGGGCGGCGATTCAAGCAAAC
>DATANR010000031.1:0-1881 GCA_036266155.1 Gemmataceae bacterium | reverse complement strand
GACGCGGCTCCGCTCGCCTTAGCTCCTCTACACCTTCGGCTCCCAACCTTTCTCGTACTCGCGCTTCCAGAACCCCATCGCCTCCTTGTCCTCGACAATGCGCCCATCCTGCGCGTCGCAACGCAGGGCCCGACCCGTGCGATGCGCGATGTTGCCCAAATGACACAACAGCGTTGTCTTGTGCCCTTCTTCGATCTCACTGTTGAGCTTGGCGTCGCCGCGGATGGCGGCGATCCAGTTGCCGACGTGCTCGTTCATGCTCGCCTTCGCGGCCGGGGCTTTCGAAATCTCCTTGCCCTTCACGTCGTGGACCGTGTAGCCGCTGTCCTTCAAGACGAGCGAGCCTTTCTCGCCGTAGAAGACGATGTCGAACGCCGATCCGCCGGGGGCCGTGTTGCAGCTCAGGCCTTCCCACGTGATCAGCTTCTTGTCGGCAAATTCGTAGCCGACCGTGTGCGTGTCGGGCGTCTCCTGGTCGTCGTCGTAGCGGTAGCGGCCGCCGGACGAGGACACGCGAATCGGAAAATCGACGCCGAGTCCCCATCGGCAAATGTCGATCGTGTGAACACCGTTGTTCCCGAGTTCACCGTTGCCCCAGTGCCAGAACCAGTGCCAGGTGTAGTGCAGGTAATTGTCCTTGAACGGCCGCCGCGGCGCCGGACCTTGCCAGAGGTCGTAGTCGAGGCCCTTCGGCGGATCGGTCAGCTTGCCCGTGCCGGTCGGCGGGCGGTTGTTGAAGTACCACGACTTGGCGAGATACGCCCGGCCGATGATCCCTTCACGGACCTTTTGTGTCGCCTCGATGTAGTGGCCAAAGCTGCGGCGCTGGTTGCCCATCTGGACGTGCCGCTTAAATTTCCGGGCCGCGGCGACGAGCGTTTCACCTTCCCACGGATTGTGGCTGCACGGCTTCTCAACGTAGACATGCTTGCCTGCTGAGCAGCCGAGGATGGCGGCCGGCGCGTGCCAGTGGTTGCAGGTGGCGACGATCATGCCGTCGATCGATTTGTCGTCGAGGATGCGACGATAGTCCGCGACTGGTGTCGGGGCCGGGTTGTCCGACTTCTTGGCGACCGCTTCGATGGCCGCCGCCGCGGCCTTGACGCGACCCGCGTCGACGTCGCACACGGTCGTCACCTGCACGCCGGGCAACGACGCATAGAGCCGGCCCAACTCAGTGCCCCGGCCGCCCGTGCCCATGATGCCGAGATGGACGGTCGTGCCGTCGACGGCCCGTGCGGGGTTAGCAAAGTACGCGGCGACGGCCGCGGAGGCGAGAAAGGTTCGACGGGTTGGATTGCTCATGCGTCACTTGGAGAGTTGACGGCCCCGCTCGGCGAGAGCGGCGCCCACGGCGGGAGAAAGAAATTTGGACAGGTCACCACCCAATGTGGCGATCTGCCGCAGGAACGAACTGCTCACGTGCGAGAACTCTTCCTTGGCCATCAAGAACACCGTCTCGATTTGCGGGTCGAGATGCAGATTCCACAGCGACATGGTGAACTCGTAATCCATATCGCTCAGGGTTCGCAATCCGCGAACCATGATCCGGGCATTCTGCTGCCGAATGAAGCGGACCGCCAGCTCCTGGAAGGGCTCAACGGTCACATTGGCATAGGGCTTGACCTCACGGCGAATCAACTCGACGCGTTCCTCGATCGAGAAGAACGGCTCCTTTTCCGGGTTGATGCCGACGCCGACGATCAGTTCGTCGAATATCGTGCTCGCCCGCTGAATGATGTCCAGGTGCCCGAGGTGGATCGGATCGAACACGCCGGTATAGACGGCCCGGCGAGCGCTGAGCTGACCCATGGCGATCGCTCCTCACAACAGGCGAGCGGAGCGGCGTCAGCCGCCCGATGATGTCATGCTGACTATGCC
>DATANR010000030.1:0-6693 GCA_036266155.1 Gemmataceae bacterium | reverse complement strand
AGAGGGCCCGCATGTTGAACGTGTGGTGTGAGGAGCGGCCGACGTCGGCCGGCCAGGGGACGTACACGATCCGGTACGGCGGCCGGAAAGCGGACGGCACCGCGATGGGCTGGCAGGAGCGGGCGTTCGCAAAGGCTGCGGAGGCGAACCGCTGGCATCAGGTTCTCGCCGCCGCGCCGGGGTTCATCGTGCAAGTCACCGAGGCATGACCAACAAGAGTTGACGGCTCGCGGCCGGAACACCCCGAGGGGCGGTAGAGTACCCTCGGGGTATGCCGTATGCCTTGCCATTGACGGCACCATGGCGGCTTCCCCCGTTCCGCAACGGATTATTTCCGTCGCCGCTTCTGCGGAAAATGATGAACCAACGGCATTCTGTGTATTTGGTGCTTCGGTCACCTCAACCCGGAGTAACCTAAATTAGAAAGACCTTCACGGATCAGTCACATTGTGTACGTTTGTCACCTCGGCTCGTGAACTGCTGCCGTTTTGAATTTGCCCCGACACCTCAATCGACAGGCTGCAGGACCACGAATTGTTTGTCGATGATGGCGCGGAACTTTCCGCTGAGTGCCGCCCATTCGACAACGTCCACCTTGAACGGAAGAACCGATTCGCTGAGCGCGGCCCTCAATGTGTCCATCGCGTCGGACGACAATCGCTCCGCGTCCATGATGCACAGATCGAGGTCCGACATCGGCTTGGCAGTACCGGTCACGCGAGAGCCGAACGCTCGCACCTCCAAGCCGGGCGCATATCGCCAGAGGATCTGCCGCACCAGCGCCAAATGGTCAGGCTGCAGATCGATGGATCGCATGGAGTCGATCGAGGAAAACAAGTGCATCGCGAAGGAAAGGGCGGGCGAAACGATACACCTCGGCCGCAACTGCCGCATCGTAGGTGTGCGACGTTTTGTTACGAGCGGTCCTGTAGCGAAACCATCCCTCGACATTGGTAACGAGCCCTCGCTCGCCGGCGGTTCGCAGCATGTCGTTGTAGGCCATCTGATCCACGGGATCGCCGTATACGACTTCGAGAGCGCGGCGAATGAACTTCACCGCCAGTTCGTGACTGTACTCGAAACGCTGGATGACTCCGTCCCGCAGCAATTCCGAATCCAGAGTGTGTTCCGCCTCCTGCAATCCTTCGTCCAATTGGGCGAGGGCATCTTCCAGTGGCGAAAGGTCGAGAGGCACGGCGACGAGCATACCAGACGTCGGAGATGAAGAGGAGCGATGCTTTGCGGGTGCTGGATCGCGACGGTGTTGCGGTCGACTCCTGCCACGTGTAGCGTTCTCGACCTCGGTATTTCGCCGAGGCATTGATCCTTCACTGTCAGCAGGGAAACAGCATCATGGCTACGTCGAATCTCATGCTCCACTGCGGGGCACGGGAAGTCGCGAGGGACGAACTCGCGACTCTTCCATGCCCAGCGCCCACGAAGACGTGGGCACCGGTCGGTCACGTCCGTGTCCTCGACACGGCGCTCGCAACGCTCGCCGAGGCAGGCTACTCCGTCGTGAAATCCCGCTTCGGTCTGTCCGCTGGTGATGGGCGATTCTTCGGAACGCTCGACCTTGCGACCCCGCTCACGCCGGACGGTTCGGTCACGCTTGCGGTCGGCATCCGGAATTCGATCGACAAGACGTTCCCGATGGGGTTCTGTGCGGGCTCGCGAGTTTTTATTTGTGACAATCTCGCGTTTCGTTCAGACCTCATGGTGCGACGGAAGCACTCGCCCCAAGGCATCGCGAACTTCAGCAATGACATCGCAGGTGCCGTAATGCAGCTTACGTCGTTCAAGGAAGCCGAGACCGTTCGGATAGCGGCCCTCGCGGATACGACGATGCCCGATGAAAGAGCCGACTCCTTCATTTTGCGTGCGGCGATCGAGCGTGGGGTAATTCCGTTACGGGCGATTCCGCATGTGGTACGGGCATGGAAGGAGCCGGGGCACGAGCAGTTCGCTCCGCGAACTGCGTGGAGTCTCTTTAACGCCTTCACCGCCGCGTTCGCCTCGTTACAGGGATCGAACCCGGCCGAGTTGGCTCGTCGCACGATGCGACTCTCGGCGATGCTTTCCCCGACCCCTGAGCGGATCGACGTGCTCGCGGGGTGACACGTCCGATTTCATCAGTGACAGTGTGACTGCCCTTCGGCAGTGACCCCTTTCCTTGCGGAAGGGGTTCTTTTGGCATCAACCAATTGCGACAAGATTCTTCGACTCGCGTCGATCCCCTACTCTCCGTACGGAAAAGGGATTTGCTGGCCTCCCGTGCCGGTGCCGCGAAGTACGGCGGACAATCTCGGCACGCTCCGTGTTCGAAGTCTCTGTGCACGGCGGCAGTGTCCGCAATGAAAATGGACGGCTCGGATGACCGTCAATGAGCAAGCGAACGTACGCCGTGTAATTCGGCAAGTTGCAGAGATCGGCGGGCGCGAGTTGTCCCGGATGCTTGCTCATCGCAGGGGCCAGGACCTCGGCGTCGTCCAGCCCGACGCGAAACGACAGAAGCGTTCCGCAGTTACCGATGACGGCGCTGTACGTCGCCTGGTCCAATTGCCGGGTCAGTTGATGGCTGAGCGTCAGGCACACCCGGTACTTCCGCGACTCGGACAGCATGATCGCGGTCGATGGCGTGGTGAGCGATTGGAATTCATCGAGGTACAAGTAGTGGTCTCGCCGATCGGCCTCGGGCATATCGGCACGGCTCATCGCAGCCTGCTCGATCGCGGTAAGAAGAAGACTGCCAAGAAGAGTGGAGTTGTCCTGGCCGAGCCGACCTCTGCTGAGCGAAATGACGACGATCCGTCCCTCATCCATCACCTTCCGCAAATCAAGCGATTGCTTCGCCTCGCCAGACACGATGGCCCGCAACTGCCGGCTCGTCAGAAACGGCATCAGCTTGTTTGTCACGGATGAAACGGCTTCCGTGCGGTAGGCGGTCGTCCAGCCGGCGAATTCGTTTTGCCAAAATGAACGTACCACGTCGTCTTCTACGCGTGCCACAATCTGCTCACGGTACCCTTTGTCGGTGAGCAATCGAAGCATGTTGAGCAGCGTGCCGTTCTGTTCAACCGTGACGAAAACGGCGTACCGGAGCAAGTTCTCCAATCGTGGGCCCCACGAGTCGTACAGCTTCTTGAACGCGGAGACGACGCCCGACGTCACTTGGTCAACCCGCCGCGGATCCGAACAGGCGAGCGGATTGAACGGGACGATGTGATCCGAAGAGGCATCGAAGTGAATGACGTCGTTCGTGCGGTTTTTCGGCACGAGGCGCAGGACTGCTTCCGCCAGATCGCCGTGCACATCGAGAACGGTCAGTCCCCTACCGGCCGCCATGTCCTGGCCGATGAGATTGAGGAGCAACGTGGATTTCCCGGCGCCCGTGGCACCCACGATGTACACGTGCCGGCGGCGGGCATCTTCGTCCATGCCGATCATGCGTGCATCACCGCGAAAGAGAACGCGGCCAAGCGTGACTGTTCCTTTTTCGGTGCCGGCAGGAAATACCGGCGGCGGTTCGAGTTCGCGAAACTCGAGCGTTTGCATCCGCTCGGCCTCGACGGTTGTGGTCGGCGGATGAAACAGTGTCGCTATCTCTTCGTGCGAAAGTAGACTCCCCTCCCTCGGGGTATCCGGCGGAGCGCCTCGGCGTGTGCGCCGCAGTGCGAAAGTCGCCAGGCGGGACTGCGTGAAGGCGCCGAAGGCTCCGGACACTTGGGAAAAGCGTTCTTTGGCTAACCGACTTGCTCCCGGGGCCGTGTGCACCACGACATGGATGCGCGTCTGAAACAGATGACCGCCGATTTTGACACTGGCAGCTTGCAAGTTTTCCTCGCGATCATGAAGCCTGCTGGCAGACGTTTCGAGTGTCGTGTGCGTTGGATGCGGCGACTGGCGAGCCAGAACACCAAGAAACCCCGCCAGCCACCAGTGGCGACGCGTGATGTGCTGGGCGTAATACTCGGCCAAACGATGATGGCGCCGGAAGAATGAACGGTCGAGCAGACGGACGGCCTTCTCCGCGGTTCGCCGTCGTCTGTGCCCTGCGGGTGCGAGATGAATGGCGATGTGACACCGCACGTCACTGCTCGGTTGGATCGCCCTCAAGATCGCGTTGATCGGGTCGGCGAAAGTCCCGTTGAGCAAGTCCTCGAATTGGGCGTGGCGCAGGATCGGAAATAATTCAGGGGTCAGCTCCAATGTGGCGGACCAGGTGCCCCATCCGGGGGGCGGACCGTCGATGGTGTCGGTCGTGGTCAGATTGCAATTCGGATAGTTGGCGGCGACCGGTCCCGCGACGAGTTCTTCGAGATCATCGTCGTACTGCAGAAACAATCCGACGCGTCCGGCCGTCGCCGCGTAGAGAAAGGTGACGGGTTTGCCGAAGCGGTCCGCCTGGTGGATCGCGGCGAGAGCGCGTTCCATGTATCGCGGGCTGCGATCGTTGGTCGCCGGCGCGGCCAGGAGTTTCAGCACGGGGACATGGTACACCGACCGGGCCGGTGACAACGAGCTGAATCAAATTCACGTCGATCGCGAGGCAAAGCGCGCTACCACTCTCGAAGGCGATTTGATCTCTGCGGGTAAAATCCGTAACGTTGCAGGACGTCATGAGACACAGTTCGGCGGGTTCTGGACCCAAACAAAGCTGGAGCGTGTTGTGCTTACCTCTCGTACTTCACCCGTTCGTGGATGAAAAGTACCACACGATCTACTTCGATGCTCTCGTCGAGACCGGCGCCGGCAATCCCCGCAAGCCCACGAAGGCCGGGGTAGCGCGGTTTTTTAGGTTCCCCGACCCCTCCGCCTATAGTGGGTTCGGACAGGCTCGCCCTGGAAAACGCGCCTCCGTTTGACCAATACATGTTCGTCGATCGCGACGAGAAACACTGGCGGCAACTCAAACAACTACGTAGTCTCTTTCCCGAGCTTGCAGATCGCGTCCGTGTCAGCACGGCGACGCAAACAAAAACTTGCGCCAGTTCTGTGCGAAAACAGACTGGTCCGGATGGCGAGCGGTGATCTTCCTTGACCCGTATGGAATGTCGGTGGATTGGAATACCATCGAGGCGATTGCAAGGATCCAGGTGCGGATGTTTGGTACTTGTTCCCGATCAGTGCGACGCTGAGGATGCTTCAGCGGCGTGAGAAGCCGCCCAATGGCCGAAGGCTGGTGCTCGACCCGCTGTTTGGGGTGCAGGAGGTCGTGGGTTCAAATCCCGCCAGCCCGACTGTTCAAAACCCCTGGGAAACAGCGACTTTCGTGGTTTCTCAGGGGTACCTCAATAAGGAGACTTGCAGCAAAACTTGCAGCAAGTCGGTGTTACGACCTCCGGCGGCTGAAAGCGCCAATCCCTTGCGGATCATCTCTGGTCCCAAACCGCAAGGAGCCGAAAAATGTCCCGCAAACCGTTCTTCCGTTCGTTCGATGGATGGTGGTACGCACAGATCCGGGTCGGAACCAAACGCAAGCAAGTGAAGCTGGTAAAGGGGAAAGAGAATGAGCAGGAGGCTTACCGCGCCTTCTGCCGGCTGATCGCCGACCACGATGGCGAAGCTCCTGCACCTGCCGCCCTGACTGTCGCCTCCGTCTGCGACTTGTTCCTCGACCACAGTAAGACGCACCACAAGACTGAGACTTATCAGTTCTACCGGTCCTACCTCCAGGACTTCTGCAACACGCATGGCCGCCGCATGGCGGTCGATCTGAAACCCTTCCACGTCTCGCACTGGCTGGATTCGCATCCCTCATGGAAGGGCAGCCGAGCAAACGCCGTCGCCGCAATCAAGCGGGCATTCGCTTGGGCCGTTACCGAGGGACTCCTCGACAGAAATCCAATTCAGGGAGTCAAGAAGCCGCCGTACGGACGACGCGAGCGAATCCTCACCAAAGTAGAACGCGATGCCGTCTTGGCCGCGATGGAGACAATGAAATGACGCGTTATCTTGCGATGGCAGTACTCGTTTCGGCTTCCTTCTTGGCCACGGGAGCCAAGGCATTCGGCCAGTTCGGCGGTGGTTTTGTGCCGAAGGTCAATGTTGGCACGCCGAACTTCACGCCGCCCAAGTTGCCGGATATCAAGATTCCAACTCCGACAGTGCCGATTCCCTCCCACTTACCGACCAACGATTTTGCAAAAGCAATGAAAGGCTTTGGTCCTCTTCCAAGCCGGCCGTTCCTTCCAGGGCTCGATGGCCTGTTCGGCCAACATCCGCATGTGGACGTAAGGCTTCCACAAGGCGTAGTTCCGAAGGTCAAAGATGGGTTTGGCCGAGGGGATCCGCACCTGGAGCGACGCATCCCGCCGAGCTTCCGACCGACTGCGGGTGATGGGTCGGGACGCGGTGGTAGCGACGGGAATGGGAATGGGCGGACCGAGACCGGCGGGTTCCAGGGAAGCGTTCTCAAGTTCCTGAAGCCGAAGGGAAGTGCTGGTTTCACGTTCCGGTAATGACGATCGCTGCGGTGGGCCGGCTCCGTGAGTTCGACACAACCACGCTCTCCGAACCGGGAAGCCGGCCACCGCTGATAAGAAGAGTCGATGGATGCTCGTGGCGAGATGGAGCGACTCTGTCGCTCAGACCAGTCACCTCGTTTTCAGGTTGCGGATAAGAAACGTGGATGAAACGGCTCATGCGGGTTGTGGGCTTGGTTAAGACTGTCGAAGTGCCGGTGACCAAGAT
>DATANR010000029.1:0-7536 GCA_036266155.1 Gemmataceae bacterium | reverse complement strand
GCTAACGCCGCTCCGCTCGCCTCGGAGATTCCCATGTTCCGCATCCTGGAAGGCAAATACCAGCCGCTCGCGCCGCTGCGCGTCTTCTACAGCCGCGTCGTGCAGGGGTTTCTGTTGACGCTGATCGTGATCGCCTTCTCGCTCTCGCTCGGCACGGTCGGCTACCATTACTTCGGCGATCTGCCGTGGCTGGACGCCTTGCTGAATGCCTCGATGATCCTCACCGGCATGGGCCCAACGGACGCGATGAAAACGAATGAAGGCAAGCTTTTCGCGGTCTTCTACTGCTTGTACAGCGGCATCGCCTTCCTGTCGCTGATCGCGATCCTGATGACGCCGATCTATCACCGCTTCCTGCACCGCTTTAACCTGGACGAAGAAGGCAAGCCCTACCTCCCGCCGCGCATCGAGCCACCGCCCATGACGACCGACATGTAATCAGACCTGCCAGGTAACCACCATGCGACTCTCTCTCCGCCTCCTATGGGTCTTATGCGTCCTCTGTGTCTCATCAGACCCATGTCTGGCCGACCCGCTGCCCAATACCCAACCACTCGATGACAAGGCCGACTTGGCGACGAAGATGGTCGCCGGCATCGACGCCTATCTGATGCGTGAACTCGCGGCCTCGCCCGAGAAGCGCATGCAATTTTGGAAGCCCGACTTCTCGTCGCCAGAGGCTTATGCCAAATCCGTCGAACCGAATCGCCAGTGGCTTAAAAAGATCCTCGGCATGGTCGACGAGCGCAAGAAATTCGACGACATCGAGTACGTCGGCGGGCCGAAGACACCGTCTCTCGTGGCCGAGACGGAACTGTACAAGGTCTTCGCGATCCGCTGGCCAGTGTTCGAGGGCGTCGATGGCGAGGGGCTGCTCGTCGAACCGAAGGGAAAGGTTATAGCCCAGGTCGTCGCGATCCCGGACGCGGACTGGACGCCGGAGATGCTCGTCGGCCTGGCCGCGGGGGTGCCGAAGGAATCGCAGTTCGCCCGCCGGCTCGCCGAGAATGGTTGCCGGGTCGTGGTGCCAGTGTTGATCGACCGCAAGGACGATTTCTCCGGCAGCGTGAAGTTCAACCGGTGGACCAACCAGCCGCACCGCGAGTTCATTTATCGAATGGCCTACGAAATGGGCCGGCACATCATCGGCTACGAGGTGCAAAAGGTGCTGGCAGTGGTGGATTGGTTTACGCGCGAGAAGGACGCCCCGGCAGTCGGGATTTACGGTTATGGCGAAGGTGGACTGCTCGCGTTCTACGCAGGCGCCCTGCACAACCGCGTCAAGGCAACGGTGGTCAACGGGTATATCGGCCCACGTGAAGGAATGTGGGAAGAGCCGATCTATCGCAATGTCTGGGACATGGCCCGAGAGTTCGGCGATGCCGAAGTTGCGGCTGCATTCTATATCCCGTGGTTCAATGGGCCGGACCGCAAGCCGGCATTTGTCAAAACGCTGTTCGTGGAGAATGGCAAGTGGCCGGTCGTGGCCGGGCCGCCGCCAGTTCGACAGGGTCGCGGCGGAGCAGCGCCGGGCAAGTTGGCTCAGGCTCCGTTCCCTCGCGAAGGGCCGACGGCCGCGTCGGCGGAGATGAAGCGGGCCGCCAAGCTGCTCGATGATGCGAAGGTGTCGAAGTCCATTCCCATCTACGGCCACCAACAAGTCGGCGACGGGCCGGCCTTGACGATGCCGATCACCCTGCGTGAGTTCTTCGGCGACTTGCACCCCGTCGGCCTCGATCGCGACTGGGCGGCACCCGACGGTCGGTTGCCCACGGACCGCCGCACCGCGTTCGCCCCCACGATCCGCCAGCATCGCCAGTTCGACCAACTCGTCGCGTTCACGCAAAAGGTGTGGCGCGATAGCGAACCGATGCGCGCGGCCCGCTTCGACAAGGTCGATTTCTCCTCGCCCGAGAAATACGAGAACTCGATCGAGCCGATCCGCAAGTTCTTCAACGAGGAAGTCATCGGCAAGCTGCCCGAGCCGACGTTGCCGATGAACCCGAAGTCGCGCGAACTGTACGACACGCCGAAGTGGAAGGGCTACGAGGTCACGCTCGACCTGTACCCGGACGTTTACGCTTACGGCATTCTGCTGTTGCCCAAGGACCTGAAGCCCGGCGAGAAGCGGCCCGTCGTCGTCTGCCAGCACGGCCTCGAAGGCCGACCACAGGATGTGTGCAACCCGAAGGAGGTGACCAAGTACTACAACTCGTTCGGCGCCAAGCTCGCCGACCTGGGGTACATCGTTTACGCCCCACAGAACCCGTACATCGGCCAGGACAAGTTCCGCGTCCTCCAGCGCAAGGCCAACCCGCTCAAACTGTCGCTCTTCTCGTTCATCGTCCGCCAACATGAACGCACGCTCGACTGGCTCAGTACGCTGCCGAACGTCGACGACAAGAAGCTCGCGTTCTACGGCCTGAGCTACGGCGGCAAGACGGCCATGCGGGTGCCCGCCATCCTGCCGAAATACTGCCTGTCCATCTGCTCCGGCGACTTCAACGAGTGGGTCGGCAAGAACGTGTCGGTCGACTTCCGCGGCAGCTACATGTTCAGCCCCGAATACGAGATGCCGGAGTTCGATCTCGGCTCGACGTTTAACTATGCGGAGATGGCCTACCTGATCGCCCCACGGCCGTTCATGGTCGAACGCGGCCACGACGACGGCGTCGGCATCGATGAGATGGTGTCCTACGAGTATGCGAAGGTGCGCTATCACTATGCGAAGTTGAAGTTACCCGAGCGAACAAAGATCGAATATTTCTCGGGCGGGCACGAGATTCATTCGCAGGGGACCTTCGCCTTCTTGAAGAAACACCTGAGCTATCCGAAGTGACGCCGAATCATTGCTTTCATGACACATACCCCCTAAATCGTTTCACCGATTTTTCTGCAATCAGTTGCAACGAATCGGGGCTGTCAGGAGAAATGCGGCGCCGACTTACTCGATGAAGATCTAGAGCAATAAAAGCCGGGCACATGCAGTTGTGAGACAACCATGAATTCCGATTTGCCAACACCACAAGACCCTGCCGAAACGCCTCCCGGATCGTGGCCGTGCTTGCGGTGCGGCGGTACGAGAATCGAACCGGGCAGCATGCGCACTCATGGCGGCCTCTCGTTTCATCCCGCCAACAGCACCTTCTGGACACTTTCGCCCAACGTTGAAATTCGCGCGCTGCTTTGTCTCGACTGTGGGAGCATTGAGATCGTTGGCGACGTGCAGCGAGCCGAAGCATTGACCGGTCGGAGCAAGCCGAAGTAGCGTCAAGAATGCCCGGTCCGATGGGACTCATGCGTCCCACCGGACCCATAGGCCCTATGGAAAAGATTACGCCCGCTCCGGGTCCGTCGTCACCGACATGACATGCACGCCCGGCCGTTCCTCCCAGCCGACGCGGCGCCAGAACACTTTGCCCTCATCGTTGCCGGCGTCCACGAAAATGTGACACCGGCCGATGCCCGCCCTGGTCAGCGCTGTCAGGCACCATTCGACCATCGTTCGGCCCAGGCCCTTGCGACGATGTTCCGCGGCCACGGCGACGTGGTGCAAGTAACCGCGGCGGGCGTCGTGGCCCGCCAGGGCGGCGCCGACCACCGCACCTTCACGCATGGCGACGACGCTTAGACTTGGGTTGCGGTTGAGATAACGCGTCAGGCCTTCGATGGAATCGGTAGCGGGAAAGAGGGTGATGCCAGGCATGCCGGTCCAGAGGGACAGGCAGGCCGGCAAGTCGTCGACGGTCATCGGCCGAAGGTCAAACACGCGGGGTCTCGCTGAGCGATGCACGCGGCCGTGGCGGGAACTTGCGCGGAACCTTGTCACGCCGTCGCAGCTTCGTCCGTCACAATCGGCTTGCTCGCGTCAATCAGCAGCCAGATGCCGACGCCGACGAAATAGACGGCCGCGTAGGTGCCAAAGCAAACGAGAATCTTCTGCTGCGGATTCAGAGTCGACGTCATGACCTGGCCCGTGAAGTAGATTCCCGACACGGCGCCTACCAGATTGCCGAACATGTTCATCGTGCCGGAGACGGTCGCCGAGTAGCGTTGGCCGATGTCCTGACACACCGCCCAGGCCGGCGCCATGATCAAGTCGTTGAAGAACCCCATCAACATCAGCATGATCGCGAACGGCCACAAGCTGTTTGGGTAATGCCAATAGACGGCGGCCGCGATCAGGTAACAGGTCCCGGCCCCGGCATAGCCGATCATGCCGAACAGCCGTCGGCCCCATTTGCGGTCGCCCGTTCGCCGAATGTATCGGTCCGATAACGCCCCGCCGAGAAAGCAACCGGCCATGCCGACGAGCAGCGGCGCCCCGGCCAGAAGAGCGAGTTGAATCTTGCCTCCGGCGGATTTGTTCCAGTCCGCGTAAGCATCCTTCAGCCGGCCCGGCAGGTTGTACATGAGGAAGTACCAACAGAAGTTGGTGACGACATACATGAAGCAGACAGCCCAGAGTTGCCGCGATCGGAAGAGCTTGCCCCAGGGCACTTGGTTGTGCCCAACGTGAACCGCCCGGCCGGCGTCGATCTCGGCCAGTTCGGCCGCATTGACCTTGCGATGCTCGAAGGGCTTGTTGGTGAACGCGAAGTAGAACACCACGCACCAGATCGCTGCCGTCGACGCGAACAGCCACATCGCCTGGTTCCACGTCAAGCCGCCGAGTTCGACGACGAGGATCCAAACCAGCGGCGTCAACCCGCCCATCAGGCGCGCACTCATCCAAATGGCCGACTTGGCGAACCCGCGCGAGGTCGATGGAAACCAGTTGTACAGCGATTTCGACATGTTCGGGAAGGCACCGGCCTCGCCGACGCCGAACAGAAACTGAATGACGATCAGGGCCGTGAAGCCGACGTAGAAGCCACCCGGCAGCGTCCATCCCGTGAAGCCAGTGAGCGCAACAAAGAGCGTCCACCACAGAACGACGCGGAGCAACGTCGACCGCGGACCGCGTGTGTCACCGAGCCAGCCGGATGGCACTTCGAACACCGCATAGGCGATCTGAAACGCCATGAGGACGATGAAGAAATCCTCTTCCTGATAGGGTTTCTCGCCAGCCGAGATCTGCTGTTTGTTCAAGTCGGCCATGATCGCCTTCTTGGCGCTGCCGTTGGCGGCCCGGTCCATGTACGTGATCATGGCCAGGACACAGAGCAGCGCGAGAATGGCGTAGCGAACGCGGGTCGGAGGTGTCATGCGCGGCGGGAGAGGGTGAGGGGGCAGGGCGTCATGTTACCCGGCGACGGCACGATGAGCAAATCGGATTGCGGCGGACCTATAATCTCCACACACGATCTCAAGGGCTTGCCCATGCGTTCTCCCGATCTGTCGCGACATGGACTTGCGCCGGCTGGCCCGATTTACGCATACCTGTCGGCGCCGGAATTGGTCGAGCATGCATTGCGTCGGCAAGAAGGAAACCTCGCGGATTCCGGGGCGTTCAACGCGCTCACCGGCGAGCGCACGGCCCGGTCGCCGAAGGACAAGTACGTCGTTCGCGATCCGTCGATCGAGAAGGAAATCGACTGGGGCAAGGTCAATCAGCCGATGACGCCGGCCGTGTTCGACCGGCTGCTGCGCAAGGCGATCGACTACGCGAACGGCCGCGAGTTATTCGTCGAGGACGCGGCCGCGTGTGCCGACCCGAATCACAGGCTCACCGTGCGTGTCGTCGCCGAGCAGGCCTGGCACGCGCTGTTCGCGCGCTGCCTGTTTCGTCCGCCGACGGTCGCCGAGTTGGAGAGCGATGCGCCGGAGTGGCTCGTTCTCGGCTTGCCGGGTCTGCGTTATGACGCGGCGGCCGAGGGAATCAATTCGCCGGTCGTCATCGCACTGAGCTTCGAGCGCAAGATCGCGCTCGTCGCGGGAACGCATTACGCGGGGGAGATCAAGAAAGGCATCTTCAGCGTGCTTAATGGAGTGCTGCCGCTCAAGGGCGTCTTCCCAATGCACTGCTCGGCCAACATCGGCGCGGGCGGCGACGTGGCACTTTTTTTTGGCTTGAGCGGCACGGGCAAGACGACCCTCTCTGCCGATCCCGAACGCCGGCTCATCGGCGACGATGAGCATGGCTGGTCCGACGATGGCGTCTTCAACATCGAGGGCGGCTGCTACGCCAAGACGATCAAACTGTCGGCTGAAAAGGAGCCGCAGATCTTTAGCGCGATCCGCTTCGGCAGCGTGTTGGAGAATGTGCCGCTCGATCCCGGCACGCGACGACCCGACTACGACAGTCAACTCTACACCGAGAACACGCGGGCGGCGTATCCCCTCGATTTCATTGCCAACTACGAGCCGACCGGCCGCGGCGGGCATCCGAAGACTATCTTCTTCCTGACCTGTGACGCGTTCGGCGTGATGCCGCCGATCGCGAGGCTCAATCTCGAACAGGCAATGGCCTATTTCCTGTGCGGCTACACGGCGAAAGTGGCCGGCACAGAAGTGGGCGTCAAGGACCCGACGGCCGAGTTCAGCACCTGCTTCGCCGCGCCGTTCCTGCCGTTGCCACCGCGCCGCTACGCTCAGCTTCTGGGTGAAAAGCTCAAGACGCACAAGGCCCCGGTCTGGCTGCTAAACACCGGCTGGATCGGCGGCGGCTTCGGCGGCGGCGAACGCATTAGCCTGACCTACACCCGAGCCATGCTGCACGCGGCACTGGAAGGCAAACTCGATGGTGTCACCTTCCGCAACGATCCAATCTTCGGCATCGCGGTCCCGACGACGTGCCCTGGTGTGCCCAGCGAAATCCTCGACCCGCGTGCATCGTGGAGCGACAAACCCGCTTACGATCGGGCAGCGACGGACCTGGCGAAGCGTTTTGCGGATACGCTGGCGAAGTACAGATGATGGATTGAAAGGATCAACGATGACCGCGCGTTCGTCTCATCGCTCGCCCATAAAAATGCATGACAAGACGAGTTCTTCGACCGGATAATAGGTCACTTTGTCTTGCCTCAGTCGGAACTGGAAGAACGCTCCGGTTGGGTTAGTTTAACCCCAGCGGAGGTTCGTCATGAGCAGGCCACGTCGTCACGTTGCCGGCACCGAGAAGGTCGCCATCCTCAAGCGGCTCATTGACAAGGTGCCCGTCTCGGACTTGTGCGATGAGCACGATCTCTATCCCAACCAGTTTTATGGCTGGCTCAAGGAGTTCTTCAAGAACGGCCATGCCGCCTTCGACACAGGCCGCAAGTCCAAGGCCGTCGAGGAGGCCAAGGACCAGAAGCTCGAGAAGCTCGAAGCCAAGCTCCAACGCAAGGACTCCGTGCTCGCCGAATTCATGGAAGAGCACGTCCTGTTAAAAAAAGAACTTGGGAGATCTAAAGGGCCGCTGGGTCCCGCACGACACGCGCGACACCGTCGTTGACTTCGTCCGCCACTGGAGACTCGCGGACAACTCAATAAACTACAATATGAAATAACAGGTACGTTTCTCGCACAGGGCATCCACCTGCATCATATTTTGAAGATCGCCGGTTTCAGACAATTCAATTCATGATTCAATTGGCTGTGTTAATGAAATCT
>DATANR010000028.1:0-20302 GCA_036266155.1 Gemmataceae bacterium | reverse complement strand
CGGCAACGCCGAGGGCGTTGCCCCGGCCGGCACGCCAGACCTATTGGTGCGGGCCGTCGCTTCGCGTGATGAGGCGGTCGATCTGCTGACTATGATCGCCGAGCAGGGCGAGGCGAACCCGGACCCGAGCACCACCAGCCCGTCGCATTTCGCCCGTTTCCTCAAGGTCTTCTGCGAAATGCAAGAACTCGAACCAATCTGGAAGAAGGGCGGTTGGACGCCGTGGCGAGACGTCGCAGTGAACCCGTACATCCCGGCGACCGGCAGCACCTCTCGCGGCAAGAACCACGACGCCATCACGCACCCGGAGGCCGTCGCGTGGGGGCACCTGTTCAACGTCCGGTACCGCATGGTGCTGACCTACCTTACGCATAGCTTTGACCTCGCCAGTGGACTGAACGAGTCGGCCCCATGGTCGCCCCGCGGCACCATCATCAACGCCACGTTCGGGGAGATGTACAACTTAAGGGCCATCGCCACGTTCATGATGCAGACGCCGTTGGGCAAGAAGACTCGCGACGCAGAGAAGTTCGCCGGCCCGCCGTTCCAGATGCCGTACACCTTGAACCGGCCGATGGGCGAAGCGAACCGCTGGCGACTGCATCGCAACCTGTTGCTCGCGTCGGAACCACTCGTGACCGAGTTGCTCGCGGCCAGCGACCCGTCTCGTCACCGCTATCTCTATTCTCTTCGCGAGGCGGACGGGGCTTTGCTCGGCGTGATCGACCGCATCCTGACGGGACTCTCAAACTCCGCACCGCGATAGGAGCGCGCCATGGCGATTCTCGAACTTCGCATCCTCCCGCCGGTCGCGGTCGGCCGGCTCGGGTCATCCACGACGCCGCTCGAGGCGTTTGATTTGGAAGTGCCGGCTGAGCGGCCGCTGGACTTCCGCACGATCGTGCCGCGCGAGTCGTTTGAAATCGACTCCGCCACTGGGGCGATCACGGCTTATACGCCGAAGAACATCCGCTTTCGCGAGGACGACAAAAAGGTACGACCCGTTGCCCCTTTCCTGGAGGTGTTCGCCATTACCGACGCGAACCCGGGCCTCCTGGTGCCGCTGACACCGGCGCTGCTGACAGCGAACGGTCTGAACCTGGACGCTATCGCCTGGACCGTGGAGGTCGCCAACATCAAAGTGTTCCGGCGCACGAAAGCCGATGCGGACAAGATCACCGCCGTCATCCGGGACATCCGGGACCACGACCGCCACGAACTTCTCGGCGAGTGCCCGAACTTCCTCGACAAGAAGACCCTATCGTTCGGGTCCGTGCGGTTCATTCGCCCGACCGATGCGCACCCAGGGCTGCGACTGCGTTTCACCCCAGCGGCGGGAAAGGTCTACGGGTCGAGCCTGAAGCGACACACATCGAAGACGTTGGCCGAGGACGATCCGGTCATCACCTCGAACGCCCAAGTTCTGTACGACACGAAGAAGGGGACGTGGTGCGGGTACGCGGAGAGTAGCGGCCCGACGCTCACAAACCCAGGCCAGATTTTTGCTGGATACTCTGACGGCGACTCCCAAGTAAGTTGGGGTTACCTCGACGACGAATGCGACGGGTATGCTGAGGTCAGCCTGACTGTAGGGAAGAAGGTGATGCGAGCGCGGGCGGTGATTGGGGCTGGGCCCCCGGCCTACGCCCCCGATACGCTGCCAATCCGCGTTGTTGCCGACGAACTAGAGCAACTCCTGTTTGGGCCGGAGGTGACGGGCGACGTACCAATTGAGGAGGCCGAGGAGATTGTACGGCGGGCGCTGGAGACAGTTCGGTTGATGAACACGGCGGTCATGAACGGCAACCCCGTGAACGGCCGACAAAATGTGGCGAGCACAATGGTGCGGCAGGACACGAACGACTTCGAGCGTCTATTCGAGCCGATCATGGCCGCCTCGCTGGTCGATACGCTGGCGGTGGTGTCGCTGCATGAGCGGGTGTTCAACGCCCTCAGTTCCGGGGCTGCTCCATGGTTTTCCGAGGTGCTGCGGCGACCGGAGGAGATCGGCGACCTGTCGGACAAAGTGCGCCGGAAGATGCCGGCTCTCATGCGCAACGCCGATGGACGGTCGTTGACGCTCACGCACCGACAGATCAATACAGTTATCCGCGCCGCGGCCGGCGCGATGTTCCGCGCCGCGCACGGCCACGCCCCCGGCGGGCCATCGCCACTGACCCCAGACAATCTGCTCGCCCAACTGCACCACCGTGGGGCCGGCAACCCATTCTGCGTGCTGCCGCGTTCGGCGATTTCGAACTGCTTCCCGGGCCTCGAATTCGACTTCCGCAACCTGTGGCGACGGGCCTTTGTCGGGCTGGTATTGCTGGAGAACAACAACTACGTCGTGGCGGCCGAAGACGACAAGTACAAGCGTCTGGTCGGCCATCGGCTGGTGCGCGTGGACGGCAAAGCCACCTCGGTGGTGACGACTGGACCCGTCTTCCCAGGCGGAACGAGCGGGCCACTGGCAACGACTGCCAATCCGAATGCAGCGTCGTTCATGGAATGGTCGAACTTGCTCGCCGCGGTCCTCCAGAAGGCAGGCCAGACGGTCGAGTGCGAGTTCGTTAAAGCAGCGGCCGATGTCGAGGTGGTGTGGAGCGAGACGCTGCCCACGGTGAAGGCAAAGTTGAAAGTCAGGGAATTCTTCGAAGGCCAGTCGGCGGCGCTTGACGCGGACGTCCTGAAGCCGGGCGAGTTGACACAAGGGCTGTGCGCGCCGTGGCAAAATGATTACCGCGAGTGCGCTTGCTATTACTGGGCGGCGAGCCGACCGGACTACGTGAACGTCGAGCCCGGGCTAGACGGCCTGAGCACAGGCGACCAATGGACGGCGAAGGTGCGCACCGGCAACTACATCCCCGACGACCGCAAAGACTCACGGCTAGTTACCTACGACGACCTCTTCAAGAATTGGGAGGCGGAGTTACGGTTCATCATTCGGGGCCGGGACGCGGAGGAGTCGTGAGCACGATTTCCCTGCCTGTCGTCGATGCTGAGGTCGTGTCGCCGCCCGACAGCCCGTTCGCTGAGTTGGCCCGCGCCCTCGCCGATCGCGCCTGGAACGACGCGCGGCCTCGGGTGCCTTCCGCACATGTCGTGTCTGGCGGGATTGCCGACCAACTTTTCGTGGTCAACGGCTCGCGGCTACACCGTCTCCCGAATAACGCGGACGAACTACGCTCAGCAATCCGCACGGGTGATGCCGACGCAACCGATCGAGCGCTGGCGCGGCTCGGTCTTGACACACCAGTCGCCATCGATGACCGACCGTTGACGAACCCCCCGCTCCGCGCCCTGTCGCTGGCGGTCGCACAGAAATGCAACCTGGGTTGCACTTACTGTTACGCACAGCAGGGCGAGTTCGGCGGTGCGGCAAAGGACATGTCGTTTGACACCGCTCGCCGCGCCATCGACCTGCTGCTCGACAACTGCCTACCCGGCGAGCGCGTGAATGTGGCATTCCTCGGCGGCGAACCGCTGGCCAACCGCACTGTGCTGCGCCAAACCACTCGCTACACGATCGAACAGGCTTCAACCCGTGGCATCACGGTGGGCTGGTCGATCACCACGAACGGTACGCTTCTGACTCCGGACGACGCCGACTTCTTCGAAGAACACGCTTACGCGGTGACGGTCAGCCTGGACGGCGCACGCGACGACCACGACCGCCTCCGCCCGTTCAAGAGCGGGGCAGGCAGCTTCGACCGTGTCATTGATCGAGTCCGCCCGCTGCTCGCCCGGCAGCGGCGAATGCAGGTCTCCGCTCGTGTGACGGTCACGCCTGCGAATCTGAACCTGCCGGCGGCCATCGACCTGTTCGTCGGCCTGGAATTCCACAGCGTGGGCTTCTCGCCACTGCTCCGCGCACCCAACGGCCGTAATGAGATGGACGCCGCGCATCTGCGGCGGATGCTGGAAGAGATGATCGCCTGCGGACTGGCGTTCGAGCGGAAGGTGATCGCCGGCGAACGGTATCCATTCCTGAACATGACGAACGCCCTCCGTGAGTTACACCGGGGCACCCACCGCCCGTACCCGTGCGGTGCGGGGGCCGGCTATCTGGGAGTGTCGGCTGATGGAGACCTTGCCGCCTGTCACCGCTTCGTGGGCGACGCCGACGGTGCGATGGGTAGCCTGGACGCCGGCATTGACGCAGTCCGCCGCGACGGGTGGCTGGCCGCGCGGCACGTTCACACGCAGCAGCCGTGCGCCGGCTGCTGGGCGCGCTACTTGTGCGGCGGCGGATGCCACCACGAGGTGATGGCCCGCGGCCGGACGGCGTGCGACTTCATCCGCGGCTGGCTGCACTACACTACGCAAGCGTACGAGCGATTGTCGCGCCTCGCGCCCGGGTGGTTCCGGGGATCGGCGGATGGAGGCGCGAGCCAATGACGCGCCGCGAATCGGTCGATGTCGTGGTGATTGGGGCGGGGCCGGCTGGGTGTACGGCAGCCCTACGGTTGTTGGCGATGGGCCGAACTGTGGCCGTGATCGAGCGGCACGAGTTTCCGCGGCCGCGAGTGGGCGAGGCACTGTCCCCCGGCGTCCGGGAACTTCTGAAATACCTTCAAATCCCGAACGCTCTCAGCGGGGCGCGACTTCAACACATTGTTCCGACGCAGATTGTGTGGGAGCGGCGCGAACCGGAATTGGTAGCACCTCCGCAACACCAACACGGGGTCATTGTGGACCGCGGCGATTTCGACGCCCGCCTGCTAGCGTCCGTTCGGAATTCGGGCGGACGAATATTCCAGCCGGCGGAACTGCGGCGGGTCGGCGGCGAACCCGGCGCGTGGGAGGTACTGGTTTCCGAGGCGATCGGTACGGCCGTCTTTAGTGCGCGGCTGGTTCTGGACGCTCGCGGGCGCGGCGGTCAAGCCCAATCGCGAATTCCAACGGCACCCGAAACCGTTGCACTCTGGACACACTTTCGTGGCGCGAGGGTGCCTCACGAAACCCGACTGGAAGCGACTGAGCAGGGATGGCTATGGGGGGCAACGTTGCCGAACGGGGACTACCGCCTAATGGCGTTCGTCGATCCTGGCACGATCAAGGGCCGTGGAACAGAAGGAGTTTTCAGCAACCTGCTCGGTGGGAGCACCCTATTCGCGTGGGCTCAAGCGGAATTCGCCATGCCTGTCCGCTCCTGTTCCGCGACTCCGTACATCGATCGGGATGCGTGGAAACCGGGGGCCCTGAAGCTTGGTGACGCAGCGCTTGCTCTCGACCCGCTTTCATCGAGCGGTGTCGAGAAGGCGATGCGGCTTGCGGTTCAATCGGCGGTCGCCGCGAACACCATACTCCGCGATCCGACAGCGATGGCTGCGGCGCGAGAGTATTACGAGTTGTCGCTGGTATCCGGGGCCGCGGCGCACGCGGTATGGACCCGTGGCTTTTATTCCCGCGCTTGGCCGGGGGACAATTTCACCTTTTGGCACTCCCGGTCGCGCCCGATACCCGCCAGCGTTGAGGAACCGGCTGTTGCCGAGCGCGTCCGAAAGGCCAGCCAAATTGAGCAGCAACTTGCAGAGGGCGATCCTGAGCAGAATGTTGCAACGAACGACGAGCGACTCGAATCAGTAACGGCTGGCGGCCCATTGCGAGCTCAGGTTCGGCTCACGCCGTCGGTCCGATTCGTGCAGGTACCGTGCGTGGTGGGCGATGTCATCGAACCACGCCTCGCAGTGACGCACCCCGCGCTGAGTCGACCGCTGGCGTTTCTGGCGGGTGTGGAAATCGCCCCGCTCCTCCGCGTCGTGCCGCTCGCCCAAAACCTCGGCCATCTGTTCATATTGTGGTCGTCTCGTGTGGCCCCGGAAGTGTCGGCGCGCCTAATCGATTGGTTACTCGTGCATGGAGTGCTCGGAACCGGCGATGAGCGTTGAAGAGCGGCCCGACGCCTACGCTGGGCCGTCTATTCAGGAAGGAACGGCACGGTGCTGCAGAGGTGACAACTTGAAACGTTCTGACGCAACCAATCGTCCTGTCCCAAAATGCAAGGAGTGTCAGGAACGTTAATGTGATGAATAATGTCCTTTATCAGCCATAGATGACTAGAACGTTCGCCCAACTGAATAATCGCATGCCTCTTCTCTTCCTCGCATTGAGAATGGCCGCCGGAGCTGGCGTCAGGCTGCTCAAGTACAACCGGCAGCGCCTGTTCGGCGCGTGGCGGCTCAACGACGACGACCCGGAGCTGATGTTCGCGGCGATGCGGCTGACGACTCTTATTCTGCCGTTGCTCTGTGCCATACCGGGGATGGCGGCGGCGCAGTCGCGGCCCATCTACAACCCGGCGTTCGATCCGTTCAAACCTCTGCCGCCGCCCTACGCCAAATACGGCCCGGACGGCTACTGGTGGTACACCGCTGCTCCGCTCCCGTTGCGGAAAGGCTGAATGATTTCCTCGCGGCAGGCCAGCTCGACTGGCTGCCTAAGCCGATTGAGGCGCTGCGGATCGTTACCAAGCTAGGGCCGACGGCTGCCGAGTTCATCATGACCAATGTCGAAAACCTGAAGGATCAGGATGCTTTTGAATCGCTGGTGGAGGACCCGGAATCGCTCGTGTATGGTAGCAGGTCGCTGGCTGAGGCAGCCGCGGCGCGCCGAGAGCGCCGGGATGCGTGGTGGCAAATCCGCGCCGACCGCAATTCGATGCTTGGCATGGGCCTTGGCCTGCTCGCCGGACTGGTCGTGGGGCTAGTCATAAGCCGGCGCCGGACGCGGCGTGCGCCAACCTGAGGGAATTGGCTGGAGGCGTGTCCGCCGCTGTGCGTCTGCAAGGGTCCGCTCGCAGCGCGGCGAGGACGCGGCGCGTGATTGCGAGGCTGAGGGCGAGGGGGAGAGGGTAGCAACAATGCCGACCGGTGTGATTAACCAGATGGCTACGTCGCTCGCGGGAGAGCTGGTGGAAGTGATCCGCGGCTGTCTGCGCGATGATGAAATTCGTGATTGCTGGGAGGAGTTTTCAATTCGGCCGGCCGGAGGGCTCCAAAGGTTTTTGGAGATGATCAAGCACCGGGAGAAGCGGCTTTATGGTCCTCACAGTCAAAGCGGCGGCGGCTAAGCTCTCTGTGTCGCCCTCATTGATCTACGCGCTCGCTCGCGAGGGCCGACTGCCCCACATCAGAATCGGTCGCGTTGGGAAACGTGGCAAGTTGCTTTTCGAGGAAGCAGACATTAAGGCATTTAAGGAAGATTGCAGGCATGACGGGGCCGAGGTCGATGACGGCCCCTCAAGCGCATCCGTTAGGCCACGGCCCGCTTTGCGGCTTCAAGCATAGCTTCCCGTTTCTGCGACAAGTGCGAGTAATGGCGGGCGATGGTAATCGCGCTGTTGCCGACCAGTTCAGCGATCCCGTCGGCAGTCATTCCTTTTGCCAAGGAATCGTTAATCATCGCGTGGCGGTAGGCGTATAGGCTTCCTCGCGGGATGCCGAGTTTGTCCGTCGCGTAGTGCAATCGGCGAGTCGCATCGTGTGAGGTCCAGATCCCGTCCCGCGAGTTTCGGAACAGGAGGCCGATGGGGTTCGATTCGGACAACTTCTTGAGCAACTCGACCATCGCCGGCGTCAGGTAGATCGTCCTGCTCGTCCCCTTCCCGTCGTTCTTGTGTTCCTTCAAGGTGATTGTGTTGGTCGCCCAGTCGACCATCGACGCGGTGATCGTGGCTCGCTCGGAGAACGGCCTGGTGCCCGTCTGTTCCAGCGCGAACAAGAAATCTCGAAAGTCGGGCCGGACCTGCTTGCGGATGCGCTCCCGCTCCTCGATGGTGAAGATACGCTCCCGACGTTTGTGGGTGCCCCGCTTCAGCTTGGTCATGGGGTGCCGGTCGATGCGCCCCTCGTTGACTCCCCAGTTCAGGCAGGCGAGAAGTGCCGACCGGGCCGAGCAGGCAGTGCTCTGATTCCACTTCTGTTTGCCGAGCCACTCGGTGACGTGCAACACCTTCAGGTCGGAAACTCGTCGCTTGCCGATGTGGTCGCAGAACGACTGGAGCAGGTACTTGTGCAGCCGATACGTGTTCAATTTCTTGGTCCGAAGCGACACGTCGATGAAGAGGTCGGCGAGTTTCCGGAACGACATCGAGATGATCGTTCAGCTCGGCTCCTCCTCTTTCGCGAGCAACTCATGGAACAGTTTCTTCGCCTCCTTCTTGTCGGCGGAGAGCTTGATCTTCTTGCCGCGGAGCGTGGTGTAGTAGTGACCGTCTTGCTTGCGGAACCACACGATCGACGTGCGTGCCATCGGAGATTACCTGCACTGAATGCCGGGCGACGCAGAATCGTACGCGGATTTAGTGCAGAATTCGGTGCAGAGTGGTGCAATTACCCGCCGACGGCGTGGCGGTAACACCAGTCGAAAACCAGGTGCATCTCGCGAAGTTGGACGCGTCGAAGAATCATTTCGCGGTCGTTTCCTGAGCCTCGCTCGGCCTCGCAAGAATCCACGAATTCTTCGGGATTCCAGCGTGTTTTCGATCCCCAGTAGCCGAGTTCAAGAGCGTCCTTCAGGAGGTCGGTGAAGATCGGCGAATAACCGACTCGACGCCACCAGTATTTGCTGTTCGAGGGGTCCGGTTCCCTTCTGTGCATGATTGCGTGCCAGTAGGAACCGATCCAGCACTCAAGGTCCTGGCTGATCGTGTGCGAGACATCCAGAAAATCGTGGTAAAGCCAGAGCCCACTGATGCATGCCAAGCCTGCTTCCCGGTCGCGCAGGTCCGGAAATACAGACTCGACGCTCAGCGAATTCAGAGCCTCTTGAGCAGCAAGATTCGGCGTCCCCGGCCCGAGTTCCGGAAGGCGCTCGATCGACCAAAGGGCCGCGATCGCTGGCGGGTAGTTGTTCGGATCGAAGCGGGTCATTTCAGGATCGCCTTCACGACCTTGCCCGCGACATCGGTAAGCCGCTCGTCGCGGCCGCTGTGCCGGAAGGTCAGCTTCTCGTGGTTGAAGCCGAGCAGATGCAGAATCGTCGCATGAAAGTCGTGAACGTGAACTTTGCCATCGACGCCGTAGAGGCCGAACTCATCCGTCTCGCCGTAGATCGTGCCGGCCTTCACGCCGCCGCCAGCAAGGAGCATGGTGAATCCATAGGGGTTATGGTCGCGGCCGTCCTTGCCTTCCGTCATCGGCGTGCGACCGAACTCGCCGCCCCAGATGACGAGCGTGTCGTCTAGCATCCCGCGTGCTTTGAGATCGTTGATCAACGCCGCACTCGGCTGATCGGCCCGACCACACATGCGCGTATGATTGCCTTCGAGATCGCCATGCGCATCCCAGGCGCTGCCGGCGCCACAGTAGACCTGAACGAAGCGGACGCCGCGCTCAACCAGCCGGCGGGCGAGGAGACACCGATGCCCAAACTCAGCCGTCTCTTTGCGATGGAACCCGTAGGCCTCCTTCACCCGTTCCGGTTCCTTCGTCAAATCGACCGCCTCCGGCGCAGTGGACTGCATACGGAACGCGAGTTCATACGCCGCTTGCCGGGCCGATAGGCGGGTATCATCCGTGCGATCGCGGCGGTGCATCTCGTTGAGTTGCTCGATCAGTTCGAGCTTCGCACGCTGACGATCCGCGGACAAGTCGTTCTTCAAATTCAAAATCGGGCTGTCGCCGGGCCGAAAGAGCGTGCCCTGGTAGGTGGCCGGCATGTAGCCGGTGCCCCAGTTGCGCGAGCCCCCGGTCACTTCGCCGCCGTCGGTCATCACCACATAGCCCGGCAGATTCTGGTTCTCGGTGCCGAGACCATAAAGCGCCCACGATCCGAGGCTAGGCCGGCCAGCAAGGATGCTGCCGGTGTTCATCTGGCACACGGAGCCGACGTGATTCAGCCCGTCGGCCTGGCAGGCCCGGAGCATCGCGAACTCGTCCGCATACTTCGACATGTGCGGCAGCCAGTCCGAGAAGTCGAGTCCCGACTGGCCGCACTTCTTGAATTTGCGTTTAGTCGCGAGCAAGTTGTTGCCGCCGATCCCCATCGGCGTGAGCACCTTGCCGAAGCGCGCCGGCAGCGGCTTGCCGTTCATCCGCGCCAGTTCCGGCTTCGGATCGAACAGATCGACGTGACTCGGCCCGCCCTCCATGAACAGGAAGATGACCGACTTGGCCTTCGGCTCGAAGTGCGGCTTCTTCGGCAGGAAGGGATCGAACACCGCGCGCGCCGGCGCCGCAGCCGCCTCTTCGGCGAGCATGGTGGCCAGCGCGAGGGCGCCGAAGCCGTGGGCGGAGCGGCGGAGGAAGTCGCGACGGGAGGTGACGGAGTGCATGATGCGATTATCCGTTCAATCGACGTACACAAATTCGTTCAAATTCAGCAAGGCGTGGCAGAAGTCGGCCAGCGCTTCATTCCTGCCGCCGGCTTTCTTCGACTGGTCATTCAAGAAGCGCTCGGCTAAATCGCGTTCGGCGCTCGTCGGCTTGCGAGCGAGCGCGATTCGATAGGCTCGTTCAACTGCGTCCTTGAAGTCGCCGCCCGATTCCCGGAGCACCCGTGAAGAGAACTGGCGTGCCTTCTCCGCGTAGAGCTTCTCATTCAACAACATCAGCGATTGCGACGCGGTCGTCGTTTCGAAGCGCCGCGAACAAGCTTCGTTGCGATCGGGGGCGTCGAACGCGCCGAAGAGGGGGTAGCGCAAATTGCGTTTGACGTACACGTACACGCTACGGCGATCGCGCTCCACGGGATCAGCCGACACCGGCCACGCGGCCGGCGCCTTGAGTTCGGCCGGCAGTTCGGGGAAGACGCTCGGCCCGCCGGCCTTCACGTTGAATGTGCCGGCAACGCTCAGCACCGCGTCGCGAATCGCCTCGCCACCGAGCCGCCGGCGATTCATCCGCCAGAGAAGGTTGTTTTCCGGATCGACCTTGCTGGCGGTCGCGTTGGTGGTCGTGCCCTGCTGATAAGCGTTTGTCAGCAGAATCTCGCGATAAAGTTGCTTCAGGCTCCAGCCCTGTTCCATGAACCGCGTCGCCAACCAGTCGAGCAGTTCGGGATGCGCCGGCCGGTCGCCTTGAAAACCGAGATCGCCAAGCGAGTCGACGATTCCCTGGCCGAACAGATGCGCCCAGACGCGATTGACGATCGTGCGGGCCGTGAGCGGATTCTTCGCGTCGACGATCCATGCGGCAAGCGCAGAGCGACGCCCCGATGTGCTGCCATCGTCGGGCGGCTTGATCTCGGCCAAACGATCGTCGAACGCCGACAAAAAGCCCGGCTGCACCTCTTCGCCTGGCTTCCGCCAGTTGCCGCGTTTAAGGATGTGCGTCGGCGGCACGTCGCTGCCAACGTCCGTAAACGCCATCGCAACGGCCGGCGACGCCGGTCGCGGCCCCGCGTCCGCAAGCTGCTTCTTCAAACCCTCCCAACGTTCCTTCTCGGCCGGCTTCATGCCGGTGAACATGCCCTTGTCGTCGGCATACACCTGCTTGACGACCATCGACGCGAGTTGTTGTTCGAGGGGCGTGCGCTTCTCCGGCGCGATGTCGAGCAGATGCGATAACTCATCCGGAAAGCGGCTGCGGCGCTTCTGCGAGAAGCGCTCCTTATAGGGCCGCTCGATCTCCTCGATCTTACGACGAACGTCGGCCGTCTTCGCCTCCCACTCGCGGACCGTGCGATCGAACTCGGCGCGCTTCTCCGCGGGCATGAGCGGGGCCTCGAACTCTTTCCACCCGGCGAAGAACGCTTGGATGCGGTAATAGTCTTGCTGCTTGATCGGATCGAACTTGTGATCGTGGCACTTGGCACACCCAAGCGTGATACCCAGGAACGCTTGCCCCGTGGTATCCGTGACGTCGTTCAAAATCTCCTGGCGACGTTGCTCCAGATTGACCGCGTTGTATTCATCCGGATAGTGCCGCAAGAACGCCGTCGCGGTCAGCGCATCCGGATCGGTGGGATACAACTCGTCGCCGGCGATTTGCTCTTTGATGAAGCGGTCGAAGCGCTTGTCGGCGTTGAACGAGCGGATCACGTAGTCGCGATAGCGCCACGCATTCGGCCGCTTGTCGTCGGCCTTGAAGCCGTCGGTCTCGGCGAAGCGCGCCTGATCAAGCCACGGCAGCGCCTGCCGTTCGCCAAAAGCCGGCGATGCGAGCAATCGGTCGACGATTTTCGCAAAGGCGGTTACTGAGTGGTCGGCCAGGAACGCATCCAGCTCAGCGATGGTCGGCGGCAGACCGGTCAGGTCGAAAGTCACTCGGCGAAGCAGCGTCGCCTTATCGGCCGTCGGTGTGTACCCCAGCCCGGCCGACTCAAGCCGCTGCAAGAGAAAAGCATCGATCGGCGAAGCGGCTTGGCCGTGAACCTGCGGAATGGCGGGTTTGCGCACCGGCTTGAACGCCCAGTCGTCGGGCACGTCCCCGGCCGCGGCGAAGCCGGCGAATGCGCTAACAAAGAGTACGGCGAAGGGTCGGCACATCGGCCGGCTCGCTGGCAGGGTTGAGAGTTTGGCGGGACGATCCTTCTATCGGATATGCTACCGTACCACGGTCAACTCATCCACGATAATGTGCTGGTTCAGCAAGAACTGGATTAATGGTCGGAACAAGTTAGTGGGTCAAGGGCTTATCTCGACGGCTCGGCGTGAACCATCAACACAGGGTTGAGCCGCCAAACAGTATCCGATTGATGGCCGTCGCGGCATCCTGTAATTGACGGACACAATCGCGATACGACTGGGCATGCACCAGCACCGTTAGGACCGGCCAACCGATGTCGATGCGTTCTCCCGGGTTGGGGACGTCGGCAATTTTGAAGTTCGACAATTCATTACGTCCAGAGAATTCGATCGTTCGGCGGGTGTAAAGAATGCCTTTGCCAACTACCGGGCCAACCGAGTTCACAATCGGCCCAAAGGACACCGTCCGATCGAACGCCCTGCGATGGAGCGCTAACAATGATGTTCCCAGCGCGCGTTCGTAGATTTCTGTCGATGCCGGATAACGCGGATTGACTTCAACGACCCAGGGGTAATCGTCGCGGAGCACGAAGTCGATGCCGAATACACCGACGAGCCCGCACTCGTTGCTTAGCGCGTTGCCGATTCGCAACAATTGCGATCGCAAGTGATCGGATATCTCGATCGGACCGATGTTGCCCGCGTGGTGGAACGGTGCCGCATTCAACCATTCTGTTCCGATTAATTGCTCGGCGACGCCGATCAGTTGGAGCTCGCCGTGTGGGCGGACGAACACGGCGGACATTGATCGCCCGTCAATGAACTCTTGAACGTAGTGCGTCGCGGATGCCTGTTGCGTCGTGGCGTCCACAAACGCGATCCCCTGCCCTGCCGAGCCGCCAATCGGCTTGCGCAACCAGCGTCGGTCAGCGGGCGGAGCGGCATCGGAATTCCATAACTCAGGACCAGGAATACCTGCGTCGCGAAGAATGTGAGCTACAACCGCAGGCGACCGGCATAAACGCAACGTGTTCGGGCCATTGCCCCAGAGCGGCCGAATTGCGGACATGCGTTGAATGAGGCCGGGATAATTCTCCAGGCCGCCCGTGTAAATCCACGGACAATCCGGTGCACGCGCGAGGATGTCGAGAAAGCCGTGCGGGTATTGAGCGATCGGGCATCGAATCGCGTCGGGCGAGATGGCACGCAGATCGGTGTCAGCGAACAGGTCGGCACACCATGGAACAAGCCCTGCCCGAAGCGCCGAGGCCGCGGCTGCCCGCACCGATGCGCCGACGATCGTCAGGCGAGGAATCACTTGCCGCCAAACAAGTTGGCCTCATTGATGAGCACGCTCTTGATTGGCGTGTAGTCATCGGTCCATAGGCCAACTTTCTGCTCGCTGCGGAGCCGTCCCCAGCGCCGTTGTTTGTCGGCGGCAAAGGCCGCGAGCACCTCCGGCTTCCGGGCAACGACAATCCATGTCGCCGACAGCTTCCCGGACATGTCGCGTTGGCCAATTTCTTCACGCACGTAGTCGTGCATGACCAAAGCGCTCACCTGCAGTTTGTCGGCAATCTTCTCGACGACGGGTTCCAGATCGAGATACCGGTTCGAGATATGCAGCGCCAGAATACCATCGTCGGTGAGGCGGCTGAAATACAGTTCGACCGCTTCCTTGGTCAGCAAGTGGGCCGGAATCGCATCGGAGCTAAACGCGTCCACCAGCATCAAACCCCATTTGCGGTCGGTCTGCTCAAGGGTGAGCCGAGCATCACCCATCAGGAACTCGATATTTGTCCCCTGTTTTTTGGCGCGATCGATGTAAGTGAAATATTCGGGTGATTCCACCAGATGACGGACTTTCGAGTCGATTTCGAAAAACGTCATGTTTTGCCCCGGCCGTCCGTAGGCCGAGAGTGAGCCGGTCCCGAGCCCGATGCAGGCAACGTCCGTGCGCTTGCCTTCAGTTTCCCGATTGCGAACGACTTCGAACATTAGCCCCACGGGCCCGCTGCGATGATAGTAAGACAATGGCTCGCGGCCGGGGAACTCGAAATGAGGTTCACTAATATATGCGAGGCCAAGCGCGTCCATCGGTCCGTTGGCGCCGGCCAGCCACAATGCCTGGGTTATGGCGTTTTCATAGTCAATCCGGCGAACCTGCCCGTCGACGATCACGGAGCGATCGAGATGTTGAACTCCATGGACCGTCGTGCCGTGGATTAGCCTTCGAAAGGCGGTCTTCTCTTCATCTTGATCCTTATATTGAACCTCTTTTTCCAATTTCAATGTGCCGAAATACGATCGCGTATAGATAGTCCGATCGGCGCCGCTTTCTTTCCGATCGTTCACGACGAACGTGAAATACGTCCCGATCCAAAGGGCGGCGACACAGGCGCCGAACCGCAATGGTCGTTCCACCATGAAATAACAACACAAGGTTGGAATGCCGAGTGCTAGGATCGTGGCGATCGTCCGGGCGGGCACGTCGAGGTTGATCTTGTCGATCAGCCATCGCGAAAGGTCGAGAACGTCAGGATACCATGCGGATAGATATCGGGTCGCGGCAAAGAATAGAAGCGGCAAGATCAGATCCCAAATGCTCAAACGTCTTGGCTCACCCGGCAAGTTCGGGTTAAGCAATTTCGACAATGGCGGCAGCAGGAAGCAGGCCCCGATCAAGCTGATGGGGTATTCCGAAATGAACGTGAACACGATCGGCGCGACCAGCGCGTTTAAGAGGCCGCCAACCATGCCGCCAATCGACATCGTCAGGTAAAATTGCGTGAGATATTTCGGTTCCGGCCGCGTGCGCGCCAACTCACCGTGACAAGCGAGCGCCACCAGAAAGAACGTGCCAATCTCGAGCGCCAGTTGACCCTTGACCGGGATGCGCAACAGCGTGCCGGACACGTTTTCCGATACATGCAAGAACACGAGCAACAAGACGGCGACTGGCATCATCAACGTGACCAACAGGTGAACTTGCGGCGGCGTGCTCTTGGCGAAAACGATGATGAACGTGATCAAGTAAAGTGACAGCGGAATGATCCACAATAACGGCATCGACACGATGTCGGTGGAAACCTTGGTTGTCAAGGCAAGCATCAACGCGGAGGGGACCGCCGCCAGGAACAGCCAGCGGATTCGTTGCCATCGCTCGGCGGGAACCTCATGGAGTCTCGTCAATACCCAGTGCAATGGCGATCCAATGGGGCCGAGAACAAGCGTCCATTTGATACGGTCCTCCCACTCGGCCAATTCGGCGTTGACTTGTTTGAGGAGCGCGTCCTTGCCGCTGGGCTTTGGATCGGCGTTTGCCGTCCGCTTGGGCGGAACTACGACCGGCTCAGTCACAGTTTTCGCTGGCGGCGCATTCTTCACCGCATTCCCGCAGGCCATTATTAACACGATCATCACGCCAAAGCCGATCGCCCAGACCCACGCCTGTTCCACGAGCCGCAGATTGGGCTCAACGACGAACGGATACGCCACCAGCGCGAGCAGGCTGCCAAAGTTGCTGGCGGCATAGAGGAAGTAAGGGTCTTTCGCGCTGGGATGACCCGTCTCCGAAAACCACTTTTGCAGAAGCGGCGCGGTCGTCGACACCGTGAAGAACGGCAAGCCGATCGCGACCGCAAGCAGGCCGATCACGCCGAAGAAGGGCATGCCGCTGCCCTGTGGCGCCAGGCTTTTGACGATCGGAACCGGCGAGTTGTTGGAAGTCAACGCGGCGCCCAGTGCCAGGATCCCCGCCGCGGCGAGCAGAACCGCCATGTGCATCGTGACCTGCTTGCGTGTCGGCAGGCGCGTTGAACTCTTGTGTGCGTAGTAATAGCCGGCCAAAAGCAGTGCCTGGAAGAACACCATGCACGTGTTCCACACTGCCGGCGTCCCGCCGAGCAGCGGCAGGATCATTTTCCCAACCATCGGCTGGACAAGAAACAACAGAGTGGCGCTGACGAACAGCGTCACACCGAAAAGCTTCGCCACGGATCGGCTCCGGGATGAACTGAGAGGACGTCCGCAATGATACGTCAGCGTGGAGAGGATGGCGAGAAAGTAGGACGCTAACCCACGTTCCCATGCTCCGCATGCGAACGTGGATCTAAAAGTCCCAGGTCTACCTAATTTTCCCCGTATCGATCCTCGATCATGTCGACGAAGTCGTCGGCTGCCTCGGGCACCGGCGCCGCAGCAGGTGCTGGCCGTGGGGGGAGCGGATTGCGGGCGGGCGTCGAATTTGGGCGGGCGGGTTGGACCTTACGCGGCTGAGGTGCTTCACGCGCGGCCGGTTGTTCGCGGCTGGGGGCACGTTCGGGCGGCCGGCGTGCCGGAGGCGTCGATCGGCCCTCGGCGACCGGTGGCTTGATCTCCGCGGCCGGCCGCGGCAGGCGAGCCGAGCGTGTCGACGGCGGCGGCACGGCCATCTGCGGTTCGTTGCCAAAGCGCGTCACCACATAGGTTCCACTGCCCTTGTGCCGTTCGAGATCGATTAGGCCATTCTCGGCTGCGTCTTCGAGCAATTCGCTGAACGTCCGGTAGCCGTGATACTCCTCGTTGAACGACGGCTTCTTGCGCTTCATCGTGTCCTTGACCATTGACGAAAACATGACTTCCTTGTTCTCACGTCGAAGTGCCAGCAGCGATTCGAGGAGCAGTCCGAATGCCTTCTTCTTGGACTCCGGAATCTGCGACGGCATCCCGCCCGCCACGCCGGCCGGCGCCTTATCGAGGTCGTCGTAGTAAATGAATTCGTCGCAGTTATCGCGCAACAGATCAGAGGTGGCTTCGGCGAGGCCAAGCCCAATGACGTGCTTGCCCAATTCCTTGAGCTTGGAAACCAGCGGCGAAAAGTCCGAGTCGCCGGAAACGATCACGAACGTGTCGATGTGTTCTTTCGAATACGCCAGATCCATGGCGTCGACGACCAGGCGAATGTCGGCGGAGTTCTTGCCAATCTGGCCGCGACGGGGGATTTCGATCAGCTCGATGGCCGCTTCGTGAAGGGGGGCCGTGTATTGTGCAAATCGGCTCCAGTCGGCGTAAGCCTTCTTGGCGACGATCTTGCCTTTCTCAACCAGCCGTTCGACCACCTTGTGAATTTCAAAGCGGTCGCGCCGGTGGTTCAAGCCAATCCCGATGTTTTCGAAATCAAAAAAGACGGCGAGCGTGCGCTCGCCGTCTGCATGCCGGTTTGGTTTCATTCGGCTCTCAATTTTGGTACGTCCGTGCCAGCCCCTACTTCAAGCCGTCGAGGATTGTCTTAGCCTCCTTGGCGGCCGCAGTCCCCGGGTATTTCTTGATAAGGTCTTTCAGCTTACCCGGGTAAGTCTCCCGATCTTCAGCGAACAACTTGGCCCGTTGCAGCAGCTGGCCTGCGGCCTTTTCATCTTCGGCGGAAGGCGCCGGTGGCGCGTCACTCTTGGGCGGCGTGTCGGTCTTCGGAGCATCGGCCTTGGGCGGTGTATCGGTCTTCGGCGGCACGGCAGGGCCGTCCTTAGCGGGCGCCTTCGGATCGATCTTTATCGCTCCCTTTTTCGGCGGCAGTTTGCGTTCGTCCTCGGTGCCCTTATCGCCCGGCACAATGATCTTTTTCTCTTTGAGGAACTCGCGAACCTCTTCAACATCCACGAACAGATTGACCAGCGAGGCGCTGGTCTTGCCGCTCTCGGTGACGGCCACCTGTTCACCAGCCGAGTTGAACAGCGGGCCGCCGGAGTCACCGGGGTTCGTCGCGTTGGTCGCGGTCACCATTTTGCACTTGAGATGCAGAACTTCGCCGCCGCCACCCACGTTTATCGTTTCCACTCCCACGGCGCGAACCTTGCCGGAGGTGAAGCTGAAAATCTGACTAACAGCACCGGGGCTGCCGATGTTATAAGTCGTCTCGCCGACGCTCGTGCTTTTCTTGGCGAGGGTGATCTGCTTGGCGGTGGACGGGAGCGTGTCGACGTAGACAAGCGCCAGATCGCGTGTCTTGTCGCGGTAAAGCACGGTGCCCTTTAGTGCCTGACCGGCCGGGATACGCTCGATGTACTTTTTCTTGTCCGTTATCATCGAGCCGTCTTTTTGATAGACGGGAAACTGGATGTAAACGTAGTTTTCCTCGTCAACGACGTGATAGTTGGTCAGAATGTAACGCTTTTCGGCGTGGATCAATGACCCGGAACCCATGGCCATGCCGCCCTTCATTGGCGTCACGATGAACACGGCCGAGTCGACGACTTTCTTGTATAGGGCGACAGTGTCGATGTCTTCGCCGCAGGCTCTGTTCGTCTGCCCCAAGAGCGGCAATCCGCAGAGCAAAGCCAGCGGCAACATTTTGGGCAACAGTCTCATTGGTTCAGATCTCCTGTCGGGGCTCTTTGTTCGCGTCAATGCGCTTGCGCAAAGACCGCATTTGGAATTCAAGGAAGTCCGTGTGTCCCGTTGGCGCCGCAAATCCGGCGACCGCAACTATTTTAAGGAATCCAAGGTCTTTTTGGCTTCTTTCGCCGCCGCTGTGCCCGGGTACTTGGCGACAACATCCTTCAGCTTCGCAATGTAAACTGGACGGTCGTCGTCGCTGTCCTTGAACAGTCTGGCCGAGCGCAGGGCGCTGGTGGCAGCCGCTTCGGTCGCGGCAGTCGGGGCACCCGGTTCCGCCGTGGCACCCGTTCCTTCCTTTGGTTTCACCGCTTCTTGCGACCCTTGCTTCGGCAGCGGGGATTCCGGGGTCACCGCGATACCCGACCCGTCCTTATAGCTGACTTTCTTTTCTTTCAAGAAGCCATGCACCTCTTCTACATCTACAAATCGACACACCAACGAGGCAGTTCTGTTGTGACTCTCGGTCACACCGACTTGCTCGCCTTTCTTGTTGAACAGCGGGCCGCCGGAATCGCCAGGGTTGATCGCGTTGGTCGCGGTAATCATCTTGCATTTGACGCGGAGGATGCCATCGCCACCGCCCACGACGAGGTCCTCCATTCCTACGGACCGCACTTCGCCTTCGGTGAAGCTGAAGATTTGACTAACAGCGCCCGGACTACCGATGTTGAAAGTCACATCGCCGAGGCTAACACTCTTTTTGGCCAGCGTGATTGGCTTTGCAGTCAACGGAACCTTGTCCAATTTGACCAGAGCCAGGTCGCGTGACTTATCGCGGAAGAGCACCGTGCCCACCGACGCCTGCTTCGCCTCAACTCGCTCCATGTATTTCTTTTTGTCCGTCATGATGGTCCCGTCCTTCAGGTGGACCGCGAATTGCACGAAGACCTTGTCCTGCTCGTCGACGACGTGGTAGTTGGTAATGACGAGGTGTCTCTCGAGATCAATCAACGAACCCGAACCCATCGCAATGGCGTTCCCACCCAACGGCGTCACAATGAACACCGCCGAGTCGACGACCTTTTTGTAAAGGGCGACCGACTCACTGTCCTCAGCGCCGGCCCGCGGCGTCATCGCGAAAAGCGGCAATCCAAAAATGGCCGCGAGTGGCACTAGGGTGCGGAACATTTTCATTCGTTGGGCCTCCTGTCGGGCGGCATTCGAACCTTCCACTGGGCAGGCGGCGCGGGCCGCCGTGGACCATCCAACTAGATCGTAATGCGGGTCGAGTGGTAACGCAATCACTATTATCAACAACCACCGCCCGCCCGGTCAACGGGTTTGCCCGAATTCCGTTGGCATTTTCCCATGATCGTTACACGTTACCAGCGTTGAGGGACCCGGCATGGCGGACGCGTTTTTTCGGCTCGATGGTCGTGTGGCCGTGGTCACGGGGGGCGGTCAAGGCATCGGCGAGGCCATTTGCCGCCGGCTTGCCGGGGCCGGCGCTCGCGCGGCCGTGTTCGACATGTCAGCGGAGAACGCGAACCGCGTAGCCAAGGACATCGGCGGTCTGGC
>DATANR010000027.1:0-5025 GCA_036266155.1 Gemmataceae bacterium | reverse complement strand
GGTTCGAACAGCAAGGGCTCCGGCGGCAAGGGCAGCCATGACCGCTGTGACTCGAATGGCAGCAAGGGCAAGGGCTCGGGTGGCAAGGGCAGCCATGGGAAGGGCTCGGGCGGCAAGGGCTCGGGTGGCAAGGGCAGCCATGATCGTTGCGACTCGAACGGCAGCCACGGCAAGGGCTCGAACAGCAAGGGTTCCGGTGGCAAGGGCAGCCACGGCAAAGGTTCCAACAGCAAGGGCTCCGGCAGCAAAGGCAGCAGCGGGAAGGGAAGCGGCGCGAAGGGTTCGGCCGGCAAGGGAGACTGCGGCTGCCAGCCGTTCTGGGCCAAGTAGTGTGCACCGAATTCAAGGACAATTACGGTCCGACGAGACGACTCGCCTCGTCGGGCTGCTGCCTGATTGTGGCCCCCTTTCAGCAGCCCAACTGTGGATGGGACCTCGAATAGAGACACGGATATAATGCGGGGAAGTGTCCCTCAGCCCTCCCCGCGGTTCAAATGCTTCGAACTCCCTTCGGTTGTCTATTGATTGCGTTGACCTCCGGATCACTCTGTGTCCCGGGCGAGGTTGGTGCGCAGCCGCGAGAAGTGTTCATCATTCGCCACGCCGAAAAGCCACTCGACGAGAATGACGTTCATCTGAATCAAGCTGGCCGCAACCGGGCGGAGGCCATACCGAAGCTCTTTCAGAAATCGGACACGCGGCCCGATCCATTACCCAAGCCCGATTTCCTTTTCGCGGCCAAAAACTCCAAGCACAGCCACCGTACCGTTGAGACCATCGCACCGCTTGCCAAGAAGCTCAAGATGGACATCGACACCCGGTTCGACAGTGAGGACTTTGCCATCCTGGCGAAGGAGGTGCTCACCAATCCACGTTACGCGAACAAGACCATATTCATCAGTTGGCGGCACGGTCATATCCCGGACCTGGCGCGAGCCCTGAAGGCGACGGACGCGCCGGATAATTGGAAGGACCGCGTCTTCGATCAGATTTGGACCATCACCTACGGCGCCGGCGGCAAAGCCATGTTTGCCAAGCATCAACAGGCCCTGATGCCCGGCGATGGAAAGGAATAGCGGCGCGACATTCTTGCGCGCATTCGCTAAAAAAGCTCGCAGACTAATGTCAACGAGACAGATCGAGAGATTCATTGATGCGGTCGGCTGCCATCACGTTCGTGCTGATCGCGGCGTCGGCGCAAGCCGCGGATACCGCCTTCTTCGAAGCCAAGGTCCGGCCGGTCCTGGTGACCTATTGCGTCAAGTGCCACGGCCCGGACAAGCAGAAGGGCGGACTGCGGCTCGATTCCGCTGCCGGCTGGCAGACCGGCGGCGCGAACGGCCCCGCGATCAAACCTGGCAGTCCCGAAGAGAGTCTCCTGATCACGGTCATCAGCCGGACCGACGACAAGACGCGTATGCCGCCCGGTGGCAAGCTCTCGGGCCCGGAAATAGCGGCCCTGACGCGATGGATCAAGGAGGGCGCCGTTGCGCCGGTCGGCCCCGCACGCGTTGGCGGCATGACCCTCGCGGAAGCGCAGTCGTGGTGGGCTTTCCAACCGATCAAGCGGCCGGCCGCTCCGCGCAATGCCGCCGACAATCCAATCGACGCGTTCATTCAATCGAAACTTGCCGCCCGCAAGGCGACCCTCTCTCCGCCCGCCGATCGACGGACGCTCATTCGCCGTGCGACTTACGACCTCATCGGCCTACCGCCGACTGCGGAAGAAGTCGAAGCTTTTGAGAAAGACACGTCGCCCGACCCCTTCGCCCGCCTGGTCGATCGGCTGCTCGCGTCGCCGCACTATGGCGAACGCTGGGGCCGGCACTGGCTCGATCTGGTGCGTTATGCCGACTCGGCCGGCGAGAATAGCGATCATCCGCTGCCGCACGCTTGGCGCTATCGCAACTGGGTGATCGATGCGTTCAATGCCGACAAGCCGTACGACGAATTCATCCGCGAACAACTGGCCGGCGACATTCTCGCCGTCCAAGGTCCTCCCGGAGACTATGCGTCACGGATCATCGCCACCGGGTTCCTCGCCGTCGCGCGCCGCTTCGGGCATGACATCGACAAGGACATGCACCTGACGCATGAAGACACGATCGACACGATTGGCAAAACGCTGCTCGGCCTGACGCTTGGATGTGCCCGCTGTCACGACCACAAATACGATCCGCTTTCGTCGAAGGACTACTACGCCCTATACGGCGTGTTCGACAGCACCAAATACGCGTATCCCGGTTGCGAATTCAAACAACAGCCGCGTGATCTGGTGCCGCTGGCAACGCCGACCGAGCGCCTGCGTGGTGTCTTCATCGCTTCCGCTCGGACTCAGCAGGTCGCGTACGCGGTAACCGAAGGGCGGTCGCACGATGTGAAAGTCCAGGCGGGCGGCGACCCCGAGAAGCCGGGGTCCGTCGTGCCGCGTCGGTGGCTCGAGGTCCTCGGCGGACAGCCGTTGTCAGGCGGCAGCGGTCGCCTGGAGTTGGCAAATCGGATCGTCGCACGGGACAACCCGCTGACTGCACGCGTGATGGCGAATCGCATCTGGCTCCATCATTTTGGCCGCGGGCTCGTCGAGTCGGCAAACGACTTCGGTGTCCGCGGCAGCCCGGCGACACATCCGGAGCTGCTCGACTGGCTGGCGACGGAGTTCATCGAGTCGGGCTGGAGCATTAAAGCTCTGCATCGCCGCATCATGCTTTCGGCAACGTATCAGCAAGCGAGCGCGTCGCGGCCGGACTTGAGCGTCGATCCGAAAAACGAGTTCTATGCGCGGTTCAATCGCCGTCGCTTGAGCGCGGAGGAACTTCGTGATTCGCTTCTGCTCGTGAGCGGCCAGCTCGACCGCACGCCGGCCGGGCCGCACCCCTTCCCACCGGAATCGGCGTGGAATTTCACGCAGCACGTCCCGTTCGCGAGCTTCTATGAAACGGATAAACGCAGCGTCTACCTGATCGCCGTCCGCAATCGCCGGCACCCGTTCCTCGGCTTGTTCGACGGCGCTGATCCAAACGCAACGACGCCGCAACGGCAGACGACCACGGTGCCGACGCAGGCCCTCTACTTCTTGAACGACCCGTTCTTCCACGCGCAGGCGGAGAAGATTGCTCGGCGCGCATTGGCAAAGGCTGACGAAGTCGACAGACTCAATGAGCTTTTCGTCGCAGTGCTCCAGCGTCCGCCGACCAACCGCGAACGTGATTTGGCGAGCGGTTTCCTGAGTCGCTACACGAACGAACTAGCGACCGCGGGTCCGGACAAAACGGTGGTCGCGTGGTCGGCGCTCGCCCGGATCGCGCTCGCCAGTAACGAATTCCTTTATCTGGACTGATCGATGTTCCTTCCTTCGCGGCGCGGATTCGTACAGTCGGCCGCCGCCGGCTCGATGCTGATGCCCGGCATCCTGAGCGAATTGCTCGCCGCGGATACTGTAGATCCGCTCGCCCCGAAGGCGCCGCATCACAAGGCGAAGGCCAAGTCGGTCATCTTCATGTTCATGAGCGGCGGTGTCTCGCACGTCGATTCTTTCGATCCGAAGCCGAAGCTGATCGCCGACCATGGCAAGCAAGTCGTGTTCGATCATCCGGAGGCACGCAATCGGCCGGGTTACGAAAAACTCTTTCTCAAGAAACCGAACTGGAAGTTTGCTCCACATGGGAAGTCCGGAACGGAGGTGAGCGAGCTGTTCCCACGCGTGGCCGAGCAGGTGGATGACATCGCCCTGATCCGCTCGATGCACACGAGCCATTCAAACCACTACAACGCCACGCTCGGCATGCACACGGGTTCGTTCTCGTTCGCCCGGCCGAGCATCGGCTCGTGGCTGAGCTATGGACTCGGCACGGTGAACCGCAACCTGCCGTCGTTCATCGTGCTGGCACCGCAGATGCCGTATGCGGGCACGCAGGTGTGGGCTTCGGACTTTTTGCCGGGCTCGCATCAGGGGACGCGCGTCGTGCCGGGCAAGGAGCCGGTCGCGAACCTGGCTCGTCGCGTGCCGACGGACAAGCGGCAGCAGCTCGAACTGGATGCACTGAAGGCGTTCAACGAAAGTCATCTGGCAACGCGACCGGAGGACGCGGACCTAGCCGCCCGCATTCGCTCATTCGAGACCGCGGCCGGGATGCAGGCCGAGATGCCGGCGGCGCTCGACTTGTCCAAGGAGTCGGAAGAAACGTTGGCCCTCTACGGCCTCAAGCGCGGCCAGCAGGACGGCTTCGGCTGGCAGTGCCTGGTCGCGCGGCGACTGGTCGAGAACGGCGTGCGCTTCGTCGAACTGATCCACACGGGGTCGAGCGGCAACTGGGACTCGCACGGCAACATGGCTGAGCATGGCAAGCTCGCGCCACAGGTCGATCAGCCGATGGCGGGGCTCATTCAAGATCTGAAGCGGCGCGGCCTCTTCGATGACGTGCTCGTCGTCTGGACCTCCGAGTTCGGGCGGACGCCGTTCAACAACACGGCCGACAATCCGGGTCGCGAGCACCATAACTGGGCGTTCAGTTCATGGTTGGCCGGCGCCGGCGTCAAACGCGGCATCGTCCACGGGGCGACCGACGAGCATGGTATCCGGGCGGTGGAAAAACCGGTACATGTTCACGATTTTCACGCCACGATTCTGCATTTGATGGGCCTGGATCACGAGAAGCTGACCTACCGTCACGCGGGCCGCGACTATCGACTCACGGATGTGAGCGGCGAGGTCGTGCGTGGCCTGCTTGCCTGACGCGGCTTGTAATTCCTACAAAACGCGGGCTTTTTGAGTGGGAGCGCAAATCCAATCGCTCCCTGCGTCCCTCGAATAAGAAGTAGGAAACATTCAAACCGGGAGAGCATGATGCTCGATCAAATCCTTAATTCGCTTTCTTTCGTCGGCATTGGCCTCATGGTCGTCGCGGTCGTCTGCGGCCTCGAATTCTTGCTCCGCGGCTTGACCAACCGCTTCGCCACCCCGCAACTGCAACGCTAAGTTGACAACCTTGAAGTGCGGCGAGCAATCGCCGCTTTCTTTCTTTTCGG
>DATANR010000026.1:0-8949 GCA_036266155.1 Gemmataceae bacterium | reverse complement strand
GAACTCACGTCGAACTCGATCGTCCGGACGCCGTAGATCGTGAATAGTTGGCGCAGGCGACAGAACGGCTGCCCCGGGTCCTCCTTGCGCGCATCCGTGTCCCTCGGCCGGATCGTTCACCGTCCAGTCGCCTCCGACAGCCCAAGGGCATCGTGGGCCTCGAACACCACCGAGTGGCCATTCCGCTTCGCCCCCATCGAAGACCACATGCGAACGTCGCCAAAGTAATTAACGGCACGTCCACTTTGCTGATCCACGATAGTCACCTCACCAGCCGATCTTCACGCCGATCGTGTCCCCCGCTTCAATCCGCCGGAGGACAAAGTCGTCGCGCATTCCTTCTGCGGCCTTCGGGTTGACGTGGAGGGTGATCGTATGCGGCCCCTTCGTGGCGCCGGCGGCCGGTACCGTGAGCAAGTGGTACTCCCGCCGGCCGGGTATTGGGTCGGTGTCGTCGATGTATCCGACGGGGGTTGGTAAAGCTGTGCCCGGCGCCCAGTCCCAGTAAACCGCGTGCTTCATCCCTGTGAAGATCTCAACGTCCGTCGTCATGAGCAGGAACTTGGCGTCCCCGCCGGGCGTGTAAGTGATCGTGATCGGGATCTGGAGTAGAAGCCCGACGAACTGAGAGTCCATGAAAACCCCGGGCGTGTCCCCCATGTTGAGGTGGCCAGTCCAAACCAAGTAGTACGGGTGCGCATTCGCCATCGAAGTTTCTCCGGATGTTGTCTCAGAGCGTGTCCAAAAACATAGATTTCAACACAGGCGGCGGACCATCAGATGAATCATAGCCACCTTAATGAATGCTTCGCTGCTGGCGATCGTCCGCTCGTAGTCCTTCGACAACCGCCGCGATCGGTTCAGCCAGCCGAATGTCCGCTGGACGATGCAACGCTTCGGCTGCACAACGAACCCGGCCTGCCCGCGCGTCCTCGATGCGCTCCTGGGAGAGGCGGCGTAGATCTGGTTGGTTCACGAAGCTGTTCACGCCAAGGTAACCTCCTCCATCATATCGCGAGAACGGTCCAGTGTCGGCGCAAGGCGGCGAGCCGGACGTCTGAACGCGATGGGCGAAAAAGCTAACCGGCGGGCCCGCCGCAACTCTGTAGCCCAAACTAGCTCGCAGCATCGCTTCGCGGGCGAAGGGTCCGCGATCGCGGCTCGGAATGGCGTCAGCGGACTTCATCGTAGAACACATCCAGGTACTCAGAGATCGCTCCGGCCCCTGGTCCCGGTTCTCGGACATGGTGATGATGACTGCAAGGCGACGGTGCGTTAGCATGGACGAATCTCGCACTGCTGCAGCACAGACCCGTGGCGCGATGCCTGCTAGCCCGTGCTCCCCTGTAAGGTGCCCTTGGAGGCCCCGACCTGAGACAACCTCTGGAAATTCCTGAAGAGTTGGCACTTGCCGAGGTTGCGTCCATGCCTCTTGGGAGGCCCTCATGCCAAGCCGAAAACGCAATGCCATCGAACTTCGCTTCGCTGCCTATCTCGTGAAAGCCGGCGGCTAGGCCGCGGACTAGCCCTTGCGCCGCTTTGGCACCTGAATCAGAGCCTCGCAAACTGTGAAGTAGTTCTCTAGCCCCGGTTGGCTCATGAGAATAGTGACCGAGTTGGCTTCGGTCACATCGACGTCACATCGACCGAAGCGCCGTATGACAAGCAAGTGGGTTTTCTGCACCTGGATTGCCAGGGTGTCTGAAGCAGTCCCGTAGTGCACAAATTGAGGGGCTAAAAGAGACGAGGTCTTCACCTATCTTACTTTTTCGTCCAAATGATTATCCTCATTTGGGGCATTCCGCGCTGGTTTCCGCCGCGAGAACCAACGCCGATGGAATTGTTAATTGACGAGGCCCGGCCCGTTTTCATCCGGCTGATCCGCACGATTGGGCGCACCATTCGCCGAGCGTACTTGATCACTGCCGTGCTCAGCGTCGGCACAGCGCCGCTCATCGCGTCTTGGCAAAACCTGATTTCACCCGCCGGCATTCTCATCGGCCCGCCGGCGATCATGCTGACCACGATCGCGCTCGTTGCCGGCTTTTTGTTGATGCTCTTGTGGCCGCTTGGTCCATTCGCCGTTCCGTTGGCGTGGGCGGCCGGCCAATCCATCGCCCTGTGTGATGCGCTCGTTTCCGCGGCGGAACATTTGCCGGGCGGCGTTTGGTACGTCGGTTCAGTGCCCACGTGGTGGGTGGTCGGCTTTTATGCGATCGGTGGCTACGCACTTCTATCGGGAGTGCCCGAGCGCGTGCGCGTGGTCCCGGAACTGCGACGGCGCTGGTTGTTCCCGCTCGCATTGGGAATCTGGTTCGCGCTGGGGCTAATTGCAGGGTTTGCTCGCGGAACACCTGACGAATTGCGCGTCACCTTCGTCGCGGTCGGCCATGGCGGCTGCACGGTCATCGAAACGCCGGACGGCCGCGTCATGCTGTACGACTCCGGAAGTGCGGACAGCGCGGACGTCACACGTCGCCTCATTGCCCCGTTTCTCTGGTCGCGCGGCATTCGCCGCATCGATGAGATCTTCTTGTCGCATGCCGATCTCGACCACTTCAGTGGTGTGGCAGCGTTGCTCGATCGGTTCGCCGTCGGCCAGATTACTGTCACGTCGACTTTTCCCGACAAGCCTACGGACGCCGTGCGCGCGACGCTTGAAACGATTGAGCGCCACCACGTCCCGATACGCCGCGCCCAAACCGGCGACCGATTCGTCGCGGGCGACACGGATATTGAAGTCCTGCATCCCCCGGCTTCCGGCCCCGACGGCGTGGAGAACGTGCGCAGCCTCGTGCTGTTGTTGCGCCATCGCGGGCATGCGATCTTGCTCACTGGCGACCTCGAAGGGGTTGGCCTCGATGCGGTGATCGCGCGACCAACGCCGGCCATCGACGTGCTGATGGCCCCACATCATGGATCGGCCGCCGGCCAGGCGGATGTGCTGGCCGACTGGGCGCATCCGCGCTTCGTCGTTTCGAGCCAGGGACGCAACGACGCCGGCAAAGCGTCCGCCACTTACAAACGACGCGGCATCCCCTTTTGGATGACTTGGCCTGACGGTGCGATCACAATTCGAAGTCATGCGACAGGTCTGACGGCTGAATCATTTGCAACCGGCAAACGTGAGGTAGTCCGGCCCGGCGGGTCATAACCGGCAGACGCAAATTCAAAAAGCGCCAATCATAGAACGCCACGACGCGCGCCATTACTAATGCTTGTAGCGCTACAATTGAGATTTCGGTTTTTCATCCCATCTCCTTTGCCCGTAATGACATGGGCGCAAGAACTCAAGCAGAGATGGTCAACCCCGGTATCTGTTTGGCCATCTCTCAATTCTGGACGAAATGAAACTGCCACCCGCGGTGAACTCGCAGCGGGCGGCATTGAAATGCAACGCATTTTCGGTGCATGCAATAGTCTGAAACATAATGACCATCGACCAAATGATACCAGCACTATTGGGCGGCAGTCCGGTGCGCCCCGAAGGCCCGCCCGATTGGCCGGCGCCGGATGCGGACGTAGCGGCGGCACTTAATGCGGCGATTGCGAATGGCTCGTGGGGCAAATATCTCGGCGCCAACGTGGCCCGCCTCGAAGAACTCCTTGCCGCGTTTCACGGCGTGCCGCACGCGCTGACCTGTGCGAGCGGCACTCTTGCGGTCGAAGTTGCTCTCAAAGCAGTTGGCGTCGGACCAAGCGATGAGGTGATCCTCGCGGCCTACGACTTCGAGCCCACGTTTCTCACCATTCACAACATCGGTGCTCGGCCGGTCCTCGTTGACGTTTCGCCAAGCTCCGCCGGCCTCGATCCGGCCGCGCTCGATGCCGCCATAGGTCCCGCGACGAGGGCGATCCTCGTTAGCCATTTGCACGGCGGCATTGTCTCCATGAAATCCGTGCTTGCGATTGCTGCCGCACGGAACATTCCCGTCGTCGAAGACGCATGTCAGGCGACGGGCGCGATTGTCGAGTGCCGGCCGGCTGGCACATCGGGCGACATTGGCGTCCTCAGCTTCGGGGGTTCGAAGCTGCTCACCGCGGGTCGCGGCGGCGCCCTTTTGACGGCGAACGCCGAGTTGCATCAACGGATGCGTCTTTTGCTTGGCCGCGGCGTGCAACAATGGGCGGCGCTCAGCGAGTTGCAAGCCTGCGTGTTAGTCGCGCAATTGCGAAATCTACCCGGCATGAACGAATTTCGCGCACGGGGCGTGCGGCAATTGCTCGGCCAAATCGCCGACATTCCGGGACTGCAAGCAATCGGCCCGCCGCCGCCGGATAGTCGACCGGCGTTTTACAAGCTCGGATTCCATTTCGACGCGACCGCCTTCGGACTGTCCCGCGATCTGTTCATCAAAGCGATGCGTGCCGAGGGGATCGCCTTCGATGCCGGCTTTCGCGCTCTGCACGTCGGCCGTGCCGCGAGTCGTTACAGAGCGGCCGGGCCTCTTTCCAACGCGGAAAACGCGGGCCGCGACGTCGTTGCACTCCATCATCCGGTGCTGGCCCTCGAAGAGGCCGCCATTGAACAAGTGGCAACGGCAGTGCGAAAAACGTATCGTAACGCCGCACGGTTCACGTAAAATTCACGCCAATCCATTACACGTTCGGCCTCACCCGCGCCCGAAAGGAATTCACATCATGCCCCGTTTTCACGCCCCCCTCTTGACGGGGCTCATCGTGCTCGCGGCCAGCTTTCCCGCGTTGGCCGCGGACCCACCGGCCGGGACGTGGCGTGCCACGTTTCCCGTCCAGACGCAGCGCGGCGAAGTGAACCTGTCGCTTCTCTTCATGTTCAGCGAATCCGAGGGCAAATGGGTTGGCGATTTCCTGGATAGTTCACCACCGCTCGGCGCGGAGCCGGCAGTCGAGCTGACTGTCAAGGACGATAGCGTCAAATTCTCAATCAAGTTCGGGCCGAATAACTGGTCCTTCGACGGCAAAGTGAGCGGCAAGCGTGTGAAGGGCAGCCTCGACCTCGGCGGCGACATGGTGCTCGTCGATCTTGTCCCGTCGAGTTTGAAAAGTCTCACGAAGGACAAATTCGCAGCTTCGCGTGAGAACCTGGACATGGCCGAAAATCCCGTTGACTTCTTCAACAACCTGTTCCCAGTGATCGCGCAAGCAGCCGCCAAGAAACTCAAGGTTGAAGACGTGCGTGCCTATGCCGACAAGGCCGCCAAGATGGCGGAGGCTTATGGCAGCCGCTGGCAGCGCACCGTCGCCTTTCGCCTCGCCGACGTTTTGGCTGATCAAGAACCATTTGCCGCCATCGCCGTCGAGCAAGCGCGTCAGGGCGAACGGCTCATGACCCGGACCGACGATATTGCCACGCAGCTTCAAACGCTCGACACGCTGGCACGCGTATTGCGCAAAGCCAAGAAGGACGCCGACGCCAAGGAAGTCGAAGGTCGCGTTGCGAAGTTGGAGCCGCGTGACTATGCCGAATACGCGAAGACGATGCCGCCGTTCAAACCGGATGAATTCAAGGGGCGCAAGGGCAAGAGCGATCGTGCCGTGCTCGTCGAACTGTTCACCGGCGTCGAGTGCTCGCCCTGTGTGTCCGTTGACCTCGCGTTTGACTCGCTGGGCCGCACATACAAACCGGCCGACGTGATTCTGCTGCAATATCACGCGCACATCCCTGGCCCCGACCCGCTGGTGTCCAAGGACGGATCGGCTCGAATGGATTTCTACGACAAGAAGGACGACGACAAATCAACTCCACAGCTCTTCATCAACGGCAAGATGGATGGCTCCGGCGGCGGGGCGGCGCCCAAGATGGCGAAGTTGAAATATCAGGCCTACCGCGAAACAATCGACGAATTGTTGGAGAAGCCGGCCACCGTCAAATTGACGGCCACGGCCGCTCTCAAGGGCGACGAACTCACGATCAAGGCGAACGTCGCCGACCTGGCCAAGCCGGGCGACAAGGTCGCGCTGCGCTTCGCTCTTGCCGAAGAACGCGTTCGCTTCCAGGGTGGTAACGGCATTCGCTACCATCATTCGGTCGTTCGCGCGATGCCGGGTGGCCCGAAAGGCTTCCCACTGACCAAGGCCGCAGCCGAGCAGTCCGTGACAGTCAAGCTCGATGAAGTTCGCACGACCAACATCAAGTTTCTGGACGACTTCGCTGCCGACTTGAAGAAACAAGGCGCCGACTTCAGCTTCTCGAATCGCCCGATGGCCCTGAAAAACCTTCGTGTCGTCGCTTTCGTGCAGAATGACGAGACCAACGAGGTGCTGCAGGCCGTTCAGGTCGATGTCGATGCGGGGAAGGAGTAACTCAGGGCGGGCTTCGCCCGTTTCCCATTGTTTTGTTCCCCCTCTCCGCTTCGGAGAGGGGGTTAGGGGGAGAGGTCTTTGCTCGGGCCGCCGGAAACCTCTCCCCCTAACCCCCTCTCCGAAGCGGAGAGGGGGAGTAAAGCCTCGCGGGCCGCGACGCTTTTGACCGCATATCAATGAAGCGCAAGAAGGAGACGTGACATGGCACGCTTCTGGCCAATTGCCTGGATGCTATTCCTGGCGACCGCGAATTTGTCGGCCGCCCCCGCCCTCAAGGACCCGCCGCCGAAAGAGCCGGCAATGTTCGGCGAATGGCTCCGCGTCGGACACACGGAAGCTGGGATGTCCGTGGCGCCGGACCACGAAGCGCACCACCAGATGTTCTCGCCAGACGGGGGATGGGAATACACCTATGGCGGTCGCCAGGGCAGCGGCGGGGGAAAAAGCTTTGTGATCAATCCGCGCCAGAGCCCGGCCACCATTGACATTCACATGGGGCCTGTCGGGCGGGTGCCGGCGAATTGGCGCGGAATTTACAAGGTCGAGGGGGACACACTGACTTTATGCCTGGTCACGGGCGACCGCGACCGGCCGAAGGAATTCGAATCGACCGCCGACAAGCCGACGACGATCTGGGTGTTTAGGCGGGTCAAGGGGAAGGATTGATGGAGTTCTGGGTAGGTCCGCCGAGCCGAGGCGGACCGAGCGCGTGTTCCGGCGACGAGAGCCCCGAAAGCAGCGGGTTCGGAGTCTCAACCATTCGACTTACGTACTGGAACGCCCGCCTGGTCCGCCGGGGCTCGGCGGACCTACTCAGTCGGGGTCGCGCGAAAGGCCAACTGCTTACCGTCGCGCGAACCGTGCCCCGCGAGGAACATAACTTCTCAGGAACTGCAACGCCGACGGATCTTCCTGAAAGTAGCCAATCGCGTACATCTCGGCGATCGCTTCGTCATTCGACCAGCCTTCACACTCCATGCGGAAGATTGCGCAATAGACGCCCGTACGATGGAGGCCCGCAAAACAGTGAATCAAGATCGCGCCGTCGCGTGAGTTCTTAACCGTGTGAAGGAAGGCTTCCAGATTGGCCCGTCCGCCTTCCGTGTTCCAGTCCGCTGGGTTCAAGCGAACATAGTCGATGCCTCGGGCCGCACACCACAGCTCTTCGGAATTCTCTAGCCGATTGTCGCCTTCGCGAGCCAGGTTTCTCAGGCAGACAATGATCTTAATTTTGTGGTCATGAATGACCCGGTCGAGTACGTCAGGGGTGAGTTGGCCGCTGCGGTAGAGATGGCCCTCTTCGACGACATGAAAATGTCGCCACGACGTGAGACGCTGGCTTGCGTAAACCGTCGGGATCAGGGGAATCGCCATCGCGATCGCAATGCCGAAAGTTACGCGCACGAACAACAAGGCTTTGGCCCTTCTCGCTCTTGTGAAAAGAGAGGTGGCGGGGTATACCCCCGGCCGTCCGAGAAAGAAAGACCGCTTGACAACTGGCGAGGCCGGCGCTTACGCAAACGTGTGCGCTCGGGCGGCATCGCATTGCCGCTTTAGGCCAAGGGCGTGCTCGAACTCGACATCCGCCCCAGGAAGGGGAGCATCCGATTCGAGCGCGGCATCGGCGAGGCGAACATATAGAAGGTTGCGACTGGCCCGGAGTTCCTGGGCTTCGCCGCCCGAAAGCCGGTCGTCGGCGAGCTGGGAATTGATCGCGGCGATCTTCGCGCCGCTTTCATCATCATCGATCCCCTGCGCAAACATGCGCTGGCCGAGAACCAGCCGAGCTTGCGCAAATGCCTCATCAAGATGACGCAATCGTCGCCGTTCGTTGGCATCGTGCAGCCAGCGAATCGGTCGAACAAGCAGCAAATGTGCGGATTGTGTGAAGCCAGACGAAGTAGCAGTGGACATTCAAACACTCTCGATACAGCAGTTCCGACGCTCAAGGAAATGACCCATACCTGTTCCCAACGACTGGGTCGTCGCCGATAATGCAAGAGGTATGCCAAGATCAGGGGGATTCGGATGAGGGGGTGGTTGCGCTGGATACTGGCGACCTGTCTGGCGCTCGCAATCGTCGGCGTCCCCGCCTTGCGTTATCGAATGATCTATAGCACGGAAAAACGCTTCCGTGAGGTGACTCCGGGCAAGTTCTACCGCTGCGGGCAGTTGTCCGCTAACGCTTTCCGCAAGGAATTGCGCGAACACCATATTAAGCTCGTCATCAACCTTCAGGACGAATACCCGGACCCACTTCTCGCCGAGGGCTACTGGGACGCGCCGCACATTCCGGAGAGCCAGGTGTGCGCCGAATGCGGGGCCCGCTTCATGTTCCTTACGTGGGCCGGAGAACGGGGGCTGATTGCCCGCAATGCCGCCTCGCCAACTCAGCGTCCCCAGGTCATCGACGACTTCCTCAAGGAGTGCGATAACCCGGATAATTACCCCATCTTAATCCACTGCATGGCCGGGCTGCACCGCACGGGCGCCTTGACGGCCGTCTATCGCATGGAGTATGAGGGCTGGCCCGTGGCCGATGCCATGCGCGAGTTACGTGCCAACGGCTACGGCGACCGGAAAGCGACCACGGCCAACGATTACATTTACGAGTATCTTTATCTGTACCAGCCCAGATCCAGAGGTCAGAGGTCAGAGGTCAGA
>DATANR010000025.1:0-5045 GCA_036266155.1 Gemmataceae bacterium | reverse complement strand
ATGTTGTGTTGGCCTGACCGCACAACATCGGAATGTTATGCCACGAAGCCGGCTTTTCTCCCTGGAGACATGATGCCGTCCCGCCGAACACCCTCGCGGCTGATCCTGCAAACTCTCGAAGCGCGATTAACGCCGTCGAGTGCAATGAGCCGGGCCCTTGACCTGCCCGAAGGCGCCACCGTGGAATTCACGGGCGACCAGTTCGCCGCCATGGGCATCGCCCACAACGCGGTCGCCGGGGGCCTCGGCGGCTTTCCCACTGGCCCCAATGCCGACTTCCTGATCCTGAGCAACGGCGACGCAACCAAGGCGTATGCGCCGCGACCAGCCAACTATCCGCATTTCGGCATCGACCTCGGCCTCGAGGGCGCCAAGGGCGATCAGCAGAGCTTCCGGGTGACGGTGCCGGTCGCGGCTGGCGTGACCCATATCAAGTTCGACCTCAACTTCATGACCGACGAATTCGCCGGCCCAACGAACGAATTCAACGACGCGTTCAGCGTACTGGCGACTCCGGTCGGGGCCGGGAGCCCGGAAGTCCTCGTGCAATTGCATGTAAATGACGACGTGTATTTGGGCGCCGCGCCGGTCAATGCGATCTATCACGCCCAGACGGGCGCGCTCACGGCCGACTATCGGGTTCCGGCCGGGGCGACTTCCGTTGTCTTCGACTTCACCGTCGCCGATCGGCCCGTCACGGGCGGTCATCACGGTAACGGCGATGGGACCGGCGACACCGCGGTGGCGGTCGACAATTTCCAGCTCATTTCGGCCAAGCAAACGGTCTGGCTCAACTTCGACGGGGGCACGCTCACCAACTTCCCGGTTCAAGGCGGAGTGGTGTCGGTACCAGCGTTTCAGCCGTCGGACATCCGATCGGTTGCAAACCGGGCGACCTTGATCAATTCGATTTTGACCGATGTGGCCGCCAAGTATGCCGACTTCGACATCGACTTCGTTTTGACGCAGCCGCCGAGCGGCAACTATATGGCCCTGATGATCGGCGGCGACAGCAGCAACCCGATCGCTATTGGAGCGGGAGCACCGCCGACCGTCATTCGACAGTACGGGTCGAACACGACAGTGGGCGTAGTTGAAGGATCAGGAGCGTTCGGCCACATGCAGATGGATTACGGCAAAAACTCGCCAAATGCCGTGGGCTTTTCGCTGACCAAGAAATACAGCCAGGTGCCCGAATACGCGGCGGAAGACGATATCACGCTGCAAAAGCGCCTCGTGGTGAACATTGCCCACGAACTCGGTCACGGCTTCGGCTCACCGCACGTGGATGATTCCTTCGACAACAACATCATGGCCGCCTATTGGCCGCGCAGCCCAGACGGCACGTTTGAAGACACCTCGCGCGGCGTCGCCGAGTCGCTGCCCGATGGCCGCACGGCGCTTAACGTGCACGCCTATCTGGCGGGCATCCTCGGTTCGTCGACGGGGAGTCAGTTTGTCAACGGCGCCGGCATTGCGATGCTGCGCTCGATCTTGAACATGTTCCAGGGCTTCGGTCAATCATTTGGCACGCTGTACAGCACCTACATTGGCATCGCCAAGGGGCTTGCCGACAGCCAGTCCGGAGCGGATCGTGTGCCGCAGTGGTACTCGCTGGGCGACATTTCCACGGCCGGCTTCCAGGTCGACATACCCAACCTCGGCCCCGATATGCGCATCAGCTTTTACGGTTCAACCGTGCAGGGCGGCCCGGCCGATTTCTTTAGCGGTACGCCGACCGCCGGCGACCTGACGTACCAGGACAGCTTCGTGCCCCTCTACGATGCGTTCGGCGTCGTTAACACGTCGGTGCCGGCGGCCACGGGCGCGCTCGGCAGCTTGACGGCGGTTGCCGGCGGCGTACCGGTCTCGCTGTCGAAGTTCGACACGGCCGGCCTCAAGGCGATCGATGCCAAGACCGGCTTTACCTTCCAGGACGCCGATGGGGACACGGTGACTGTCAAGCTTTCGGCCAAGACCGGCACGGCGGCGATTCAACTGGATGACCCGGATGGCGACGGCAAGGGAGACATCAGTCGGATCGATCTGCAAGGGACCGACGCGAAAGCCAAGCTCAACATCAACGTCAAGAAGGGCGCCGGGGCCGGCCTGGTGACCGTCGGCGCGATCAACGCTCCCATTCTGGGATCATTGAACGCCAAGGCCGTTGACCTCGTCGGCGCCGGCATCAAGATCGGTGGCGCGGTCAAATCCATCGTCGTTCACGACGTGAAAAATGGGGTGAATCTGCTCACCGGTGGGACGTTCGACGCGAAAACGTCGATCACGGCGCACGATATTGCCGACAACGTGACCATCGATTCGGACAGTCAGCTCAAGCTGACCGCGGCCCGCATCGGCGACGGAACGATCGAGGCCGCCGCGCTCACCAAAGTGCAAGTCAAGGGCGACGCGAAAGCGGCGACGCCAATCCGCGGCGACTTTGGCAGCGATGTGACGATCGTTCCGGGCCGCACACTCACCGCCAAGGAGGCCAAGGGCAACTTGCTCGGGCCGGTCATGATCGCGGGCCGCACGCGGAATGCGCACTTCATCGTGCCGGGCAACGCGGGCGCGTTCAAGACGGGTACCTTCGAGCATAGCTCGATCCTGCTCGGGTTTGTTCCCACCCTTCCAGCGAATCCGTTTGCCGGCGGCACGTTCAGCGGCGACTTTAAACTCGCCTCGTTTGCCGCCAACGGTTTCAATGGACTGGTCGGCCCGACGTTCGACGACAGCGACCTGATCGCATCGCGCATGGGCTCGATTACGCTGTCATCGGTGAACACGGCCAATGCGAGCACGCCGTTCGGGATTGCCGTCAAAGCCGGGGTTGCGAAGCACCTGGCGAGCATCAAGATCAAGTGGCCGTCCACATTTGTCTTCGATCCCACGGCCCCGTTGCCGCAATCGAGCGCCGACTTCACCATCAAGGAAATTTGATCGTTGGACCGCCGGGTCTTCACACGACCCGGCAGTCGCTTATAATTGGTTTCAACTTCAACGCCCGCCAATGGTTTGGGATCCACACGACCTCGACCGTTGGCTTGTAGGAATTCCACCATGGCTACCGACGCCCCGGCCCCGATGGAAATCTCGCGCACGGGCGACCGCACGACGGCCCGCTTCGCACACCTCACCAGTTTGAACGAGTACCACGCCGACTTGACCGGCAAACAACTGCTCGCGCTGGCCGATCCGCCGGGCACGAAGTTGGTGTCGCTCGACCTGGCCAATGTCGAATACTTGACGAGCACCGTGCTCGGCCATCTCGTCGGCCTGCATCGGCGACTGTTGAAGGCCGGCGGCCGGCTCACGCTGGAGAACGTTCGTCCGGCCGTCAAAGAGATTCTCCGCGTCACGCAACTCGACCAGGTCCTCGATCAGAGGGCGTCAGCCTGATCACGTCGGAAACCTGTGTAACGCTGAATCGTTTTCCCCAGCGCGCCTATCAATTCCTCGAAGCCGGAGTGCGCACGCATTGCGCGTCCGGGGATGGTTCACTCTCCACTGAAAGGACACGCACCATGAACCACCAGTCTCGGGCTCGCGGCACGGCCCTCGTTGTCGCGGCCGCCGTCGCGGTGACCACCGTCGTCTTCCTCAGCCGACCGGCCGGCGGGGCCGACGAGAAGCCCAAGGACGTCGGCAAGACCAGCTACGATCAGGTGGCGCCTGCACTCGCCGGGCAAATCTCGTTCGCCGACATGATGGAGAAAGACAAGGCGGCCAAGGACGCCATCGTCAAAAAACAGATGGCGCTGCTGGCCGAGCGCTACGACTTGACGCCGCATTTGAGCGACAAGGTCACGATGACACGCGGCAAGAAGATCGCCGTCGGCCCGACCGCGAAGCTGCCAGCGGACATGACCTTCGAGAAGCTCGCCGAGATGAGCGCCGCTGACATCCGTGAGAAAGGTCTCTTTCCCAAGGGTTATCTGCCGTTGCCGCACCCGAATCACGCGGCCGGCGGCATGCTTTTCCCGCAACACCAGATCGATTTTCCGAAGAAGGAGAACCGGCAGTTCGCACGGCTCGAGCGGTTCGATCTCGATTACGACATTCGCGAAGAGTTCCTCCCCGAGTTCCCGCCGGCCATCTTCCTGACGACGCGGCCGGACCTCGGCGACGTTTCCCAGGGCAAGGTCGTCACGATCGAGAACTTCCAAGAAATCTTTCACGGCATCCTGAATGGCAAGGACCTCGACGGTCTGCGCCTCCTGCTCACGCAGTTCCCGCAGCAGCAGTTCAATGCGACGGCCGACCGCAAGACGAACCATCCGCAAGGCATGCAGGGTGTCGCGTGCCTCGACTGCCACCTGAACGGCCACACGACACGCTCAACGCACCTTGTCGGCGACATCCGTCCGCAAGAGCATCGTCGTCGCATCAACACACCGAGCTTGCGCGGCGTCAACATCCAGCGCTTGTTCGGTTCACAGCGTGCGTTGAAGTCGGTTGAGGACTTTACGGAGTTCGAGCAGCTGGCGGCATACTTCGACGGCGACCTCATGACGGCAGGCGCCAAGGGCATGAATCGGCTCGATCGCAGCACGCAGGTCCACACGATGGCAGAGTTCCAAAACCTGCTCGATTTCCCACCGGCGCCGGGGCTCGGCTGGGACGGCAAGCTCGATCCCAAACAGTTTGGCGACGACACGCCGGAGATGAAGGGACAGAAACTGTTCTTCAACAAGGCCCGTTGCGCGGAGTGTCATCCGGCACCGTATTACACGGACAACACGATGCACGACCTCCAGGTCGAGCGCTTCTTTAAGCCGCAGATGATTAACGGCCTGATGGCGACCAAGCAGGGACCAATCAAGACGTTTCCGCTGCGCGGCGTCAAGGAGTCGCCGCCCTTCCTGCACGACGGCCGGCTACTGACCTTGGAAGACACCGTGGAATTCTTCAATCTCATCCTGGAATTGAAGCTGAGCAAGGAGGAGAAAGCACAGCTCGTGGCGTTCTTGCACGTGCTGTAGCTTCTTAGGCGAGCGGAGCCGCGTAAGCGGCCCGATGATGTCTTCGAAATCATTATCGGG